>CAIOHJ010000168.1 GCA_903858085.1 uncultured Chloroflexota bacterium
CGCGGCGAACTCCGCCGGCGCCGCAAAACGGTCTTCGCCGGCCCGCACCAGCATGAACTGCTGTGCGGTCATGTAGGGGAGGCTGAAGTCGACCTGCTCGGCCCGCTCGGCGGTGATCGTGATGCCGTCCATGCCGATGTCGAACTGGCCAGCGTTGATCGCCGTGATCATGCCGTCCCACGAAGTGTTGTTCCATTCCACCACACAGTTGAGCCGGGCACAGATCTCGGCCACGGCGTCGTACTCCCAGCCGACCGCCTCACCGGTCGCCGGGTCGATAAATTGCAGCGGTGTGTAGTCGTTGGCCATCGCCGCCTGCACCACGCGACCGCCCAGGTCGGGCAGCGCATAGACCACGTTGGTCTGGCCAGGGCCGGCAGCTGGCGCCGCCTCAGCGGGCTCGCTGGCTGGCATGGCCGCTGGCACACAGGCGCTCAACAACAGGACCATGGACAGCATCAGCCAGCGCACGAGCGTTTTGCTCCTTTTCATTGTTTTTCTCCTTGTTTTTTGTTGCAAACCAATTCCAGCCGTCGTTGTTATTGTAGTATAGCTGACGGCAAGTTCTGAATTCCGCATGCTGGCTCACAACCTGGTATTGCGCCGTCGATCAGGGCTCCCCTCCCTGGTTCACCATCGGCAGATAGAGCGTTTCGGTCAGCGCAGCGACGGGTGTCCCAGGGAGTAGCTGGTCCGAGTCAGGCAGTTCTGAACCAAACAGGGGAAACTCCACCGGAGAACCGACCCACAAGATTGTCGGCAGGTAGATCGAGCGAAACTCGGGCTGGAGCGAGCTGCCGAAGAGGGCAAACTGGCTCAGGTGGCTGATCGAGACCGTGAGCACAGCGTTGACCACATCGTGGCCAGTCACCTGGATGCCTTCTGTGCTCCAGCGGGTTCCATCCCAGTAGTAAAGCGCCAACGTCGTGACATCGAGCGCGGCCACGAACGCTGGGTCGTACCGAAGGGTCAACAGCAGGGGCTGGGCAAACTGGACACCTGACAGCGGTTCGGCGTCGATAAAGGCGTCCAGCTCAAATTCGAAGTTGGCAAAGCGGAGCGTGCCTGGCGGTCTCTGTGCGTTGTCGGTGCGGGTGACCGCCGGGCTG
Source organism: uncultured Chloroflexota bacterium (assembly GCA_903858085.1). Taxonomy (GTDB): domain Bacteria; phylum Chloroflexota; class Anaerolineae; order Caldilineales; family Caldilineaceae; genus Caldilinea. Next base: position 1,110 of record CAIOHJ010000168.1, read on the forward strand.
TAGCTCAGGACAAACGTTTGTCCCGGCGCCAGGGTCGGTGTGTAGAAACCGACGGGGGCTGCTACCTGGAGCGTTCCCTGGCTGCCGGTAAATGCGACGGTGGTGGAGAGGGTGGGGTCGACAGCGGCCACTGCTGGCTGCGTTTCGGCAAGCTGACGAACGAAGAGCACCACGGTGGCGCTGCTGCGCTGACTGTTGCTGTCGCTGAGCGTATAGGTGAAGGTCACCACCCCGCTGGCCGCCGCAGTGTAGCGGATCGTCTGTGGGCCCAGGGTGGCCACCCCGCTGGCGGGCGCCGTGATCGCAACCACCGCCAACGCCCCGCCAGCGGGGTTCAGATCGTTGGCCAGCACTGGGATCTCCACGGTCTCGCCTTGCAGCAGACTGACGGCGTCGCCTACCGCACGCGGCTGCGGCACCAGAATCGTCTGCACCCGTGCAGCCGAGCGGGCGGGCAGGTAGTTGGCATCGCCGCTGTAGAGCGCTGTGATCTCCTGCACCCCTCCGGCCAGCGCCGTGGTCGTTGTCTGGGCAACACCGTTGACGAGTGGGCTTTCTCCGATCGCGGTGTTGCCCACCAGGAACACCACCCGGCCAGACGGCGCTGCGGCTGCGGGTTGTCTGGCCAAGATCTCCTGGACGGTCGCTGTGAAGCTCACTGCAGCAGCGAGCCCGGCTGGATTGGGGCTGCTGTCCAGCACGACCTGCGTGCTCGCCAGCGCCACCTCCTGTGTGATCGGCAGCGAACTGCTGGGCCGGTGGTTCGCATCGCCGCCGTAGAGAGCAACCAAAGGGCTGCTTCCCGCTGGCAGGTCGTCCACCTGTACCGCAGCGCCCCCGGTGCCGGCAGCCAAGGCAGCGACCCACTGCCTGCCGCTGGCAGCAGTGAGGGTGATGTTTCCGGTCGGGAACAGCGGCCCGGGCCCGCCCACGCTCACGGTCAGCGTGACCGGCTGCCCGTAGGTCGTGCTCAGCGGCCTGTTGGCCAAAACCACAGCAGATTCTGCTGGGCTGACCTGGACAATCCTGCTCTCAGAGTCGCTGGCTGCATAGGATCCATCCCCGCTGTAGGTGGCTGTGATGGCCTGGAGGCCGGCCAGGAGGCTGGTGGTGGCCAGCGTCACTGCTCCATTGGCGCCAATCAGGCGGCTGCCCAGCACGGCTTCAGCCGTGGCAAAGGTGATGACCCCGGTCGGCAGCTGGGCTGCTGTCGGGGGGAGTGTGCTCAGGGTCGCTGTCAACAGCACCTGTTCTCCGTAGACGACCGCAGACGGTTCGACCGCAAGCTGCACGGCGGTGCCAGCGCGCACGACCGTCTGTGTGTAGGGCGCAGACTCCCCTGGCAGATAGGTGCCATCCCCGCTATGTGCGGCGACCAGCACCGCCTGCCCCAAGGCCAGGCTGGGCAGCGAGAAGGTGGCCACCCCGCTGACCCCGAGCGCGATGGGTGCCAACAGCGCTGTCCCGACCGTCAAGGTCACGCTGCCCGCGGGCCCTGGCCCTCCTGCGACCGGCGCCTGCACCGTCACGGTGGCCACGGCGGTCGCTCCAAGCACGGCTGGATTGGGGCTGCTCTCGACAAAGATCAGGGCACGGCCCGGAAGCACGGTGAGGGTCACCGGCGCCGTGTACGCAGGCAGATGGTTCTGATCGCCGACATAGGTGGCGGTGATTCTGCTGACCCCGAGAGGCAGGCTGGTCAGGGTCAGCGTGGCCGCTGCGGTGGCGCCTGCGGTGATGTGCTGCCTGGCATTCAGCGAGTACAGCGGCACGCTCCAGAGACCGCCGCTGCTGGCTGCCAGCGTGACCACGCCGCTCGGGGCCAGCGGGCCAGGCCCGCTGACAGACACGGTCAGCGTCACGGGAGTGCCGTAGGCACTTGTTGTCGAAGGGCTCACCAGCGCAATTTCTGGCTCGGCCTGGCGGATCTGCGCGGCCAGCGCAGCCGAATGGCTGGCTGCATAGAAGGCGTCCCCGCTGTAGCTGGCCGTGATCGGCTGTGTCCCGGCGGGCAGGTGGGTCGTTGCCAGCGTTGCCTCGCCGCTCTCGCCGAGTGGGGCGCTGCCCAGCACGGTTGTGTCAGTTGCAAAAGTCACCACGCCGGTGGGTGTCAGCACGCCGGCGGGCACAGCGACAATCGCAGCCACCGTTGCTGTCAGCCATACCGGCGTCCCGTAGACAGCAGTGAGGGGCTCTCCAGAGAGCAGGACAGCGGTTCTGACGCCTTCCACCCTCTGGGAGAACGGTTCGGAATTTCCAGCCAGATAGCTGCCATCTCCGCTGTAGGTGGCGGCCAGCAGGGTCTCGCCCAAGGTCAGGCTGGGCAAGCTGAAGGTCGCTACCCCGCTGGGGGAAAGCACGACAGGGGGGAGCGGGATGTTCCCAACGGTCAGGCTCACGCTGCCGGTTGGCTGCTGGGCACCGGCAGCGGGCGGCTGCACCGACACCGTCACGAGCACTGTCTCTCCCAGCACGGCTGGATTGGCTGTGCTGGTGATCGAGACCACAGCGCTGCCCGGAAGCAGCGTCAGCGTGGTGGTCACAGGGTTGCTGGCCAGATAATTGTTGTCTCCTCCGTAGGCTGCTGCCACCGCGCTTTCGCCCAGCGGCAGGGCTGTGGTGGTCAGGATCGCTCTTCCGTTGGCAGCCACCGCTGCTGTGCCCAGAAGCCTGCTCGCCGTTGTAAAGGTGACTGTGCCGGCCGGCTGGCTTACCCCTGTGGCTGTTGTGCTGACTGTAGCGGTCAGCACGGTTTGCTGGCCGAAAGGAGCTGGGGCTGCTTCCAAGGCGAAGCCAGGGCGAGCCCGTGCAACTGTGAAGAGGAGCTCGCTGGAGAAGCTGTTTTGAAAATGGGTGTCGCCCGCATAGAAACCAATCACCGTTGGGCTGCCGGCAGGCAGCTGGGTTGTCGTCAGAACCGCCAGGCCGCTCCCATCCAGGGGCGCAGCCCCCAACAGCCCGGCAGAGGACGAAAAGAGGACAAGCCCGCTGGGCGTCCCAGCACCTGGTGCAACGGCGGCGACGGTCGCTGTCAGCACTGCAGGGTCGCCGTAGCGGCTGAACGCCGTCATGCTGGCCAGGAGAGTGGCGGTCTGGCTGCGTACCACCTGCTGAGAGAGGGTGTTCGAACTGCTGGGTTGAAAATTGGGGTTGTCCGTGTACACGGCGGTCACGTCGCTGACGCCGACCGGCAGTGTGGCGACGGTCAGCGTCGCCACGCCGGCTGTGTCCAGCGGGCTGCTGCCCAGCGGGCCGCTGGGGAGGGTGAAGGTGACGTTGCCGGTCGGGGCTCCTGTCCCGCTGAGGGTGGTGGTCACCGTCGCTGTGAAGGTGACTGGCTGGCCGAAGAAGGAGGGCCAGGGCGCGCTGGCCAGCGCTGTTGTGGTTGCAGCCGGCAGCACTGTCAGCTCGACCGGCAGCGACTCGCTGCCCTGGTGGTTTGGGTCACCGGCGTAGGTCGCTGTGAGAATCCGTCTTCCTTGGGGCAGAAAGGCCAGCGTCGTCGTCGCAACCCCTGCTGCATCCAGCGTCACGGTCAACACTTCTCCGCTGTCTGCAACCAACGTGACGACCCCTGTGGGAACCAGGGCACCGGGCCCGGCGACAGTCGCCGTGAAGAGCGCTGCCTGGCCGTATCCGAGGGCTGTTGGGGTGACGGTCAGAGTGGTTGTGGCCGTCACGGGCAGCACAGTCTGTGTGACCGGGAGTGAGTGGCTGGCGAGAAAATTGCTGTTGCCGACATAGGTGGCGGTGAGCACCTGCTGCCCTGCCGGCAGGCTGGCGGTGGTCAAGGTCACAGCTCCGCCAGCGTCGAGGGTGGCTGTCACCAGCACCCCGGCGACACCGGAGAGTGTCAGCTGGCCCGCCGGTGTAAACAGCCCGGTGGCTGTGACCCTGGCTGTCAAGGTGACCACATCCCCGTACAAAACTGGAGGAGCTGGCGGCGCCAGCTGTGTCGCTGTGCTGGCTGGCCCCACCCCTTGGAGGAGGGTGTTGGAGGTGCTGGCCAGGAAGTTGGCATCCCCGCTGTAGGTAGCCCGCACCCCTGTGCTGCCCACGGGCAGGCTGTGTATGGTGGCTGTGGCAACCCCGCTTTCGTTCAGGGCACGGGTGCCCAGCAACGTCCCGCCGGGCGTGGTGAACAAAAATGTGCCGCCGGTGGGCGTGCCTCTTCCGGGCGCAACTGCGGTGACTGTTGCTGTAAACAGGGCAGTTGCGCCGTAGGTTGTCGGGTTGGGGCTGCTTTCCAACAGGGTCTCTGTGCTGGCCTGGGAGACAGTGTGGAGGATGGGCGCCGAGACTGCGGCGACAGAGTTGGCGTCCCCGCTGTAGGTTGCGGTGAACACCGTGCTGCCCACGGCCAGGTCGGTGAGTGTCATAGCCAGGCTGCTGTTGGCTGTACCGACGGCAGCGGTCAAGAAACGGCCCGAACTCAGGGTGATCGTCAACGTGCCCGCCGGTGCAATCGAACCGGTGGTGCTCATTGTGGCGGTCACGGTGACCTGTTCCCCAGAAACCGACGCCGCTGGGTGGCGGGTCAGGCTGATCCCAGGGGTCGCCAGCGCCACCTCCTGTGTGATCGGCAGCGAACTGCCGGGCAGGTGGTTGCTGTCTCCGCTGTAGCTTGCCGTCAAGATGCGCGCGCCGGCGGGCAGCGCTGGCGTCGTGGCTGTCGCGACCCCCCCAGCCTCCACCGTCGCTGTGTAGAAGGCCCCCAGGTCGGTGGTGAATGTCACACGCCCTGTCGGTGCCAACAGCCCTGGGCCCGCGACCGTCGCCGTGAAGAGCACGGGCCGGCCGTAGCTGGACGGCGCCGGTGCACTCCCCAGCCCGATCGTCGGGCTGACCCGCTCCACCTGCTGGGTAGCGGTCACCGGCCCGATCGCCAGATAGTGGGCGCTGCCGCCATAGGTGGCGGTGATCCTTTGGGTGCCGGCCAGCAGGCTGGCTGTGCTGATCGTCGCCACACCGCTGGCGCTCAGCGGCACCGCCCCAAGCGCACCCGCTGCCGCAGTAAAGGTGACAACCCCGGCCGGAACCCCAGCCCCTTCCAGGGTGGCCGTCACCGTCGCTGTCAGCACGACGGCTGCGCCATAGAGCGCTGGCGGCGCGCCAGTCAGCTGGATGGCGGTCGGGCTGGGCTGATTGGACAGGCTGAAGACAGCCGGCACAGCCACCCCGCGCGCGGTCACGGTGACCCCATAGCTGCCGGCCAGCAGATTGGCCCGGACGGCTGTGCTGCCCACCCCGCTGCTGTTGCCAGCCACGGTGTAGGGCGAGGATGCTGCCAGCCCCGCCCCGCTGGCCGGCGCCGTGACTGTGAGCAGAGCCCCTGGCCCGACCGCTTCAGTCGGGCTGGTGAGGGTGACGGTCAACGGTTCGGCAAAAAGCTGGCCGATCCGCGCACTCTGCCCACTCCCGCCGCTGACCGTGAGTGTGAATCCCTGCGTCTCGTAGGCTCCGATGTCGACCTGGGCCTGGACTGGCCTTGGCAGGCCGCGCAGGTCGTCGGCAGGGGCACCGCTGTTGCTGCCGGCATCGATCGCCGGGCTGCCAGCCAGCAGCCGCAGGTCGCCGTTGGCTCTGTTTGCAAAAAGTGGGTCCTGGTCGAGGTTGCCCATCCCGGCGCTGAAGGCGGTGCCGCTGTTGCTGCCGCTCTCCCCACCCTGCACGATGCTGAACTGGATTGCAGGCTGGGGAGAGGCGGCACCTGCTGCCAGATAGAGCTGCGCCCCGCCGGCGGACGCTGTGTTGCCCCACAGGAGGGTGTTGGTCAGCTGGGGGCTGCCTGCCTCCAGCAGATAGAGCGCCCCTCCGGTCGTTGCGCTGTTGGCCGCAAATGTCACCTGGTGGAATGACGGGCTGCTGTCGCCGTCGGACCCGTTGTTGTAGACCGCCCCCCCGGTATTGGCGCTGTTGGCATAAAAAACCGTGTTGACCAGCGCCGGGCTGCTGCTGCCCTCCAGCCCATGGTTGTAGATCGCCCCCCCTGAGCCGGCACTGTTGCTGCGAAACTCGCTGTGGGTGATCGTCGGGCTGCTGACCCCGCCCCCCCGCCCATCCAGATAGAGGGCCCCGCCGAACGCAGCAGCACGGTTGGCGCTGAAGAACAGGTTGCTCAGCGCAGGGCTGCACGGGCTGCCGTTGCTCAGACAAAAAAGGCCGCCGCCGCGGTTGTGCGGGCTGCTGCTGCCGCTGGCATTGCCGGCAGTGACCACAAACCCGTCCAGCCGGGTGGTGCCGGTGATCGGCGCGCTGGGGGTCCCCTCCAGCCACACCACATGGTAGGCGTTGGTGCCAGTCAGCAGGCTGGTCGAGGTGACAACCCCCTGCACATCTGCCCGGTCATCTCCTGCCAGATCTCCCGAAAGCACCGTGCGCTGGTGCCGCCAGTCCCGCTGGTCGCGAGTGGTTTCTGTGGCTGCAAACCCGCCGTAGACCGCCACCCCGGCCGGGATCGAGAAGGTGGCTGTGGCAGTCAGACCTGGGGTGTAGACGCCGCTGGCCACCCAAAGCTCGCTGACCCCGCTGCAGGTGCGGGGGGAACGCAGCGCATCCTGCAGATCGTTCCAGGCACTGGCCCAGCCGATTCCATTTTTGTCGGGCCCTGTGGCTGCCCGGTTGACATGGACCACGTCGAGACAGCGGATCTGCGCGGTCAGCGTGTAGACCTGTGTCCAGCCGTCCAGCCCGGTCACTGTGATCGAAATTGGGGTTGGCAGGGTCACGGTCAGCGGGAGAATGGCGGAGGCACTGCCCGAGGCCACCGCCCCGCCGTTGACCGTGACTGTCGCAGCGTAGCCTGCCGCCACTGTCGGCGTCACCACCAACCGATCAGCCGTACGCTGCACTGTGGTCGTGTAGTGCGCGGTGGCTGTGGCGAACTCAGGAACCAGCGCGCTGGCCGGCAGCGTCAACCCGACCAGCAGCCCATAGCGATCCTGCGGAAAAACTGGCTGAAAGCCCGTCGTTGCCGGGTCGCTGTCGTCGCCGCTGCTCAGCCAGGGCCGATACAAAGGGAGGCCACCGGAGGTGGCTGTGATGACGCTGCCAGCTCCGAACAAGTTGGCCGCCTCCTCTGGCCCTGTGCGGTCGCCCCACCAGTTGAGCGTAGCTGTGACCGCAGCCGTGCTGGCCAGGATCAGACCGTAGCCTGTGCTGCCCGCCCCGTTGGCCCCGAGCAGGCGGTTCTGGGTGACAGACACCTGCTGCGGGCCTGGGTCGCCCAGGTTGCCGATGCGCAGGGCGTTTTCCAGCCCGCTGAGGCTGTTGTGCGTGAGGGTGACCCCAGCCAGCGAGCCACTCAGCTCGCTGCGGGCGACGAGCACGACCGCCGCTGGCAGGTACGGCTGGCTGGCCGTCCCGTAGGCGCCGCTTGCTTCGAACAAAGAATTTTGGATCGTGAGATCCGTGTAGCTGCCCCACTTCAGCTCCAGCCCCAGCGCCTGGTTGGCGTCATAGGCCGAGGCGACGCCGCTGCCGCGCACTGCGATGCTGTCCAGCAAGGCGTGGTCAAGTTTCTCAGCGTAAAAACCCTTGGCCGTATTGGAATAAAAGGTGCTGTCGGTGACCTGCAGCTGGCGAACCGAGGTGCTGTTTGGGCTGGCTTTTTGTAGATACCAGCCGAATTCATTTTCGTCGAAATGGGAGTCCGCGACGGCCAGAGCGGTGACATCTCCTTCGGTGCTGACCCAAAACCCCCTCTGTGCGCCGAGCACGCTGACCCTGGTCAGGGTCAGCCCGGTGAGGGTCGTCGTGACCTGGATGCCGGCGCTGTACTGCGCATCTGCCCGCTGGATCCGGACATCTTGGAGATGGACATGGTCGGCGGCGACCGTAACCCCGGCGTTGCCAGCAGCGACCGCCAGGATCGTGGCCGCGGCAGGGTCTGCCCCGTCGCCAGCCCCGCGCAGGGTCACCGAACGGGGAAGGGTCACAGACCCTGTATAGATGCCGGGAAACACCAGGATCGTTGCAGCGTGGGTGGCGGCCTCCGCCGCACGCTGGAGACTGGGGGCGGTGGAGGCGGCGGGCGGCCAGAAGCTGGCCGGGGTCACCAAGAAGGTCTCTGGCTTCAGCTGCACGGTCCCCAGACCCGCTGCGTCGACGCTGTCCGCCACACGGTCGGCCAGGGTGGCCAGCTCGGTGACCGTCGAAGTGGCAGTCAGCGCCAGCCCATCAAAGACGTTGGGGGAGGTGTGGAGGGCGAAGAGCGTCGTGTGGGCGCTGCGCTGCACAATCGCCGCCACAGGTACCGTCAGGGTGAGTGGATTGCTATTGGTAAAGATGTTGCCGGAGAGAATGATCGAGTTGGCGGCCACACCGGTCGTGCCCTCGATGGGAACGCCTGACGAGTTTGTATCGGGCTGGATGTTCAGGCCGGCGAAATAGGTGATCCCGGCGGCAGGCGCCACATCGTTGTAAAAAAAGGCGTTGTTCTGCACGGTGGCGTTGGACGAGGCAGGAAAGTATGTCGGGTCGGTCGAACGCCCACCGGCAAGGACAAGACCGGACGACCCGCCAATCCGACGAAAGGTGTTGTAGGCAGCAGTCGAGTTGACCAGACAGAGTGTGGCACCGCTGCCGGCCGAGACATCCTGCACCGTGTTGTAGCTGAACGTGCTGTCGACCATCGAGGCTGCCAGGCTCACACCGCTGCGGCTGTTGCCAAAGGTGTTGTGGGTGACCGTGATCGCGGTCAGCCGTGTCTGCAGCTGCGATTGAAACATGGGGATGTTGCTGGCAAAAATTGTGTTGCCGTCGATCGTGAGGTTCGAATACAGGATCGACGCTTTCCCCCCCCCGGCCAGCGTGCCTTGAAACTGGTTGCCCAACACGATCCCGCGCGGGCCGCCGCTGGCAGCACTGTTCACCATCTGAATGTAGTTGTCGACGATCGTCACATTGGCGACTTCGGCGTTGAGCGGTGCCGTGGGGCTGTTGTTGAACGGAGACTCCCCCAACAAAATTCCCTGCTGCTGGCCGGTCAGAGCACCAATGTCGGAATAGATCCAGTTGTTGCGCAGGACGATGTGGGTGCGGTACGCGCCAATCGAAGCATCTCCCGGCTTTGCCACATGGTCGGTTCGTACATTGATGGCATCGCGGGCAAACTGGGTGCCATCGGCAGGGTTGACACGTGGGTTGATTGCAAACCCGTCGATTGTCACAGAGTCAGACTGGATGTGCACCACAAAGCTGGAGCTGCCCCCCGTGCCGTTCAAGAGCGATTCGCCGCCGGCGCGAGCAGCACCCGTGGCTTTGACACCTGCCTGCGCGCCGAGCAGGGTCAAGGGTTTGTTGACCACAATGTTTTCGCTGTAGGTCCCGGCTGCGACAGTGAGGGTGTCGCCTGCAGCGGCTGCCTGGATGGCTGCCTGAATGGTCTTGCATGTACGTGTGCTGGCCGTGCAGCCGCTGTTGTCCGGGTAACTTGCATCCACCAACCAGAGCTGAGCAGACTGTGCCTGGGCCACAGCGGCGTTGGCCGCTGCAAACAGCAGCACAGCCAGGGCAACGAACACGCTTCTCCAGCCCTGTGGAAAAACGGCAATTTGTTTTGAGCAGGTACAAGCGCGTGGAAACTGGACCATCTGAAGCGTCATCGTCGGGTTCGCCTTTCTATGCGATGGAACTTGCTGCAAGAGCTGCCCATGCGGACAATTCTTCCACATCCTTTGCCCTGTGTCCGTTGGAGTGCCTGTCTTGGGTGCGAATGTAGAGCGTTGTCTGACGGCGTGTTCATCCTGCACAATACGGCTGTGGCGGTGAAGCCGGCGTTTTGGGGGCAGGCGCTCTACACAGGTGTGTCTTGGAGAGAAGACGCAGCAGCGGTCAAAAAGGCGCGCCAATTTGGACATCCCTGCCAGGATGTGGTAAAAGCGGCCTGCTGGGGAAGGGGCGGGGGGAGCGCCTGCAGCCTTGTTGGGCGGCTGTACAGCCGCCCAACGCACAACGCCTACTGGCTGCGCAGTGTGGGGCGCACCTGGGGGTTGACGATATTGGGGGCCCAGCCAGTTGTGAACCAGGCGTTCACAGTGGCACAGACCTCTTCGCGCAGCGCCTGCCAGCTCTCCACAGAGTAGGCCGCTGTATGCGGGGTCAGCACCACCTGTTCCAGGTTCCGCAGCGGGCTCTCTTTGGCCAGCGGTTCCTGCTCGAAGACATCCAGCCCGGCCCCCCCCAGCTGACCGCTGGCCAGCGCCGCGACCAAGGCCTCTTCATCGACCACAGGGCCCCGGCTGGTGTTGAGAAAAATGGTCCCTGGCCGCATTTTGGCAAAACAGCTGGCGTCGATCAGGTGGTGTGTCGCCGCGCTCAGCGGCACGTGCACAGAGAGATAGTCTGCCTGCCCGAGCACCTCGTCGAAACTGCACGGCTCGATGTCCAGCGCCTGCAGGCTTTCGGCGCGCACCCCTGGGTCGCAGGCAACCACCCGTAGCCCCAGCCCACGCGCCCGCCAGGCAACAGCTGCCCCGATCCGGCCAACGCCGACCAGCCCCAGCGTGCGCCCCCGCATCCGATGGATGGCATGGCCGAGTGGGCTGTTCCATTCTCCCTGTCGCATCCGCTGATGGAACCACGCCAGCTGCCGCACGCAGCAGAGCAGCAGACCCAGGGTATGTTCCGCCACATCGTCGACCGCATAGGTCGGCGCGTTGGCGACGGCGATGCCGTGCGCAGTGGCGGCGGCCACATCGACCATGTCGTACCCAACTCCCCAACGAACGATCAGCCGGGCATGCGGCAGGGCCTCCATCGCCGCCGGCGTGATAATTTTTTTCCACGAAAGCAGCAAAATCTCGGCATCCCCTGCCTGCGCGATCAGATCTTCTGGGGTCAGGCAGTCGCCGACCACAAGCTCGCCGCCGGCTGCAGCGATCGCTGCGCGCTCGTAGGTGTAGGGGGCTAACGTCTCTGTCGGGTCAATTTGAAATACTTTGCGTCTCATAGGCTCTGTCGATTGGGGGCGGGTCGAAGACCCGCCCGGTTGGAAAGTGGATAAAAGGTTCGCTGGCCTTGTCTTGTACAGCCACTGTGTCTTTTACAGCCACTGTTTCAGCCAGCGATCGACCGCAGCAGCCCGCTCCAGACGGCGGCTGGGCCGTCCGACCAGGTTCATCAGATGGCCCTCTTCTGGAACCCGCAGCAGCTGGACAGGGGTGCCTGTCGCCTGGACCGCTGCCGCCATCTCCTCGCTCTGCCCGATTGGGCAGCCGGTGTCCTGCTCGGCGTGGATCAGCAGCAGCGGTGTGCGGATGTGGGGGGCCAGCTGGAGCGGCGAGCGCGCACGATAGCGTTCGGGCTGGGTGGTGGGTGTGCCCCCCATCTCCCATTCCCAAAAAGTGGGGTGGCTGCCGTCGCGATAGTTGCTCTCGAAATTGCTCACCCCATTTTCGCTGATGGCGGCCCGAAAGTGTTGGGTACGGCCGATCAGGGTCTGTGTCATGTACCCCCCGTAGCTGACTCCGGTCACGGCCAGCCGTTCTGGGTTCACGGCGGGGTGCTGTCGCGCAGCAGCCAGCAGGTCGAGCACATCGGTGTAGTCGCGGCCGCCCCAGTCTGCCCGGATCTGCGTGGCAAAGTGCTCGCCGTAGCCCTGGCTCCCGCGGGGGTTGCCGAACAAGACGGCATACCCCTGCGCGGCCAGCCGTTGAAATTCAAAATAAAAACGATGGCCGATCGCGTAGTGTGGCCCGCCGTGGATCTGCAGCACCAAAGGAGAGGGGCTGGCATGGACGGCAGGCAGCAACAGCCACGCGTCCAACGGGACCCCATCGCTGGCCACACAGGCCAGCGGTTCGTGTGGGCTGAGCTGGCGCTCGTCCAGCCACGCCAGGTTGTGGGCTGTCAGCCAGCATTCTCCGCCACCGTCCAGATCCACCGCCAGCACCTCGCCCGGCTGCAGCGCATCTGCCACCACACAGACAAGCAACCTGGCCGCCGGGGCTGCTGCAAAAGCCAGACAGCTGCGCGCCCCGGTCAGCACCGGCCGCACCTGTCGATCGAGCCCTACCCAGGCGAGATGGCTGCTCCCCCCTTCTGCGTACAAAAAATAAAGCCGATCCTCCCCATCCAGATGCAGCCAGACCAGGTCGGGCGGGTTCAGCCCGCGCGCGTCGTCTGCCCGCGTGGTCAGCCCTACGCAGCGATCCAAGGCTGCTGTGAGCAGCGTCGCTTCCTCCCTGCCCGCCAACGGCAAATGCCAGATTCCCAGGTTGATGCCCTGTGCCGGCCAGCGGTTGTGCCCGATCCAGGCCAGCGCGCTGGTATCTGGGGCGCAGGTGAGTGCGCTGACCGGCCCCTGCTGGCTGTGGAGCAGCGCCGGCTGCCCGTGCAGGGGAGCCAACCAGATCTGGGTATGCCCCTCCGGCCCCGGGGGCGTGCCCCAGGCCAGCCCGCTGCCATCGGCCAGCCAGCAGAAGGTGGCGACCGCCTGCTCGCTGCATGCTTGGGGCTGCCCGCCAGCAAGCGCTGTCTGCCAGAGCGTTCCGGCCGCCACAAAGGCCAGCCGCTGCCCATCTGGTGACCACGCAGGCTGGCTGCAGCCATGCGGCAGGCGTGTCAGCGGACGAGTGCGGCGGCTCCGTCGATCCCAGCATCCGATCTGTGCCGGGGCAGCATCGTCCGCCACAAACGCCAGGATGTTCCCATCGGGCGACCAGCAGGGGCTGTGCCCGGGCTGTGTCCAGCCGTCGCACACCACCTCTGTGCACAGACTGTCTCGCACACGGTCGAGCCAGGTCACTGTGCAGGCCAGCTGCGTGCCGTCTCTGCTCAGGCGGGGTTCGTCGACCCAGCGGAGAGCAAAGAGATCGTCTATTCCCAGCGGGTGTCGCTCTCCAGATCGAACCATAGGGATCAGCGCTCCTTCCGGCGGTCTCGGCTGGCTGTTGAAGGGGAGCCGAGGAAACTCACAGGGGCAGCCGTTTCCCCGTTTTGGCATCGAAAATGTGCAGCTTCTGGCGGGGCAGCCGCAGCCGCAGGGGGTCGCCGGGCCGCGGGTGAAGGTCGGGCGCGACGCGGGCCGTGATTGCGCTGCGGCCGTGGCTGACCTCGACAAAGGTGTCCGAGCCCAACGGCTCCACCAGGGTGACCTCTCCGTCCAAGACATCAGGCTGTGGCTCCAGCCCCACCAGCTGGACATCCTCGGCACGAATGCCCAGCTGCACCGCTGTGTCGAGCGGGCCGCTCTCCCCGGCTGGCCAGCGCAGCCGCAGATCTGGGTTGACAAATTCCAGTTCGCCGCGCTGCCCGTCTGCACGCAGCTCTCCCGCCAGAAGGCTCATGCGGGGTTTTCCGATAAAGGTAGCCACGTAGAGATCTTCTGGCCGCCGGTAGACGGTTTCAGCGGGCCCATATTGTACCACCAGCCCGTCCCGCATCACTGCAATCGCATCGGAAAGAATCATCGCCTCTTCCTGGTCGTGGGTCACAAAGATGGAGGTGGTTTTGAGTTGCTGGTGGAGCTTTTTGATTTCGCTGCGCATGCGGGTGCGCAAGGCGGCGTCCAGATTGGAGAGCGGCTCGTCGAACAAAAAGACCTTGGGCTCTTTGACCATGGCCCGGGCCAGCGCCACCCGCTGCTGCTGGCCGCCTGACAGCTGGGCAATCCGGCGTTCGAGCAGCGCTTCCAGCTCAAGGGCCGCCGCAACCTGTTGGACCCGTGCTCGGATCTGTTCTTTGGGCACCTTGGCCAGCTCGAGGGCGAAACTGATGTTGCCGAACACGTTCATATGGGGGTAGAGCGCATAATTTTGAAAAACCATTGCCATGCCCCGTTCGTGCGGCGCCCAGCGTGTGACATTTTGATCGTCGATCCAGATCTCGCCGCGCGTCACTTTTTCCAGCCCGGCCAACATATTGAGGGTTGTGGTTTTGCCGCAGCCCGAGGGGCCTAGCAAAGTGACAAAGGCGTGGTCGGGGATTTCCAACGTCACATCCTTGACCGCCTGGACAGGTCCAAACGACTTCGCAACTCCACGCAACACAACACGACTCATCCGTCCAGCTCCCTTGTTGCAGACAGGTCCGCTTGTCGGCCTGCGCTCAATATTTGACACCCTCGACCAAACCGCGCACGATGTAGCGGTTGAGGAGAAAGACCAACACCACCACAGGCAGGATCGCCAGCATCCCGGTGGCGGCGACCAGCGAAGTATCCGAGTGGAACGTGCCGCCGACCAGCGCTGAGAGCTTGACCGTGATGGGGACTGCCAGACGGGTCGACAGGATCAGCCCGAACAAAAACTCGTTCCAGGCCCCAATAAACGCGAAGACTGCCGTGGCCACGACCCCGGGCCCGGCGACCGGGATCATGATCCGAAAGAGCGCCCCCAGCCGCGTGCAGCCATCCATCCTGGCAGCCGCTTCGAGCGCGTAGGGAATCTGGTCAAAAAAATTTTTGAGCATCCAGATCACATAGGGCAGCAGAAAGGTTGTGTAGACGATGACCAGCGATAGATAGCTGTCGAGCAGACGCAGCTGGCGCATCAGCAGGAACATCGGGATGATCAAGACCATGGAAGGGATCATCCGCAGGACGATGCTGGCGGTGAGAAACCAATTTTTGCGGGGCAGCTGCAGCCGTGAGAGGGGGTAGGCTGCCAGCGCGCCGAAGACCAGGCAACAGGTCATGGTGGCCAGCGAGATGACGACGCTGTTGCGCAGGGCCGCCACCACATCGGCTTCCCCGAGCATCTCGGCGTACCAACGCAGGCTGAGGTCGTTCCAGCTGAGCTGGGGGGGCACCGAGACGTAGTTGATCTCCGGCTGCACACTCATGACAGCGATCCAAAGCACGGGGGCCATCGTCCAGACCACGAACCAGGCTGCCAGCGCGTAGAGCAGAAGAGGACGAAACCAGGTAGATAAAAACTGGCGCATCGCGTTTATTCTCGCTTCCGCCGTTCCTGGGCGAGATAGATCGACAGGGCGCTGAGCAGCATGATCAGCAGCGCCAGCAGGACCGCCAGCGATGCTGCGTTGCCGATGCTCAGCCGCTCGAAGGCGTTGACAAAGGTCAGGTAGTTGAGCACCACGGTGCCTTGCCCGGGGCCGCCGCGCGTCAACGTGAAAATAATATCGAACGCTTGCAGCGACGAAATGATCTGCAGTACCACCACAAAGACCAGGGTCGGGCGCAGGTGCGGCAGGGTGACATAGCGAAAGCGGTGGAACACATCGGCCCCATCCATCTTGGCGGCCCGGAAGAGCGACTCCGAAATGCTCTGCATCGACGCCAGCAGGATCAGCGTCGAGAAAGGTAGCGCCTTCCAGGCGGTTGCAAAGCTGGCAATGCTGAGCGCAAATGTGGGGTCTTCAAACCAGACCACATAACGGTCGATCCACCCCAGCTGCTTGAGCAAGGCGTTGATCAGGCCATAGCTCTGATGGAAGAGATAGCGCCACATCACCCCGCTCACCACCGGGGCCACCGCCCAGGGCAGCAGGATCAAGACCCGAACCCAGTTGCGCCCGACAAACTGTTCGTTGAGCACCAGTGCCAGGCAAAGCGACAGCAGCGTGGTCACAGCCACGTTGAGCCCGGCAAAATAGAGGGTGCGTGGCACGGTCTCGATCACACGCCCCTCTGTGACCAGCCCGGCATAGTTGGCCAGCCCGACAAATTTCCACTGCGGAGAGATGGTCAGCTCGATCTGGTGCAGGCTCATGTAGAGCGCATAGAGGATGGGCAGCGCCAGAAAAACCAGCACCAGCAGCAGGGTGGGCAGCAGCAGCAGCAGCCCAAATCTGCCCTCGTCCATGCGATGAAAACGCTGCCAGAAACCGTCTGCCGGTTGTGTAGGAGTCATCAAAACCTCTGGCGAGATGCCCACGCCGGAAGGCGGGGGTGTTCAAAAGGTTGGTTTTTGCAGGCTGGCCGGGCACAGACAGCCTCTGTCTGCACCCAGCCAGTCCAAAGCCGGTCAGGCAGCCATGGCCCAGTAGGCGTCGATGGCCTTCTGCGCATCTGCCTGAATCCGTTCGCAGGCTTCCTTGGGGGTGCCTTCCCCCTTGAGCAGCCGGTTCATGTGGTCGTTGAACACGGTGCCGACGTCGAAATAGAAGGGTGACCCGTAGCGCGGGGCCGGGTACTGGACCTGCTCCGAGACCGCTGCAAACTGGGGTGCCTTCTCCTGCACCTCAGGGTCGCTGAAGGCTGTGCCCAGGGCTGGCGGTCGCCCCCAACTGGTGGCCACCAACTTCTGCACCTCAGGCGAGACGATAAATTCGAGCCAGGCCATGCCCAGCTCCTTGTTGCTCGAAAATTTGTTGATCGAGTAGCCCTCGAAGCCGTTGGCCGAGCCGCTGCGCAGGCTGAGCCCGGGGATGATCCCGGTCTTGACCTTGCCCACCACCTGAGACTGTTCCGGGTCCTGTGCCAGCGCGTAGTGGTTGGGGAAGGCAAAGTAGTGGCCGATCCCCCCTCCACGGAAGACCTTGCCCTGCTCGATCGAGCTGTTGATGGTCAGCCCGGCGGGGTCGATCCACTGGTCGACGACGACGCCGTTGTAGAAAGCCTCCATGGCCATCAACCCTTCGGGGGTGTCGACCTGGATCTGGGTCTGGTCTTCGTTCAACAGCGTGCCGCCGGTCGAATTGTAGAGTGTGATGAAGGTGAAGAAGCTGGAGTTGGCATCCCCGAGGGTGAAGAGGGTGCCGTAGTTGCTGCCCTGGGTGAGCTTCATGCTGTATTCAGCAAATTGCTGCCAGTTTTCCGGTGCCTTTTCAGGGTCCAGCCCCGCCTGCGCATAGAGCTCGGTGTTCCACATAAAGATCGCCATGTTCGAGTCGAAGGGGATGCCGTACTGGGTGCCCAGAAAGGAGAGCGCCTTGACCGGTGTCGCGTTGAGCCCGGCCAGCAGAGTCGGGTTGAACGCGCTGAGATCTTCGAACAGCCCGCGGCCATATTTGGCGGTGAAGGTCTCCCAACAGTAGAGAACATCCTGCGAACCGTCCTCGCTGGCGAGGAAGACCGCGTACTTGGCGTCGGCGTCGGCGCCGCCGATCGAGGTGTAGGTGACCTTGGCGCCACTCTGTTCTTCAAACAGCGGGATCCAGAGGTCACGTACCTGGGCGTCGTGGTGGTTGCCGGCGAAGACTGTCAACTCTTTGCCGGCAAAGGGCTTGGAGATCACTGCGGGCGCGGACTCACCGGACGGAGCGGGGGCAGGGACAGGCGCACAGGCTGCGCTGAGGGCTGTCACCGCCGCGCCTGCGCCTGCGATCTGCAGAAACTTGCGACGCGTGAGGCTTTTTTTGCTGACATCACCAAACATTTGCTTCCTCCTTGTAAGAAAGACCTGCACGTGAATCGTTCGCACCGTGTGGGGCTGGCACACCTCCTCGTGGCCGGATCCGCACGGTGTTGTACACGGTGTTGTACACGGTGTTGTACAGAGGGCGTTCCCCCTCTCCTCCCGGCTGGCTCAGCCGTAGTGGCTGCGCCAGTCGGCCTCGACCTGCATCGGCAGCCCGCGGGCTGCCGACTCCAGCAGCTTGACCATCAGCGTGGTGGCGAGGCGCCCCTCGCGGACGCCCACCTCGCACGGGCGGCGGGCCATCGCACAGAGGGCAAAATGACGCAACAACGCCAGATCTCCTTCGACATCGGCCCGCTCGAACTCGTCCAGGTCGGCTATCCCCAGCGTCGGCTGTGCACAGCCCCACAGGTGAGCCCTGTGGTAGCGGTCGTACAGGCACGCCCCTTGGTTCAGCCCAAAAACCTGGCAGAAAAAGGTCGACGTATAGGGGTTGCGTCCTGGGTCGCCGTGGACCAGCGCCGCCACCGCGCCGTTGGCAAACTTGATCGTACCCACCAGCGTGTCGATCTGGCCAGCCATTTGGTGGATGCGGTCGCTGCCACAGGCGTAGACTTCGACAGGGTCAGCGCCGGCCAGATAACAGAGCAGGTCGGCGGTGTGGCAGCCTGCCCCCAGCACCGTGCCGCCGCCGATCCCTGGCTGCAGCGACCAGCTGTCGTCGGGCACGCGGTCGTTCATCATCTGTCCGGTCAACAGGAACGGCTCCGGCACCCACTGGCGGATACGGCGCACCAGCGGCATGAAGCGCATTTTGAGCCCGACCGCCACCGTCACCCCCGCCCGCCGCACTGCTTCTTCGATCTGCCAGCACTCGTCGATCGTGAGCGCCAGCGGTTTCTCGATCAGAATGTGCTTGCCGTGGCGCGCCGCTGCGACCGCATAGGGGGTATGGGTGTCGTGCCAGGTGCTGATCAACACGGCGTCGATGTCTGGGTCGGCCAGCACCTGTTCGGGGTCGGCCGTCGCATACCGGCCGCCGTACTCCGCCAACAGCCGCTCGGCGTTGGCCTGGCGCACGTCGGCATAGCCATGCATGCGCAGCAAAGGGCTTTCCTGTCGCGCAATTTTTTCTACATACAGCTCAGCACGCTGGCCACAGCCAATGCAGCCGACCCGCAGAACTTCGGCCATCTCACGCTCCTGGGTGCACCCTCTCTTCCGACTGAGGGGAGATTACGCGGGCTCGTAGGTGAACAGCACGGTCGGCGGCCGGCCAGGCGCATGCAGCAGGGCATAGCCTTCGGGTGCCTGTGCGATCGGCACCCGTGTGGGCGCCAGCCCCTCCAGGCTGACCACACCGTCGGCCAGCATGCGCAGAAAGGCCACCTGCTGGCGGTTTTCGGTCCAGCGTCCGTAGCCGATGTTGAAATCGACGCCCCCTTCCTCGTAGGTCGTGTCGTAGCGCCCGGTGCCGTAGGCGATCGAAGGGACCAACGTCACCTCGCGCGAGTACATGCGCGCCCGCGTGATATTCATCCCAAACGCGCCGACCCCCACCACCCGGGCGCGTGTGCGGCAGAGGTCGAAGGCTGTGTTGAGCGGGTCGCTGGAGGAGGTGGCGATCGCCAAGATCACCCCGTCGGCGCCGAAGCCATCGGTCATCTCCAGCACGGCGCGCACCGGGTCTTCCCGCAAAGGGTTGATCGCCCGGGTGGCCCCCACCTGCAAGGCTTGCTCGACCCGGCGGTCGTCGATGTCCAGCCCCAGCACATAGAGGCCCGCATGGCGGGCGATCTGCGTGCTGAGCTGCCCCAGCAGCCCGAGCCCATAGACGACCACGGTCTCGCCGAACTGGCACTCCGTGCGGCGTACGCCAGTCATGGCAATGCAGCCCAGCGTCACAAAGGCGGCATGGTCGAGGGGCACGCTGTCGGGCACCTTGGCCACTAAATTGCGCGGCATGCCGACCAACTCGGCGTGGACAGCACACTGGTTGCCCGAACAGGCGACGCGGTCCCCCACCTGGAGGTCGACCACCTCTTTGGAGACCGCCACCACGGTGCCGGCCAGGCTGTAACCGACCGAGGCAGTGCCGGGCAGCTGCCCGCGCGGCTCAGGAAAGCCCCAGTCGACCGTCTGTTTGCGCAGCTGGGGGGGCTGGCCGATGCGCAAACTGGGATAGGTGTCGTCCCCCAGTGTGTCGGGGTGACCCGAACTGTAGATGATTTTCATCTCGGTGCCGCTGCTGACCGCTGAAAAAGCAGTCTTGACCAGCACCTCTCCTGGACGTAGCTCGGGTTCGGCCACGTCAAGCACCACCGGCTTGCCTTCGATTGCAAAGACTCTTTTCATGATCGGTTTGGCGGCGAAAACCACCCCGGCGGGTGGAGACAGCCGTTTTCCTCCTTTCTGGATACAATGGTTCGCATGGTTAAAAAAGGGATGTCCGGAATCCCTCTATCCTTGTGGCTGGGTCGAGTCGACCAGGTTGAGCACACGACCCTTGGCGCGCTGCACATGGGCTGCAAAGGCGCTCTGCAGCGCTGTTTCGTCATGCGCTTCGATCGCCTGCAAGATGGTGTCATGTTCGGGCTCGGTGTAGCGCAGATAGACCTCGCGGTCAAATTTTTGGTAGAGACGGGCCATCTGCAGGGGCCCGCCGATCGTGCGGTAGATCTCGATCAGGCGGTCGTTGCCGCTGACCTGCACGATCTGCACATGGAACGTCTGATCGAGGGAGATGTACCGTTCGATCGTGTCGTCGGGCTCGTCGCCCGCCAGCAGGTCGCGCATCTGCTGGCGAGTGGCATGCAGCTGGGCGATTGCGGCGGCTCCGATCTTGTGGACGACCAGCGGGGCGATAAACAGCTCGAGTGCAAGGCGTACGTCGTAGCTTTCCACAATATTTTTGGGGTCGATTTCGGAGACAAAGGTCCCGCGGCGCGGCAGAATCTGGACCAGCCCTTCGCTTTCCAGTTTATGCAGCGCCTCTTTGAGGGGGGTACGGCTGACCTGGAGCTGTTGTTCCAGCTCGTCGAGGTCGAGCCGATGGCCGGGCGGGTAGACGTGGTTCAAAATCCCGCTGCGCAGCAAGGCGTAGACATCCTCGCGGATGCTCAGCCGGGCGATCGGCGTGATAGAAGATGCAGGTGTCACAGGGTCGATCGACTCTTTCTGGACAGTGAAATCAGAAATTAGAAATCAGAAATTTCTAAAAGTATACGGCCGGACAACACCTTTGTCAAGTGCCGTCGAGAGCGTCCAACAGTTCCCCATCTGGAACTGCTGCCTTTGTGCCGGGGAGATTGCAGACAAACGCCCGCCCGTGCTAGACTGCGTTTATGCGTGTCGTCACCTACAACATCCACGGCTGGCGTACAGCCGAGGGCGAGCCCAACCTGGCCGCGATCGGCGACGTGCTGGAGGCGCTCGATGCCAGCGTGGTCGGGCTGAACGAGGTCTTTTATCCTCAGGTCGTGGCTGGCGCTGCCGGCCCAGCCCTGGAGGCCTTGGCAGCCCGCCTGGGGATGCACTTTGTCTTTGGCCCGTGTCTGCGCTGGGCTGCGGGGCACAACATGCCGGCTACGGCGTACGGCAATGCTCTGCTCAGCCGCTGGCCGATCCTTGCCAGCTCAGCCCACCACCTCACCGCCAAAGAAGAAGACAAAGAGGGGCTGCTGGCCAGCCTCGAGCCGCGCGGGCTGCTCGAAGGGCGCATCCTGCTCTCCAGTGGCCAGACGTTGACGCTCTATGTGACCCATCTCGACCACACGGCTGCAGCCGCCCGCTGGGTACAACTGCGCGTGGCGCGCACCTGGCTGGTGCGCGACCGCCATCGCCCCCACCTTGTGATGGGGGATTTCAATGCGGTCAGCCGCTGGGATGCAGCGGAGCCTCCCCCCCCCGGTGACAGAGCGTTCCAGCTGATAGACGCCATGGAAAAAGCGGGCTATGTCGATCTCTATCGGCACTTTGGCAGCCCAGGAGCTGCCACTTTCCTCGCCGGTGACGAGCCCGCCCGCATTGATTATCTCTTTGCCAGCCCTGCCTTGCTCCCTGCTGCGACTGGCTGCACGATCTGGGGCGCCGCCGACGGCGTTTCCGACCACCGCCCGGTGCTGGTCGATCTGGATCTGGAGCGGCTTTTTGCTGGCTGACCCCTGCCGCCGGCGGTTTCGAGCGCGTTTCAGGCGCCGAGTGCCCGCCGACCTGCCCTCGATAGCTGCCAACTCGCCTCTCTTGGATGGCAAAAAAGCGGGATCGTATGCGATACTGCTCCAAACGCCGGGGTGCAACGGGCCCGCCGGGCAGCCAAAAAGAGTGGGGGAGCGTGTTCAGGGACTATGCCAAAGCGCACAGATATTTCGTCGATTTTGATCGTGGGGTCTGGCCCGATCGTGATCGGGCAGGCCTGTGAATTTGACTATTCTGGCGTGCAGGCCTGCAAGGCGCTGCGCCAGGAGGGGTATCGGGTGGTGCTGGTAAATTCCAACCCGGCTACGATCATGACGGATCCGGAGCTGGCCGACGCCACCTATGTCGAGCCGTTGACCGTCGAGGTGCTGGAAAAGATCATCGCCTACGAACGGCCCGATGCGCTGCTGCCGACGGTGGGGGGGCAGACCGGCCTCAATCTGGGTGTGGCACTGGCCGAGCAAGGAATCCTGGCCCGTTACGGGGTCGAGCTGATCGGCGCCAATCTGCGTGCGATGCAGGTGGCAGAAGATCGCGAGCTGTTCAAAAACGCCATGACCGCCTCCGGGCTGGACTCCCCGCGCAGCGGCGTCGCCCGTACCCTGGAGGAGGCGCACCGCATCGCGCGCGAGTTGATCGGCCGCTACCCGATCTTTGTCCGCCCCAGCTTTACGTTGGGCGGCAGCGGCGCCGGCACGGTCTTTACCCCGCAGGAGTTCGACGAGAAGGTGGCGTGGGGGCTCAAGGAGAGCCCAGTGCACACGGTTTTGATCGAGGAGTCGCTGATCGGCTGGAAAGAGTACGAACTGGAGGTGATGCGCGACGCCGCCGACAACTTTGTCGTCGTCTGTTCGATCGAGAACCTGGATCCGATGGGGGTCCACACCGGCGACAGCATCACCGTGGCGCCGGCGCAGACGCTGACCGACAAGGAGTATCAGCGGCTGCGCGACCAGGCGCGGCTGGTGATGCGCGCTGTCGGCGTAGAAACCGGCGGCAGCAATGTGCAGTTCGGGGTCGACCCGGCCAGCGGCCGCGTGGTCGTGATCGAAATGAACCCGCGCGTTTCCCGATCCTCTGCCTTGGCCTCCAAGGCGACCGGCTTTCCGATCGCCAAGCTGGCCGCCAAGGTGGCGGTCGGCTATACGCTGGACGAACTCAAAAACGACATCACGCGCCAGACCGTGGCCGCCTTCGAGCCCTCGATCGACTATGTCGTGGTCAAGATGCCGCGCTGGGCCTTTGAAAAATTCCCGGGCGTCGACCGCGAGCTGGGCCCGCAGATGAAATCGGTGGGTGAGGCCATGGCGATCGGGCGCACCTTCAAGGAGGCGTTGCAAAAAGCTGTGCGCAGTCTGGAGATCGGCCGCGACGGACTCGGTCTCCTGGAGCGAGACCCCGACGGCAGCTACAAGGGCTACGACCGCGCCACTGCACTGCACGATCTGCTGCGGATCCCCAACCGTGACCGTCTTTTTGCGCTTTATGAGGCGCTGCTGGCCGGAGACAGCCAGGCGACAGTGGCCCAGATCACCGGCTATGACCCCTGGTTTGTCGCCCAGATCGCTGAGATCGCCGCCTTCGAGCGGACGCTGCGGACGCTGGACCCTGCCACACTGCGCAAGGCCAAGCGGATGGGGTTCAGCGACCGCCAGCTGGCCCGTATTGTCGACGCCGAGAAGCCTGACCGGCAGCTGACCGCCCTGCAGGTGCGCCAGCTGCGCAACGCAGCCGGGCTGACCCCAACCTATCACCAGGTCGATACCTGCGCCGCCGAGTTTGCTGCCTACACTCCCTATCTGTACAGCAGCTACGAAAGCGAAAGTGAAGCCGCACCGACCAGCCGGCCCAAAATCCTCATTCTGGGGGGCGGGCCCAATCGGATCGGCCAGGGGATCGAGTTCGACTACTGCTGCTGCCATGCCGCATTTGTGCTCAGCGACCTCGGCTACGAGACCATCATGGTCAACTGCAACCCGGAGACGGTCAGCACCGACTACGACACCTCGGATCGGCTCTATTTTGAGCCGCTGACGCTGGAGGATGTGCTGAACATCGTGGATCGCGAAAACACAGGCGCTGGCAGCGGGCAGCTGAGGGGGGTGATCGTCCAGTTTGGCGGGCAGACCCCGCTCAACCTGGCTGGCCCGCTGCAGGAGGCGGGGGTGCCGATCCTTGGCACTTCCCCCGACGCCATCGACCTGGCCGAGGACCGCGACCGCTTCGGCGCGCTGCTGGCCAGGCTGGATATTCCGGCCCCCGAACATGGGTCGGCGCGCACGGTCGAGGCAGCCGTGGCCGTGGCCGCCCAGATCGGGTATCCTGTCGTCGTGCGCCCTTCCTATGTGCTGGGCGGCCGTGCGATGGCGATCGTCGACAGCGAGCTGGACTTGCGCCGCTACATGGCCGAAGCCATCAGCGTGGTGGAAGGGCGGCCGGTGCTGATCGACCAGTTTCTGGAGGATGCTTTTGAGGTCGACGTCGACGCCGTCTGCGACGGCGACCGGGTCGTGATCGGCGGGATCTTGCAGCACATCGAAGAGGCTGGCATCCACAGCGGCGACAGTGCCTGTGTGCTGCCTCCCTACAAAATCAGCAACTACCACCTGAGCATTCTGCGCGAGTACACCGAAAAGCTTGGGCTGGCGTTGCAGGTGCGCGGGTTGATGAACGTCCAGTATGCGATCAAAGACGATGTGGTCTATGTGCTCGAGGTCAACCCGCGAGCCAGCCGCACCGTGCCCTTTGTCAGCAAAGCCACCGGCGTGCCGCTCGCCAAGATCGCCGCGCGCGTGATGGCTGGCCAGACGTTGGCCGAGATCGGCTTTGTGCAGTCGCCAGAGCTGGACGGTTTTTTTGTCAAAGAGGCAGTGCTCCCCTGGAAAAAATTTACGGGGATCGACGCGCTCCTGGGGCCTGAAATGCGCTCGACCGGCGAGGTCATGGGCCATGCGTCGAGTTTTGGACACGCCTTCGCCAAAAGTCAGCTGGGCGCCGGCGCAGGGTTGCCGCTGGAGGGTGGCGTGCTGATCACGGTAAACGACTACGACAAGGGAGGAGCCCTCAAGCTGGCCCGTGACTTGCAGCGGATGGGTTTTGCCCTCTATGCCACTGCCGGGACCGGCGCTTTCCTGGCCAGCGCCGGGCTGGCGGTGACCGTCTTGGAGAAAGGCAGCCGCGAGGCCCCCGAGTACACCACGCTCGATGCCATGCGCGATGGCAAAATCCAGCTGATCATCAACACCCCCCTCGGCGCGCCTGCACGCGAGGATGGGGCACGCATCCGGCGACTGGCCACCCGCCTGGAGATCCCGCTGATCACAACGTTGTCGGCCGCCGCCGCGGTCGTCAACGGGATCCGCGCGCTGCGCCAGAAGGAACTGCGGGTCCGCAGCCTCCAGCAGCACCACCAGCGGGTTGCAGCAGGTTGAAGCGCTTTATGGGAACCGATGTCAAAGCGCTGGCCCGCTGGGCGATCGGCCGCGGCTACCGCCTGCGCTTTACCACCCGCCAGGGGCAGCGCGCGCAAGGGGTACTGACGGCAGAGGGGACGCAGCAGCCCTTCGACTACGATGCCGCCGCACGGGTGATCGAACTGCCCGGCAGATGCATCCAGATCGACGAATATGGATGGGAAGTGGGACCGTCAGGCCCGCCAGATCGAAAGTCCGGCGAAAGGTGGGGGGAGCTCGGAGGTTTGGATGAGAGAGCTGGCAGGCCGTGACAGGCAAGGGCGTGACAGGCAAGGGCGTGACAGGCAAGGACGTGACAGGCAAGGACGGGTTGTCCTTCACCCCGGGCGGGAGAGGCCGGTGCGGCAGCAGCACCCTTGGATTTTCAGCGGCGCGATCGCCCAGCTGCCGGAGGAGCTCCCGGACGGAGAAGTGGTCGAGGTCTGCGCAGCCGACGGCCAGTGGCTGGCGCGCGGCTATCTCAACCGGCGCAGCCAGATCCAGGTGCGCCTGCTGAGCTGGGAGGCGGCAGAGCCGATCGACGCGGCGTTCTGGCGGCGACGGCTGCAGAGCGCGCTGGCCCTGCGGGCCTCTCTGCCGGAAGTGCAAGGGTGCAGCGCGCTGCGGCTGGTCAACGCCGAAAGCGATTACCTGCCCGGTCTGACGGTCGACCGCATGGGCGATTTTTTGGTGCTGCAGGCAGGTACACTGGCCATCGACCGGCGCAAACAAGCGCTGGCAGACCAACTGCTGGCCATGACCGGCTGCCAGGGCGTCGTCGAACGCAGCGACATGGCTGCCCGCCGGCTGGAAGGGCTGCCACCCTCCAGCGGGCTGCTGGCCGGAAACCTGCCGGAGGGGCGGGTCGAGGTCGAAGAAGCGGGAATGCACTTCGCCGTCGATCTGCTGCGCGGCCAAAAGACGGGCTTTTACACAGACCAGCGGGCCAACCGGCGCCGGGTGGCGGCCTATTGTGCAGGTGGACGGGTGCTCAACGCGTTCAGCTACACAGGCGCGTTCGCTCTGCACGCGCTGCGCGCGGGGGCCAGCCAGGTCACCAACCTGGACAGCAGCCTCGATGCCCTGGCCCTGGCCGAACACAACCTGCGGCGCAACGGCTACGACCCGGATCTTCTGACCACCAACATCGCCGGCGATGTGTTCGCCGTGCTGCGCGACTGGCAGGAGGATCCGGCTGAACGCTACGACGTGGTGATTCTGGACCCGCCCAAATTTGCCCAGAACCAGGGCGCGATCGAACGTGCCCTCCGCGGCTACAAGGAGATCAACCGATTGGCCCTGCGGCTGTTGCGCCCCGGCGGTTTTTTGGCAACGTTCAGTTGCAGCGGGCTGGTCAGCGCCGAGCTCTTTCAGAAAGTTGTCTTCGGTGCAGCGGTCGATGCAGGACGGCCCGTGCAGGTGATCGAAGGGCTGCGCCAGAGCGCCGACCACCCGGTGGCCATCACCTTTCCAGAAGGAGAGTATTTGAAGGGGCTGCTCCTGCGCGTGTTGTGAACACACCCGGATCGATGCGATGACAACGAAATCCTTCTGTGAGCCATTTTTATCCCAGCTCCGCTGTGACCTGCGGGGGACGCTGCCCGGACGCACTGCCCAGGAGCGGATGGCCCCGCGGCCACGGCTGGGCAGCCAGCTTGCCGACCAGGCCAGCAGCGCTGCCCGGCAGGGGGGGGTTCTGGTGCTGCTCTATTCCCATGCTGGCCAGATCTTTCTCCCTTTGATCCGGCGCCCAGACTACCCAGGCGTGCATGGGGGCCAGATCGGGCTGCCGGGGGGCGGCTATGATCTGGCTGACAGCGACCTGATCGCCACCGCACTGCGCGAGACTTCGGAAGAGATTGGGGTGCACGCCAGCCAGCCCCAAGTGCTGGGGCTGTTGACCCCAATCTACGTGACAGCCAGCAACTATCTGGTGCAGCCCGCAGTCGCCTGGATCGAGGCCCGCCCAGAGTTTCAGCCTGACCCGTACGAGGTGGCTGAGCTGATCGAAGCGCCGCTGGGGACGCTGCTCGACCCGGCAGCCCAGCAGGTCGAGTGCTGGAGCGTGCGTGACCAGTCGATCGAAGTCCCCTATTTTGCGGTCGCCCAGCACAAGGTCTGGGGTGCTACGGCGATGATGCTCAGCGAACTGCTGGCACTCCCGGCGATGGCGGCCGTGCGTGGGGCAGATGGGTGCGCTGGCCGTGTGTAGCGTTTCTGCCCGCACCCAGCAGCATGGTACGATCGAACGTGGGGAGGAAACATTGTTGTCAAAAGGCTATTTTGTGCAATTGCTGCGGGGGGCGCTCTGGCCTCCTGCCAATCTGCCACTCCTCTGGGGGAGGCTCGCTTTGCTCGCGCTGCTGTTGGGAGGGGGGCTTCTCTCAACAGCGCAGCGGGTCGGCGCTGCGCCCCCCGCTCAGTCTGCCGCCGACCGGCTGGTGCTGGCCTTCTACTACAGCTGGTTCGACGAGGCGACCTGGACGTACGATCAGCTGAGCGACCTGCCGGCGGAACCCTACGTCAGCCGCGACCGCAGCGTGATGGGGCGGCAGATCGAACAAGCGCAGCGTGCCGGCATCGACGCACTGGTCGTGGCCTGGTATGGGCCTGACGGGGCGACCAACCAGACCGAACCCAATCTGGCTGCGCTGCTCGACGAGGCCGCCGCCCGCAGCTTCAAGATCGCCGTTTTGTTCGAGAGCGATTCGCCGTTTATGCCGGGGGTGGAGGAGGTGAGCGGGGGGCTGGCCCATCTGCTCGGCGTCCACGCCAACCACCCGGCCTATCTGCGCGTCGACGGGCGGCCGGTGGTCTTCTTCTGGCGCCCAACCCTCTACAGCGTCGACACTTGGGCTGCTGTTCGGGGCCAGGTTGACCCTGCCAAGGCTGCGCTCTGGGTCAGCGAGGGGGTCGACACCAGCTACCTCAGCGTCTTTGACGGCCACCACCTGTACAGCAACACCTGGAATCCCCCCGCCAGTCTGGTCGCTACCAACCAGAAATTTGCCGCGCGCGTGGCGGCGATGCGTTCTGCGCTGGGCGCTGACCGGTTCTGGGTCGCTACGGTGATGCCAGGGTACAACGACGTCAAAATTCGGCCAGCCACCGGCTTTGCCACCGACCGGGAGGGAGGGGCCTACTACGAGCGCGCCTGGCAGGCGGCGATCGACAGCCACCCGCGCTGGATCGTGGTCAACAGCTTCAACGAGTGGCCAGAAGGCAGCTACATCGAGCCGAGCCGCGCGTTCGGTGATCGCTTTCTGGCGCTGACAGCGACCTGGAGTGCTCGCTTCAAGGCAGGAGGGAGCAGCGGGCCAGAGCTGCAAGGCACGGACGAGACGGTTGCCGAGACGGTTGCCGAGACGGTTGCCGAACCGACAGCCATCGTCCAGACTGCGCTGCTCAACCTGCGTGCCGGTCCTGCCCTCAGCCAGCCGCTGCTGGGGCAGGTGCTCGGCGGCACACGCCTGCCGATTGTCGGGCGTTCGGCCGACGGGGCCTGGTGGCAGGTGACGGCAGCGGAGGGCAGGGTGTGGGTCTTTGGCGAACTGGTGCAGCCGCTCGGCCCCCTCGACCAGGTCCCGGTTGCAGCGGCACCCACCGTGGAGAGCGGATTTTCGATCACCGTGGGTGGCCAGAGCGTTCTGCTGCGCCAGGTGCAGCCGGCCGCCCCCTAACCGTTGTGAAGAGGAGAAGAAAT
This sequence comes from uncultured Chloroflexota bacterium, assembly GCA_903858085.1. GTDB lineage: Bacteria > Chloroflexota > Anaerolineae > Caldilineales > Caldilineaceae > Caldilinea. The sequence continues at coordinate 29,726 of CAIOHJ010000168.1, forward strand.
TATGAGCATACCCCACGCCGTCTTTGACAAAGTCAGCCTGCACGAAGACATCGCCCAGGTGCTGGTCGACGAGCCGTCGATTCGCAGACGGGTGCGTGAACTGGGGGACATGCTCAACCGTGAGTATGCGCGCCAGGATCTGTTGTTGGTGTCGGTGCTCAAAGGCAGCATCATCTTTATGGCCGACTTGATCCGGGCCATCACGATCCCGCACGAGATCGATTTTATGGCGACCAGCAGCTATGGGGCTGGCACCAGCAGCAGCGGGATTGTGCGCATTCTGAAGGATCTGAACACGTCGATCGAGGGGCGCAACATCGTGCTGGTCGAAGACATCATCGACAGCGGCCATACCCTTGGCTATCTCATGCGTCTTTTACGGGAGCGCCAGCCGGCCTCGCTGCGGGTCATGGCCCTGCTCGACAAACCGGACCGCCGCGAGATCGAGATTCAGGTCGACTGGGTCGGGTTCGCAATCCCCAATGAGTTTGTTGTCGGCTATGGGCTGGACTTCAACGAACTGTACCGCAACCTGCCCTTTATCGGGGTTTTGAAACCCAGCATCTATGGGGCGCCTGAATAAGCTGGCCTGCCGTCTGCTGCTGGCCAGCCTGCTGGTGGTGGGGGGGAGTGGCCCGCTGCGTGCGCAGGAGGAAAGCTACACGGTGGCTGCCGGCGATACGCTTGGGACGATTGCAGCTCGCCTGGGGGTGACTGTCGCCGAACTGGCTGCCGCCAACGGCATCGACGACCCCAATCTGATCCGGGTCGGCCAGGTGCTGCTGGCGCCCGGCAGGAGCGCGGTGGCTGTCGAGTCGGCAGGAGCCACAGTTGCCGTCCGGGCATGGCCCGGCGACACCGTGGCCAGCCTGGCCAGCCGGTATGGGGTCGAGGGGGGGCAGGCAGCAGAGTTGAACGGGCTGCCGGCGGCGCGCCGGCTCTTTCCAGGCCAGCCGCTGCAGATCCCAGCCCAGGCTGCCCCCCCACCGACGGCGGTGCTGGGGGCAGTGACGTCCGTGCAGATGCCTGCCACGCTCCTTCAGGGGCGCACCGGGCGGCTCTTTGTGACCAGCAGCCGCCCGCTGCAGCTCGAAGGCCACTGGAACGGCCAGCCCCTGATCTTTCAGCTGCTGCAGGAGGATGGCCTGCGCCAGGCTGCCTTTTTGCCGGTCGATGCCCTGCTGGCACCAGGCGCTTACCCGCTGGAGGTCGGCTACACGACCTCCAGCGGGGTCCCTTTGCGTCTCCAGCGTTCGATCCTGGTGGAGGCAGGCCCGTACGATTCTCAGGAGATCGTGGTGAGCCAGGAAAAGGCGGAGGTCCTGACCCCGCCGGTCGTGCAGGCAGAGCGAGAGCGAGTGGTTTCTGTCTGGTCGCAGGTCAGCCCGGAGCGGTTCTGGCTGGAGCGCTTTCAGCGTCCGATCGGCGCGGATTATCCGACCACCAGCCCCTTTGGCACCCGGCGCACCTATTCGGTAGCCGATATCGGCAATTTTCATGCTGGCCAGGATTTCGGGGCGCCGGAAGGAACGCTGGTCTTCGCGCCGGCCCCAGGCCGGGTGGTGCTGGCGGAGCCGATCGCGGTGCGCGGCAACGCCGTGATCCTCGACCACGGCCGCGGGGTTTTCTCCGGCTACTGGCATCTGAGCGAAATGAAGGTGGGCGTCGGCATGGATGTCGCTGCCGGGGATGTGCTGGGGCTGGTCGGCAACACGGGGCTGAGCACCGGCGCGCATCTGCACTGGGAACTGCGCATTGGCGGGGTCGCCGTGGACCCAATGCAGTTTCTCGAGGAAGCGCCCTTCCCGGCGCCGTGACCTACCCGCTCCTTGGGACCTTGTCTCAGCGGGTTTCGGTCACCTTGCGCAGCCCACGCGGATGGTCTGGGTCAAAATCACGCACGGCCGCCAGGTGCATGGCGAAGAGCTGGCAGGGCACGATGGCGGTGAGCGGAGCCAGCCATTCCGGAACCCCGGCCGCCAGAGGAATCGCCGTGCGTCCCAGAGCCAAGGTCTCTTTGTCGTCGCTGAGTACGATGACTTCGGCCTCGCGCTGTTGCAAGGTGCGGATGAACGCCTGCATCTCGGGCAGCAGAACACCGGAAGGGGCGACGACAAAGGCCGGGAAGCCGTGTTCGATCAGGGCCAGCGGGCCGTGCATGAAATCTGCGCTGCTGTAGGGCTCGGCCAGGGTGTAGGTCAGTTCTTTCATCTTGAGAGCGAACTCGAAGGCTGTGGCGTAGCTGTACCCGCGGCCCAGGATGACGCAGTCGCGCATGTAGCGGTAGCGTTCGGCAAGAAGGCCGATCGAGGGCGAGAGGGCGAGCAGGTCAGCGACCTGGTCGGGGATGGCTGCCAGCGCGGCATGCATCTGTGGCTCTTCGCTCAGCTCGGCGCTCAGCGCAGCCAGGGCCGCCAGCGACGCCGTGTAGGTTTTGGTGGCTGCGATCGACCTCTCTTCGCCGGCATGCAAGGCGATCACATGTTCGACCTGGCGGCCAAGGTCGGAGTCAGGGAAATTGGTGAAGGCGGCGGTCATGGCCCCCTGGCGCCGGGCTTCGGCGAGCACAGAGACGATGTCCGGGCTTTTGCCGCTCTGGCTGATGCCGATCACCAGCGCGTTGCCGAAACGGGGGGGGCGCTGGTAGATCGAATAGAGGCTGGGCGTCGCCAGCGCCACCATCAGCCCGTTGTGGGCGCCCAAAAGATACTGGGCATAGCGGCCGGCGTTGTCGCTGGTCCCGCGACCTGCCACCACGATGGAATCGATCCGTCGGTCGCGCACTGCGCGGGCCAGTCGCTGGATCGCCGCCCCCTCCTGCCGAAGCAGGGTTCGCAGGACAGCGGGCTGCTGGTGAATTTCTTGATAGAGGGAAGAATCTGCCACGCTCATTGTGAACCTTTCTGCTCGGTAGAAACGATCGGCGGGCGGGTGCTCAGTCTGGCTGGCTCTGAAAACAGGGGAGGCCGGCGACGAACGTGCCCACAACTTCGAGTGCCGGTGTGAGCAGGACCAGATCGGCCCAGGCGCCCGCCTGCAGCCGCCCGCGCTCCTGGCCGATGCCCAGCAGATCTGCCGGGGTAGCGGTCAGGGTGGCCAGCGCTTCCCCAAGGCTGCAGCCAGTGTACTGGATCAGCCGGCGCAGCGCTTCGTCCATCGTCAGCACCGAACCGGCCAGTGTGCCGGAAGCCAGCCGGGCCTCGTGGACCCCGTCGGGGCGGGCGGTCACCACCACTTCCTGGTCGGCGATCGGGTAGCGGCCCGGGGCCATGCCCAGCGCGGCCATCGCGTCGGTGACGACGTTCAGACGGCGGGCTCCTTTGGCTGCCCACGCCAGGGCCACGACCGCCGGATGGACGTGGATGCCGTCGGGGATGATGCCGGCTGTCAGCTGGGGGGTGTGCAACAGCGCACCGGGCAGGCCGGGTTCCCGATGGTCGAGGGGGGGCATGGCGTTGAACAGATGGGTTCCATAGCGGATTCCGGCGGCAAAGCCAGCGTTGGCTTCTCGGTAGGTTGCCATCGAATGGCCAGCGCTGACGACGACCCCGTTGGCGGCCAGCGCCTCAACCACGGGCAAGGCGCCGGGCAGTTCGGGGGCCAGGGTGACCAGCTTGACCTGGTTCTGGGCTGTCCAGCCGGCGACGGCGTCGAGGGTGGGCAGCCGCAGATGGGTTGGGTTGTGGGCGCCTTTTTTTTGCGGGTTGAGAAAGGGGCCTTCGCAGTGCAGACCGAGTGGGAGACTGCCCCGCCAGTGGGCCGGGGGGCCGCCCGCCAGCACAGCCTGGGCTTGGGCCACCTGTTCCAACGGCGAGGTGATGATTGTCGGCAGAAAACTGGTGACCCCCCAGCGGGGCAGGCCGGCCGCCACCGACCAGATGCTGGCAGGGTGTTGTGTGAAGTCGTCGCCGAAGGCCCCGTTGATCTGCAGGTCGATAAAACCGGGAGCGACGATCAGCCCGCCGGCGTCGAAACAGTCGGCCGCAGCCGGGACAGCAATGCTGCGGGCATCCCCTACCGCCAGAATCCGTCCTCCCTCGAGGAGCAGGACCCCGTCGTCGATCTGTTGGTCAGGCGTCAGCAAGGTCGCCCGGTGGATGCAGAACATGGTACTATCCTTCTGTCGGGTGGAGCGCTTCGGCGGCCAGGGCAGCAGCGCCCCAGGCCCCCAGATTGCGCGTGGGGTCGGCGATGCGCAAGATCTCGGGGCGCAGGACAGCCCGTGCCAGCGCGGAGCTCTCCTGCTGGCGCAGCCATTCGGCCACGATCGGGCGCAGATAGCGTTCGCCGGCCCGGGTGACGCCGCCCCCCAGCACCACGCTGTCGACATCGTAGGCGAGCACCACGCTGCGCAGCGAGCGTGCCAGCTCGGTGCCGACGGCGTCCACGATCTGCTGGGCAGGGAGGTCGCCGGCAGCGGCGGCATCGTAGACCCCGCGTGCCGTCAACGGGTTCAGGGTGCGGAGGCTGCTGGGCATGCCCAGGGCCAGCAACTCCCGCGCTCGCCGCACGACTGCGGTGGCGGAGACCAGGGTTTCCAGACAGCCGCGCGCGCCGCAGTTGCAGGGGGGGCCATTGGGGTCGACGATCATATGGCCGAATTCACCGGCCAGGCCGTGGCGCCCGCGCAGCAGCCGGCCTTCCAGTATGACACCGGTCGCCAGCCCTGTACCGACGCTGATGTAGGCCAGATCCTGCTCTCCGGCCGGGTTGTCGAAACGGTAGACGCCCAGGGTGGCCACGCGCACATCGTTGTCGATCACGCAGGGAACACCGAAGCGTGCGACCAGCCGTTCGACCAGCGGGTAGTCGTACCAGTGCAGGTTGACGGCAATGCGCACAATGCCGCGGAGCGTGTCCTGCTGCCCTGGAATCCCAAGGCCGATGGCCGCCAGCGAGCGGCTGGGGTCTGCGTCCAGTGCCAGCGTCTGTTGGATCGCCGCCACAATGCTGAGCAGCGTGGCGTCGGGGCTGCTGAGGTCGGTCGCCACGGTCAGCTCGCCGTGCGGCCGCAGCAGTTCGTCGAGCAGGACGGTCGACACCGTGGTGCCACCCACGTCGACGCCGACCAGCCAGTAGGATGCAGAAGAGGAAGGTGGTTGCGTAACAGAAGCTGTCATGGTGCAAAGGTGGATCGGCTGGTTTAAGTTGGTGGTTGGTAGAGGGTCAATCGCTCTCTAGAACGCTATGATACCTTGAAGGGGGCGAAAATGCGAATCTCGTTGGCAAGAGTCTGGAAGAATGCCGGGCAGGGGCTGTGGAGCGCGCTGGGGGTTTTGACCACCCTGCCGGTGCCCAGCCAGGGCTGGCAGCCCGACCGCCGGGCAGCCGGCTGGTTTCCGGTGGTTGGGCTGCTGATCGGTGGGCTGTTGGCGGCGGCGGCGCTGCTGGTGGGGAGGCTGCTGCCGCCGCTGCCGGCCGCGGTGCTGCTGGTGGCGCTCTGGGCAGCGCTGACCGGGGCGCTCCATCTGGATGGGCTGGCGGACTGCGCCGACGGGCTGCTGCCGCCGGTCGGGCGGGAACGGCGGCTGGAGATCCTGCGGGACCCCCGTGTGGGCAGCTTTGGGGTAACTGTCACCGTTCTGGTGCTGCTCCTCAAGGTCAGCTCCCTGGTTGGGGCGCCCCTGCCTGTGCTGCTGGCAGCGCCGGTGTGGGCGCGCTGGCTGCTTCTGCTGGCGGCCCGACGGCCAGCGGCCAGGTCGGGGGGAATGGCTGCGCGCTGGGATCTGGCCCTGACCTGGCCGCAGCTGCTGGCCGCCGGGCTGCTGCCGTTGGCGGTGACAGCCATCGGGGGGGGCTGGCACTGGCCGCTTTGGCTGGCTGCGCCGGCCGCTGGGTTCGCCGGCTGGGGGGTGTTGCGTCTGGCCGAGCGGCGGCTGGGGGGCGTCACAGGCGATGTCTTCGGCGCTGTCGTCGAGATCAGCGAGGCCGTCTTTGTCTGTGTAGCCTGCCTGCAACCCTTTCCAGGGAGCTGAGCGGAGGGGGCTGGCTCAGCGTGCCACCTGCTGAAATTCGTTGTCTACCACCTGGTAAATCCAAATTTGAGGGTCAACCAGGTCCCCATCCGGTTCGAAACGGAGCGTATCGAGCAGGGTGTCAAAACTGTGGCTGCGCAGGCTGCCGGTGACTGCGGCCCGTTCGAGCGAATTGGCTTTGCGTGCCGCTTCAGCCAGCACCTGCATGGCGACATAGCCGTTGACCGAATAGGTGTCTGGGTTGCGGTATTCGACTGCCTGGTAGGCTTCGACCCAGCGGGCGTCGGCGACGCTGCGTGGGCTGGGCGCAAAGGCGTTGACGTACATCCCTTCCGCCGTCCCGTTGGCCTCGTCGATCGTGGCCCCCAGAAAGGCGCCGTCGCTGGCCAGCATGGGCAGGGTCAGCCCTGCTTCGACCAGGGCGGCCCGCAGGTAGGGCGCTTCGATTTCGTACCCGGCGTAAAACAACGCGTCAGGCACGACTTGTTGGATCTGGCTCACCTCTTCGCTGTAGAGGCTCTGGCCCTCTTCCACCTCGAGCTGCAAGACAACCCGAGCCCCCCGCCCCTCCAGGTCGGTGACCAGGCTGGCGGCCAGCCCGCGGCCATATTCGGTGTTGTTGTGCAGTACGGCGACAGTCCTGGCTTGCAGCTGGTCGACCAGAAAATCGGCGCTGACCCTGGCCTGGACACTGTCGTTGGCGTTGACGCGAAAGAAATTGTCGTACTGGCGCTCGGTCAGGCTCTGTTCGGAGGCGGTCGCCGAGAGGACGACCAGAGGCAGATCTTGGTAGACCTCCATCGCCGCCAAGGTCTGGCCGCTGTTGAGATGGCCGATCACTGCCAGGACAAGTTCGCCGTTGTCGAGCGCCTGACGAACCTCCGCCGTGCGGCCGAGTGCCACCGTGTTGTCGGACTCGTCGTCCAGCGGGCGTACAACGACCTGGTAGCCCAGCAGGCCGCCGTCGTTGTTGATCTCGGCTGCGGCCAGCCGCACCCCGCCCAAGATGGTCTGGCCCCCGTTGGCTTGAAAGCCGCTCAGGGGGACAGCGACATAGACGACCACTTCGCCGCGCTCGGCGTTGCCGCCGCAGCCGGCGACCCCCAGGGCGACGAGCAAAACTATAAACCCCAAAAACAGCTTGCTGATCATGATGCATTGTCCGCAGATGGAAGATTCGGGCGGGAATCGTGTTGGTAGGTGTAGACTTCGTTGAGGCTGACGACCAGGTCGTCGAGCCGTTTCACCTGTTCTTGGATGTCCGAGCGCAGCCGTTCGGCGCCGCCGCGGTTGATCGCTTCGGCGTTGAGCAGCTGGATCTGGCCGTAGATGGTGGCCAGCGCAGTGGTGCTTTGATCCATCTGCAACTGTGCCTGGCGCATGCGGGCGTCCAGCTCGCGCAGGGTCTGCCACTGGGCTCCCTTGCTGGCGAGAACCTGGTCGAGCTGGCGCTGGACGCTGCTGTTTTGTTCGCGCTGGCGCCGTGTCTGCAGAGTCTCCAGCTCCTGGGGGAGGGAGCCCCGCTCGCGCGCCAGCAGGTCGTCGGCCCGGTAGGTGTCGACGCGCAACGCCAGCTGGTAGATGTTGCTGATCCAGTCGCTGAGCTGGTTGGCGGCATCATTCAGCCGCTCTCGGATCAGCCCGGCTGGCTGGGCGCGCACCTGCACTTCGATGCGTCGCTGGTATTCCAGCGCCTCCTCCACCTCCCTGCGCAGCGACGCATCCTGGATGCGGGCAGGGTTGAAGCGTTCCTGAAAGACCGTCAGCAGGACCCGCGCGTTGGCTTCGGCGTCGGTCAGGCTGGAGTAGACAAGCAGGGCCAGCCCGGCCAGCCCGAGCAGCAGCCAGAGCTCGCCGGGCAGCCCCAGCGGGCCAGGTGCCAGGAAATAGACGATCAAGGTCAGCGCAATCACCGCAGCACTTTCCCAGCGCAAGAGCGCGTACTGGAGAATGTTGCTGCGGGCCTCTTTGTGGAGCTGCGAACGAAGGTCAGACATGGCTGGCTCAAAAATAGGTGGAAATGATCCGATACAGCTCGTCGAGGTCAGCTTCGCTGGCACGGCGGTACTGGCCGCCGCCGATGCGGGCCATCTCTTCGAGTGTAGCGGTGTCGGCGTCCTGGCCGAACCCGATGGTGAAGACGACGATCGGCAACGCAGGCGTGCCGGCCAGGAGGGTGCGCAGGTCACGCAGGCTGCGCTGGCTCTGGTTCTCCAGCCCATCCGTCATGACCACCACCGCATTGATGGCGTCCGCCTGGTTTTCTTGCTGCAGCGCCGTGGCCGCAGCAAAGACGGCATCGTTCAGGGCTGTCCCGCCGTCGGCAGTCATGCGGTCGATCTGTCGGTTGAGCTGTTGGCGGGCAGCATCGTCGAGCGTGGCCAGCTGGGTATAGCTTTTGAGCTCATCGCCAAATTCGACGATCCCAACCCGGTCGCGGCTGCCGCGGATCTGCTCCAGAAATGATTTGAGCGCGTTTTGGGTCAATTCGAGTTTGTCGCCATCCATGCTGCCGCTGGTGTCGACGACCAGATAGACATTGGTCGGACGCTTGGTGTAATACCAGAAATCACTCACCACAGCGACCACTTCTGCCGGTGGCATCTGCAGCGTCGTCTGCGGTTGGCGCCAGTCCACCCGGATCGTGTCGGCAAAGGGGCTGCCAGCTTCGTCGAGCGCAATCGCAAGGTCGGCAGGGCGATAGCCGGCTGCCAGCAGCTGGCGCTGGGAGGGCTCGCTGGTCAGGTAGTCGGCAAAGGACTGGAAGGTATAGCGCTGATTGGCGGTCACACTCGGTTCGTCGAGGCGCTGGCCCAACTCGAGCAGGGCCAGCGGATGGTCGGTCCACAAGGTTCCCTCTGCCGGGTAGAGCGCCACCAGCTGCTGTTCCGGGTGCTGGCGATTCCAGTCGATGACCAGCCTCTCCTGGGCCACGAAGAGGTCGAGGAACTCGCGGCCTTGCTGGCGCAGCCGTTCGACAACCTGGTCTTCGTTTTCTCCGTAGAAGCGGACGGTGCCTTCGACCGCTTGGACATACGCCAGGGTGGCGGGGTCGGTCGCAGCAGCAACTGTCAGCCCGCGTGTCAGCCCGGCACCGGCGTAAAACTCGGCCAACACGGCCAGCAGCCCACTGGCATGCCGGGTACTGGCATGGCTCCACTTAAAACTGGGGTCCTGGGTGGCCCGCTGTTGGACATCCTGCCAGCTGACCGGACGGTCGGGCCAGCCGAGGCGCAGTGCTACATCCTCCCAGGCTGCCAGGACAATCGGGCTGACCGCGTAGCGGAGCTGGGCCCCGATGCGCCGCTGCGCCAGCGGGATCGCCGCCCCTCCCTCGGGGGAGGCACGCTCGTCCCCTTCTGCCCAGCGTTGTTCGAGCTGCGCCAGCCAGAGGCTGCTGTCGGGCGAGATCGCCTGGAAAGGGGGGTTGGGCCGGGCCGCTGCCCCGACGAGCTCTTCGGGGTCATAGGTGACCACCGTGACCACCAGGCTTTGGCCGTCGGCAGCACGCCGCCCCTGTTCGTTGAATGCCTCCGCCAGATCGCCCAGCACTGGCGCCATGACCGGCGAGACCGCCACCGTCAGCTCGGCGCTGCTGGGCTCCCAGGCCGCTGACTCTGTGGAGCCCCAGAACGAGCTGACAATCCCCCAGACCCACTGGGTGGCAAAGACGGCAGCACAGCCCAGAAACCCCAAAAAGATGACAACAGCGATGGCGGCAGCACGTTGGTTTTTGCGGCGAGACGCAGGTCTGTTCATCATAGTCCCCTGCCTCACTGCTTCACGTTGAGTTCAAACCAGCGCAGCAGCGCCAGCAGCGTCTCGCGGTCGGGGCTTCGCATCGCCGTCGTGCGTGGGACGACCGGCAGAACCCCACGGTCGGCCCACTGCGCAAACAGGCTGGCGTCGTTGGCGTCGACCCCAATTTTGGGGTTGGCGGGGCGCAGGCCGTAGGCGAGCGCTGCACTCTGCTGCTCGTCGCCCAGCAAAAAGCGCTGGAATTCGAGCGCCCCGTTCTTCTGCAGAGCCGTCGTCTCTGGCCCCACCCAGACCGAAAACGGAAAGTCGAACCAGGTCAGATACTCCGGGTAGTAGAGGGTCAACGGGTCTTCCCAGCGGGTCAGAATGCCCTGCATGTTTTGGAGCAGATCGCTTTCGAGCAGCTGACCGCCGTCGCCGACACTGTAGCCGAAGAGCGCAAAATCCTCGGCGGTATAGGCGCTGGAGCTGCTGAAATCGGTCACAGCCCCCATCAGATCTTTGAGCCAGCGCTGAAACTCAGGGTTGACCACATCTTCTACCGCGATGTCGGTGCGGCCATAATACTCGCCGGCCGCTGCAATCATCGCCGCCAGCCCGCCGACGTTGCGCGCAGGATTGGGGACAACCAGCTTGAAAAAGCCCCACCCCGGATCGCCCCCCAGCTCGGGCCAGCCACCCGCGGCCGTGGCAGCGTCGTGGATGGCTTGCCAGTCGATCGTTCCGTAGCGCGCCTCCAACACCTGGGCACGGCTGGCGTACAGCCCCCAGGTAAAGAGGCTGATGGCGATCGGGCGAGCCCGGTATTCCCCGTCGGTCAGAAAAACATCGCGGCCCAGCCGCTCTTTGTAGGCCGCATTGGCCAGCTCGACCAGATAGCGGCTGTCTGGGATCCAGGCGACCGGAAAATCACCGAGCGCCTGGCGCTCCGCTTCTCCCAGCGACTCTGGGTTCTGGCCAGCCTCGAGCGCGCCGAACTCGTTGCGATCCCAGCGGCCCAGGGCGGTCAGCCCGTCGACAGCTTCGATCTGGACACGCACCGGCACACCGTCCACCGTGCGTTCGCTGCGGTTGAACGCATCGGCCGCACTGCGCACCCAGGGTTCGACCGGGAGCGAAGCCAGGATGCGCAGCTCCACGGTCTCTGGACGCTGCACAGTCAGCGCAGTGCCCCCTCCTCCCCGGTCGGTGAACAGGAGGGTGGCGCCGACGATCAAAATCGCAACAGCCAAAATAGAGACAAAAAGAATGCGTGTTCGGTTCATCGGTTCCCTTGTCCGCAATCCGATGGGGCGGATGGATTGGCCAGCGCCGAGGGGCTACCCCGGCCAGCTGGGGGCTTGCAAAGCTGGGCGGCGGGGGCACAGCCCCCCGCCGCCTCTTCCAGAAACAGCTGCCAGAAACAGCTCAGTTGGTCAGACCCAGCTTTTTGCGGCGATCCGACAGCTGAGTGTCGAGCTCGCTGCGCTCAAGGACGTCGTCCATCTGTTTGTCGAGGCTGGCCGCACGCAGCTCGGAGGCCGTGGTCGCCTTGTCAAGCCGAGAGCGGATGCTGCCGGCGATCCGTTCGATGTCGCTGTCGCCGGTACCCATCAGATCGTCGAGGCTCTTCATGGCCTTGACCGAGGTCTCTTTGCTCTTGGCCAGCTCAAGCAGAGACTGCAGCTCCTCACGCTGCTGCTTCATCGTGGCCAGCCGTGCCTCCAATTTGACTTTGGCGCCCAGCAGCTTCTGAAACTCGTCCTCCTGCCGCTTGAGCTGCTCACGGTAGGTGGAGACCAGCCGCTCCGTGCTGTTGAGTCGGCTCTGCGCAGCGACAGCAGCGTTCTCGTTGCCTTCGACCAAAAAAGCGTCGATCGCCCGATCCAGCTCGTTCTCGCGTTGTTCCAGATCGACAAGCTTGCGCTTGAGCGACTTGGCCTCGCCGCCGACGGTCGCCGCCGCATCCTCAAGATCCTCCAGGTTCTGCTCAACCTGGCGCACATACTGGTCGATGACAGCCAGGCTGTTGCTGCGCAACGCCTGGTCAACCATCGCATGCAGGTTGGCAGAAATCAACACAGATACTTTTTCAAAAAGCGAAGCCATAATGTCGATCCTCCTGATCGGGTGGACAATGGGATGGCGATTTTGACCAACCTAAATGGGTCTCCTAAATGTGTCTCCTAAATGTGTCTCCGGTTTCACATAAACCCATTATACTCCGAAAAAAGAACAAAAACAATGACAGAAAGCTGACAACTTGGAGGACAGCCGGCTGACAGCTTCTGTCAGAAACAGGTCAGCCCCGAACGCTCGACGGTTGTCTCCGTCTGCGTTAAAGTGGAATTGGGGGTTGGCATGATTTGACCAGGGTGTCTGAATCAGGTAATATGGGCCTTCCTGAGAGCAGGGCGCTGAACTGGTCGAGCGGCAAAGACCCTCCATACTGGTGAAAGCAAACGGGGTTCGGGAAGCAGGGATTTGAGAAGCAGTGAGTGAAGAGCGAGCGAAGTTGGCGAGAGGGGAATAAAAGCGCACAACGGAGCGAGCGATTTGACAAAAGGGAAAAGAGTGTATAGACTACACACTTGTCCTTACGAGAGAAGGGAAGCGGCGAGAGCAGAAGAGACGCTGAAGGAGCCGCCGAAG
>CAIOHJ010000169.1 GCA_903858085.1 uncultured Chloroflexota bacterium
CAAAATGCTTTCAAGTCGCTGGGGCAAAAACCCCGTTGCGCGATTGTTCAAAAATTTTGTCTGCTTCACACAGTTCCCCAGTGCAAGCAGCCAGCTTTTTTGTATCACACCATCTTTTGCAGTCGATTCAGTCTGATTGAGCACAAAATCAAGGAGAGTTTCCCATGAAGCAGAATGGAATCAACCGGCGCCAGTTTTTGCAGTGGAGCGCCCTGACCACCGGCGCAGCCGTGCTGGCCGCCTGTGCGCCGGCAGCTGCCCCCAGCGCAGCAACAGGCGAAGAAGCGCCCGCAGCCGCCCCCTCAACAGTCTCCTACTGGTATGCCTGGGGCAACCTGGACCCGGCGATGGCCAAGATCATCGAGACCGAAGAGTTCCAAACCCATCTGGGCGGCGCGACTGTCGAGTACAAAGGCTCCACCAACAGCGACGCGCTGCTGACCGCCGTCGCCGCCGGCACCCCGCCAGATAGCGCCTCCAATTACAGTTATGTCGAGCTCTTCACACGCGGGGCGACGATCGACGTCACCGACATGGTCGCCGCCAGCTCGGTGATCGACGGCGACGATGTCCTCGAAGGGCTGTGGAACAGCGCCTTCTGGGATGGCAAAATGATGGGCGTGCCCGGCATCGAGGGCTATCTCTGGTGGGGGCTCAACGTCAACGTCGACAAAGCAGAAAAAGCCGGGCTGGACACCACGACGCTCCCCAAAACCTGGGACGAAGTGTTCGAGTGGCACAAAGCGCTTACCACCAAAGACGAGGCCGGCAACCTGCTGCAATTTGGGCTCGACCCCTACGACGCCATGGCCAACGAGCCCGATTTCATCTCGGCCTCCTTTGGCTTCAAATGGTGGGACGAGGAGAGCGGCAAGTTCGACCTCAACAACCCACGCATGGCCGAAGGCCTCAATGTGCTGGGCGAATTCATCCGCTACGCCGGCCCCGACCAGTTTGCCGGCATGCGCCAGGTCGAAGGACAGGGCACCTGGGGCGCCGCATACAACGCCGGCGTGCAGAATATGATTATGGAAGGCTACTGGCACCCCGGGGAAACCCAGATCCAGCAGCCCGATGTCGCCCAGTACAACCGGGCCTCGTGGGCCCCGGTGCCGGCCGACCGCAAAGACGCCAATATCATGGCGACCGGCGCACATTTCGTCGTGATCTTCAACCAGTCCAAAAATAAAGAGGGCGGCTTCAAGATCGGCGAGTTCTTCAACACCAACACGGCCCAGGATATCATTTTCAACGAGGTCGGCTGGATCCACGGACGCAAGTCGTGGCTGGCCACCGTGGACAAGAGCACCTTCCCTGGCCTCGATTTCTATGTCGACGCAGCCAGCAATGTCACCGAATGGACTGTGGGACGCCGCTGCCCGATCAACGCGTTTGTCATCAACCAGTATACCGAACTGCGCGAACAGGTCTTCCGCGACCTGATCAGCCCGGAAGCCGCCGCCGAAGAGCTGCAAAAACGCGCCGAGGCCGAATGGCAGGCCCAGGGACTGGGATAACCAGCCAGGCTGCAGAGAGCGCCGCTGACCGTACACCCCTATCCGGCCTGTGGGCCGGATAGGGAATCCCCCCCACCTACCGCCCGCCATTCTCGTCCCCAATTTCGTGGAGGCACCATGACGGCAATTACACCCCGCGTGCAGAGGATGACCAAGACCGAAAAGCGCAATCAGCTGCTGGGAATGCTCTTTATCTCCCCCTGGCTGCTTGGCTTCCTGCTCTTTGCGCTCTTCCCCCTGGTCGCATCGCTGTACTACAGCATGACCAACTACGACTTCATCCGCCAGCCGCAGTTTATCGGCCTCACCAACTACACACGGCTCTTCACTGTCGACCCCGACTTCTGGACGGTCATGTACAACACCCTCTACTATGTCGGCTTCGGCGTGCCCCTGGGAATCGCCGTCGCCTTCCTGATCGCCAACCTGCTCAACAGCAACATCCAAGGCCGCACCTTCTTTCGCTCGGTGATCTACATCCCGTCGATCGTGCCAGCCGTCTGCACCGCCATGGTCTGGCTCTTCATCCTCAACGTCCAGTACGGCGTGATCAACGGCGTCCTGAAAACACTCGGCGTCCCCACCATCCCCTTCCTCTCCAGCCCAGAGCTGGCCAAACCCTCGCTGATCCTGATCTATGTCTGGGCACAGGGCACAGCCGTCGTCATCTTCCTGGCCGCCTTGCAGGATGTGCCGCGCTCGCTCTACGATGCCGCGCTGGTCGACGGCGCCAATGCCTGGGCCCGCTTCTGGAATGTCACCGTGCCCATGTGCACCCCGGTGCTCCTCTTCAATTTCATCATGGGGATCATCTCGGCCTTCCAGGATTTTACCCTGCCGTTCGTGTTGACCGGCGGTGGCCCCATGAAATCTACCGAGTTCTACGTGGTCAGCCTTTACCGCAATGCCTTTGTCCAGTTCAGCATCGGCAAGGCATCGGCCATGGCCTGGATTCTCTTTTTGATTATCCTGCTCTTCTCGGTGCTCCTCTTCCGCTCCTCGGCACGTTGGATCTACTATGGAGGTGAAAAATGACGAGCATCCCCCAGACAGTCTCCACACCCGCCCAGGTTGTCCAACACCCCTCCCACCGCTCCCAGCTGCTGCTCAACTGGCTCACCCGGGCCGCCACCTATACCCTGCTGGCGCTGCTCGGGGTCACCTGGATCTTTCCGCTCTACTGGATGGCCACCTCGTCCCTCAAGGACGACCCCCAAATCTACACCGTGCCGCCCGTCCTGATCCCCGACCCAGCCTTCTGGAACAATTTCGGCGACGCCTGGACCCGCTTCGACTTCAATCTGGCCGCCTTCAATTCGGTCTTCCTCTACTCGCTGCCCGTCACCTTCTTCACCCTGCTCTCGTCGATGGTCGTCGCCTATGGCTTCGCCAAGATCGTCTGGCGCGGACGTGAACCGCTTTTCTGGATCTGTATCGCAACCATGATGCTGCCCTGGCAGGTGACCATGGTGCCGCTCTTCATCACCTTCAAACAGTTCGGCTGGATCAACACCTACTGGCCTTTTGTCGTGCCCTCGCTCTTCGGCAACGCCTATTTCATCTTTCTGCTGCGCCAGTTCTTCCGCAGTATCCCCGAAGAGCTCTCCGACGCCGCCCGCATCGACGGCGCCGACGAGTTCGGTATTCTCTGGCGGATCGTGCTCCCCCTCTCCAAACCCGCCATCGCCGTCGTTCTGCTCTTCCGCTTCCTTTGGTCTTGGAACGATTACCTGGGCCCGCTGATCTACATCAACACCGAAGCGATGCAGCCGCTGGCCCTGGCCATCTACCGCATGCGCACCCTGGCCTTGAGCATGGGCACCACCTCCATGGCCTACCCCCATCTGATGGCCGTCAGCACGCTCGTGGCCCTGCCCATTATTCTGATCTTCATCTTTGCCCAGCGAACCTTCATCGAGGGCATCTCCACCACCGGGCTGAAGGGCTAAGGTGCCTCGATGGAGATTCTCCCACGGGAACGCCCGCTGCGCAGCAACGGCTTTGTCCTCGCTTCCCAGCCAGAACGGCTGGGCCCGCTGACCCCCACCCCCCCAGGCCAGCCGATCGAGGCGCTGAGAGAACAGTACGCCGCCCAGGGCTATCTCTGGCTCAAAGAGCTGATCGACCCGGCGCTCGTCTGGGAATTCCGGAGCCGCTATTTTGCCGCCCTGGCCCACACCGGGCTGCTCGCTGCCGGCAGCAACCCACGCGACGGCATCTACGCCGGCGGCGGCGAAGACAAACGGCTGGTCACCGCCAAAACAGTCGAAATCGCCCGCTGGGCCGCCTATGAAGCCCTCTGCCTCTCCCGCCCGATCGTCGATTTCTACGAGGCATTCTTCGACGCCCCCGTCTATCTGCACAAACGAATGCTCATCCGCTTTACCCGCCCCCACGATCCCGCCTGCACCGGCGCCCACTACGACCTCGTCTATCTGCGCGCCGGCACCGACGAGCTCTGCACCAGCTGGATCCCCCTCGGCGAGATCCCAGTCGAAATGGGCGGGCTGGTCTACCTGGAAGGCTCCGACCGCTGGGGCCGACGCATGGAAGCCGAATTTGCCCTCAAAAACGCCGATCTCTCCCCTGAAGAACGGCTGAGCGCCTACAACCGCAATATGAACGAGGGCGGCTGGCTGACCAAAAATCTGCCCGAACTGGCCGACCGTCTCGCCACCCGCTGGCTGATCGCCGACTACGCAGCCGGCGATATGGTGGTGCACAGCCCCTATATGATCCACGCCTCCACCCTCAACGAAAACCCCCACGGGGTCATGCGCCTCTCCACCGACATCCGCTTCCAGCGAGCCAGCGACACGATCGACCCCCGCTGGCAGAACCACTGGCACCCCGACGATGAAAAAAAATTCTGAGATCCCCCGGAGCCTGCGGTGAAGTGCCGCCCCCCACTCCCCTTTTTGCAGTTGGCTGGGCTGGCCAGCCTCCTGCTGGCCAGCCTCCTGGCCGGCTGCCAGCCTCCCCCCCCGGCAGCCCCCCCGGCAGCCGCACCTGCACAGATGACCCACCTCCCGCTCTCTGGGAACCCTGCCTGCAGCGGAAGCTTTGTCCCCCATCGGCTGGAGTTCACAACCGGCACCCGCCTGCGCGAGATCGGCACCTACATCAGCAACGGCGCCGGCGTCGCTGCCAATGACCTGGACCAGGACGGCCTGCTCGACCTGGTCTTTGCCAGCGTCGACGGCGACAGCTCCATCCTGTGGAACGAAGGCGGGCTCGAGTTTACCCCCCAGCCGCTCCCCGCCCGCTTCACCCGCGCCGTCTCCACCGTCGATGCCGACGGCGACGGCTGGACCGATCTCTTCTTCACCCACCGGGGACGCGCCGGGGTCTCCTTCTGGCACAACCAGGGCCCCGCCGCCGAGCGGCCCCACTTCGAGCCCCACCCCCTGACCGGCGTCGACAGCTACGCCTACGCCATGGCCTGGGGCGACAGCGACGGCGACGGCCGCCTCGACCTGGTCACCGGCTCCTACGGCGCTGAACTCACCCAGCACGGCGTCGCCGCCAATGACCCGCAGGCCGGCGTGCACCTCCACCTCCAGCAGGAGGATGGCTGGCAGACCCAGGTGCTCTCCCCCAACGCCGAAACCCTCTCGCTGGCTTTTCTCGACCTGACCGGGGACGGCCACCCAGAAATCTGGGCCGCCAATGACTTCGGGCTGGAAGACCACGTCTGGACACGCCAGGAGAACCGCTGGCAGACAGCCGACCTCTTCGCCCAAACCTCGTACAGCACCATGACGATCGAATGGGGCGACATCGCCAACAACGGCCAGCTGACCCTCTTCACCACCGACATGAACCCCTACGACATCCGACCGCGCACGCTGGCCGCCTGGCTGCCCACCGTCACCCAGCTGACAGCGCAAAAACGCGCCGACGACATCCAGGTCATGGCCAACGTGCTGCTGACACGCGCCAGCGACGGACGCTGGCACGACCAGGCAACCCGCCAGGGAGTCGACGCCTCCGGCTGGAGCTGGGCCGCCCGCTACGGCGACCTCGACCAGGACGGCCTGCTCGACCTCTATGTCGTCAATGGCATGATCGCCGCCGACCTCTTCGGCCACCTGCCCAACGCCGAGCTGGTCGAAGAAAACCAGGCCTACCGCAACCAGGGCCAGCACTTCACCCCCGCCCCAGAATGGCAGCTGGGCTCCACAGCCAGCGGACGCGGCATGATCATGGCCGACCTCGACAACGATGGCGACCTCGATATCGCCGTCAATAACCTGCGCAGCTTCGCCCAGCTGCACGAAAACCAACTCTGCAGCGGCGCCAGCCTGCAAGTGGAGCTGCAGTGGCTTTCTTCCCAAAACCGCAACGCCATCGGCGCCCAGCTGCTCCTGACCACCAACGTCGGCACCCTGCGCCGCGATGTGCGCGCCTCGGGCGGCTATCTTTCCGGAGACCCCACACGCCTCCATTTCGGATTCCCCACAGGAACCACGCTGCAACGGCTGGACATATACTGGCCAGATGGAACCCTCTCTTCGTTCGAACACCCGCCAGAGCATGGCCTGCTCCGGGTGACCCGCTGAACAGGCCCCAGACCTGCCCAAGGAGAAGCCCGATGACCCATTCGACCCTGACCTCACCCAGTCTGCTCGATCTGCCCAGGCTCTTTCCGCTGCTCTCCCTGCTCCACCCCAGACAACATACCCGCCTCGTGCTGGCCTCGCTCGGCGTCGGGCTGCTGGTCAGCTACACAGCAGTCGCCCTCGGCGTGCTCCCCCTCTGGGCAGCCACAGCCCTGGTGCTCGCCATCCTGCTGCCCGCCGGCCTGCTCAAATGGCACGATGACCGCCGCCGCTACGGCACCACCGCCATGACCCTCTCGATCCTGGTCACCGCCCAAGGACTGCACACCGTCGAACACCTCGTCCAATGGACCCAATACCACCTCTTCTACCTCACCATGCGCCAGTCCAATGGCCTGCTCTCCCCAGCCAATTCAGAATGGGTCCACTTCGTCTGGAACTGGCTCGTGCTCGCCGCCGTCGC
The DNA here is from genome assembly GCA_903858085.1 of uncultured Chloroflexota bacterium. GTDB lineage: Bacteria > Chloroflexota > Anaerolineae > Caldilineales > Caldilineaceae > Caldilinea. The sequence continues at coordinate 6,543 of CAIOHJ010000169.1, forward strand.
ACTGCTCCTGCGCGGTGGGATGCGCGGAAGCTGGATCTGGCTGCTGCTGGCCGTGGCCCTCTTCCACGCCGTCGAACATACCTACACCTTCGTCCGCTATCAGATCATCTTGCGCGAGCTGACCGCCATGGATGTGCTCAATGTCACCGCCCAAGGGCTGCCCGGCATCGTCGGCCGCGATGGCTGGCTGGCACGCAGCGAATGGACGCGCGGCACCTGGATCTGCTCCCTCCCCGGGCTGACCACCGCTGTGCGGCTCGATATCCACTTCTGGTGGAATATCATCGAAATGACCCTGCTGCTGGTCGCCGGACACCGCCATCTGCGCCGCCACCCTTTAGACCTCCCCACAAGCTGAGAATTCCGGAATTTTTGCCCCTCCCTCGGGTAGAAACGCGGCCCCCCTTCCGCTATCCTTAGCCTTGCACATCCACCGTCTCGCACACCAATCCTTGCGACAGACGGCACACCGACCACCATAACAAGGAGCTGACCCAATGCCTGTCCGTGTACCCACTGCACTCGACGATTTTCTGTTCGACCTCAACGGCTATCTGGTGCTCAAAAACGCCGCAGACCCAGCGCTGCTGGCCGAGCTCAACGCCGCATTCGACGCGTTCCCCCCGCTGGCCTACGGCGAGTGGTGGGGCAACGCCCAACGCCGCGACTACAACGGCGCAACCGGATTTGAACTCCACAATTGTGTCGAAGCCGGCCTCCCCTTTGAAACCCTGCTCGACCACCCCAGCTGGATCGAATATGCGCGGCGCTACTGCGGCGAGCAGGGAAGCTATGTCGAAGGACTCTTTGTCGACGAATGCATCGCCTCGATCCGCCGCTCGGGCGGCCACCACCCCGTCCATTCCGGCGGCTACCATGCCGCCCTGCGCAACAAGTATCTCTACGAACACGGCGTCTTTCGCTGCGGCCAGATCAATATCATCCTGGCCCTGACCGACGTCGGACCCGACGACGGCCCGACCATGGTCGTGCCCGGCAGCCACAAAGCCAATTTCCCCCACCCCAACGCCGGCAATTACGCCCAACTCGACCGCATGGACCACCTGGACGGCGCCGTGCCCGCCTGTCTGGCCGCCGGCGACGCACTGCTTTTTGTCGACGGCCTCATGCACGGCGGCAGCAGCCGCACCCGCCCGGAAGGGGAACGCCGCGTCACAATCTACCGCTACGGCGTGAGCTGGGGCTCCACCCGCTATGGCTTCGAATACTCTCAAGCCCTGCTTGACCGGCTGACCCCCGAACGCCGCAAATTGCTGCAGCCGATCGCACCCAACCGCCCCCCCGTCACCCCCTAGAGCGCAGCACGCCACAGACAGGGAGAGCTGTTGACCTGCAGCAAAACTGCGCCTGCTGGGCGCAGTTTTGCTGGGGGCCCGCCACCATGCTACACTCGCACCAGAGCCCTGCTGCCCAATTTTTGTCACACAGCCAACACAGACCCACTCATGGATACCGGTACACACACAGATCCCTCCGCCGACACCGTCACAGTCACCATCGAAGCCACCACAATTCCCACCTACCCGATCGGTTCGCCCAGCCGCTACCCCATGTTCCTGGAAAAACGTGTCTACCAGGGCAGCAGCGGTGCCGTCTACCCACACCCAGTCATCGAATCTGTCGGAGACCAAAAAATTGACCGCGTCTATACCGGAATCTGGCTCGAAAACCGCTATCTGCGGATCCTCCTGCTGCCCGAACTGGGCGGCCGCGTGCAAATGGCCTACAACAAGGTCAACCACCACCACTTCGTCTACTACAACCAGGTGATCAAACCCGCCCTGGTCGGGCTGACCGGCCCCTGGATCTCAGGCGGCATCGAGTTCAACTGGCCCCAACACCACCGCCCCAGCACCTTTCTGCCCGTCGAGTACAGCGTCGAATCCCACCCCGACGGCAGCAAAACCGTCTGGTTCAACGAGATCGAACGGATGTTTCGCACCCGAGCGCTCGCCGGCTTTCGCCTCTACCCCGACCGCGCCTGCCTCGAAGTCGACGTCCGCCTGCACAACCGCACCTCCCTGCCCCAAACTTTTCTGTGGTGGGCCAACCCCGCCGTGCACGTCGACGACAGCTACCAATCTATCTTCCCACCCGATGTCTACGCCGTGATGGACCACGGCAAACGCGCAGTCTCTTCCTTTCCGATCGCCACCGGCGTCTACTACAAGGTCGACTACGCACCCGGCACCGACATCTCCCGCTATAAAAATATCCCGGTGCCCACCTCCTACATGGCCTACCACTCCGATTTTGATTTTTTGGGCTACTACGACCACGGCCGCCAGGCCGGCATGCTGCATGTGGCCAACCACCATCTGGTGCCCGGCAAAAAACAGTGGACCTGGGGCCACGGCGACTTTGGCCGCGCCTGGGACCGCCAGCTGACCGACAGCGATGGCCCCTATATCGAGCTGATGTGCGGCGCCTTCACCGACAACCAGCCCGATTTCAGCTGGCTGATGCCGGGCGAGGAAAAACGCTTCACCCAGACCTTTCTGCCCTTTACCTCGATCGGCGGGGTCAAAAACGCCAGCAGCGAGGTGGCCCTCAACCTGGACGTGGCCGACGACTGCGCCCGCTTCGGCGTCTACAGCAGCCGGCCGCGCACGCTGCAGGTGCAGCTGTTCGCCGCCGATACCCTGCTCTACAACCAGCGGCACCGTCTCTCCCCCGAAAGCGCGCTGGTGGCCTCCTGCACACTGCCCGCGGCCCTGCCTCCCGCTGCTCTCCGACTGGCTCTGCTGGAGGAAGGCCGCGAGCTGCTGGCGTTCGCCCCCCAGTCCGCCCACAGCACCCCTCCCCCTCTCCCGGCAACCCCAGCACCGCCCCCCGCCGCAGTCGACAGCAACGAAGCGCTGTTTTTGCATGGGCTGCACCTGGAGCAATACCGCCACGCCACCTACAGACCCGAAGCCTACTACCAGGAGGCGCTGCGCCGCGACCCCCTCGACAGCCGCTGCCACAACGCACTCGGCCGCCTGCTCCTGCGTCGCGGCCAGTTTGCCGCAGCCGAAAGCCACCTGCGCCAGGCTCTGGCCAGCCTGACCCGACGCAACCCCAACCCCTACGACGGCGAACCGGCCTACAACCTCGGCCTCTCCCTCGTCTGGCAGGGTCGGCTCGACGAAGCCTACAACGCCTTTTTTAAGGCAACCTGGAACGCCGCCTGGCAGCCCGCCAGCTACTTCGCACTGGCCCGCATTGCCAGCCGCCTGGGCCGCCCCCACGAGGCCCTCACCCACCTGGCAGAAACCCTCGCCACCCACGGACGCCACCACGGCGCCCGCCACCTGCAGGCCGCCCTCCTGCGGCGAACTGCACAGCCCGCCGCAGCCCACACCGCCATCACCCAAGGGCTGGCCCAGGACCCACTCCACTACGGGCTGCTCTACGAACGCTTTCTGAACGACGGCGATCGCACCTTCCACCGCCTGCTGCAGCAAAACGTCCATTCCTGGATCGAGATCGCCCTCGACTACACCCACGCCGGCCTCTGGGACGAAGCCTCCCAGTTGCTGCAGGAGGCCCCCGCCACCGACCCGCTCGTTTTTTATTACCTCGGCTGGATACGCAGCCTGGCCGACGACCCGGCGGGCGCTGTCGCCGCATTCGCCCACGCCGCCACCCTCTCGCCCGACTTCTGTTTTCCAAACCAGGTCGAGTGCGTGCCCGCCCTGCAGTGCGCCAGCCGCTGCGCGCCAGACGATGCCCACGCCCCCCGCTGCCTGGGCAATTTCTGGTACGCCCACCGCAGCTACGACCAGGCCATCGCCTGCTGGGAACGTTCAGCCACCCTGGAGCCCAACGACCCGGTCGTCCACCGCAACCTGGCGATCGCCTACGCCAACCAGCACGGTGACCTCGAACGGGCCCGCAGCTGCTACGCCACCGCACGCGCCCTCGCCCCGGACGACGCCCGTCTGCTCTTCGAGGCCGACCAGCTCCACAAAAAAATGGGGGTCCCCCCCGCCCACAGGCTGGCCGAGCTCACACGCTTCCCCCACCTGGTCGCCCAGCGCGACGACCTGACCGTCGAACAGGTGACGTTGCTCAATCTGCTGGGCCGCCCCGCCGAAGCGCTCGCCCAGCTGCTGGCCCGCACCTTCCACCCTTGGGAAGGCGGCGAAGGCAAAGTGACCAGCCAATACGTCACCGCCCTGGTCGAACTGGCCCGCACCCGCTTGCAGGCAGGAGAGCCCGCAGCCGCAGTCGAGCTGCTGACCCGCAGCCGCACCTACCCCGAGACCCTCGGAGAAGGCAAGCTCCCCGGTGCCCGCGAAAACCAGAACGACTTTTACCTGGGAATGGCCTTCCAGGCACAAGGCAACCAGCAAGCGGCAGCCGCCCACTTTGCCGCCGCCGCCGCAGGCCCCACCGAACCGACAGCCGCCCGCTACTACAACGACCAGCCCCCCGAACAGATCTTCTACCAGGCACTGGCACAGCACGCCCTGGGCAACCCGGCAGCCGCAAAAGCGATCGCCCAAGGGCTGGTCGCCTACGGCGAAGAGCACCTGGATGACCCGGCCGGCTTCGACTATTTCGCCGTCTCCCTGCCCGATTTCCTGGTCTTCGACGACGACCTCCAGCAGCGCCACCGGCAGCACTGTCACTTCATGGCTGGGCTCGGGTACCTGGCGCTCGGTGAGAACGACCTGGCCGCCGCTCGCTTCGACACCCTGCTGGCCACAGACCCGGCCCATCTTGGCGCCACCTTGCACCGCCGCACAGGTGTCCCCCTTTTCCCAGACAAGGAATAAACCATGCACCCAGCCACCGACCGGCTCGCCCCTTCTTTGAAACTTGACCTGAGCGGCACCTGGGCTCTGGCGCTGGACCCCACCGACTGCGGCGAGGAAGAGCGCTGGTACGCCGACGACCTGCCCACCCCCCCAGCCTACCTGACCCTGCCCGGTTCGCTCCAGGCCCAGGGGTTTGGCGACGCCGTCGCCCTCGAAACCCCTTGGACCGGGACGATCGTGGACCGGTCATTTTTTACAGAGCCGCGCTACGCCCCCTACCGCCAGCCCGGCCAGATCAAACTCCCCTTCTGGCTGCAGCCAGAAAAATACTACGCGGGCTCGGCCTGGATACAACGCAGCTTCACCGTGCCGCCAGAATGGGCCGGCCGCCGACTGACCTTGACGCTCGAACGCCCGCACTGGGAAACCACCCTCTGGCTCGACGGCCAGCGGCTGGGCCGCTGCGACAGCCTCTCCACCGCCCACCTCTACGACCTGGGCTGCGCGCTTCCCCCCGGCGACCACCGCCTGACCGTGCGCATCGACAACCGCATCCAGGTGGACGTCGGCCCCAACGCCCACAGCGTCTCCGACCACACACAAAGCAACTGGAACGGGATCGTCGGACGCATCGAGCTGGAAGCAGCCAGCCCGGCCTGGCTGCGGCGGGTCCGCATCTTCCCCTCCCTTGCACGCCGCGCCTTCCTGGTCAAAGTTGACGTGGCCAGCGTACTCGGACGCTCGGCCCAGGGCCAGGTGACCGTCAGCGCCCGGCTGGTGCATCCTGCGCTGCACGCAGAACTCCCCCCATGCAGCGCAGCCTTTGGGTTTACCGCTGCCGGCGGGCTCTCCGGGCTGGACCTCTCGTCGGCAGGGGGACACCTCGACCTGGAGTATCCGCTCGGCGACGACGCCCGGTGTTGGGACGAATTTGAGCCGGCGCTTTACGAGCTGACCGTCGATCTCGAGCTGTGCGTCCAGGGGAGCGGCCAGGTCGTGCGCGACCGACAGCAGTTCCGGGTTGGGCTGCGCGAGCCCGGGACCGCGGGCACCCAGATCACACTCAACGGACGGCCGCTTTTTTTGCGCGGCACGCTCGAATGCGCGATCTTCCCGCTGACCGGCTACCCCCCCACCGATGTCGCCAGCTGGAAACGAATCCTGGGCGTCTGCAAAGCACACGGGCTCAACCACATGCGCTTTCACTCGTGGTGCCCGCCCGAGGCGGCCTTCCTGGCCGCCGACGAAATGGGCTTCTACTACCAGGTCGAATGTCCGTCGTGGGCAAACCAGGGCGCAGCCATCGGCGAAGGACGCCCGCTCGACGCATGGCTTTACGAAGAAGGGTGGCGCATCCAGGATGCCTACGGCAACCACCCTTCTTTTCTGATGATGGCCTACGGCAACGAACCGGCGGGCCGGGACCGCGAGTATCTTGCGGAGTGGGTGACCTACTGGCGCAAACGCGACCCCCGGCGCCTCTACACGAGCGGAGCCGGCTGGCCGGTGATTGCAGAGAGCGACTACCACAGCACCCCGGAGCCGCGCATCCACCACTGGGGAGCAGGTCTGGCGTCGCGCATCAACGCTGCAGCGCCGGAAACGATGACAGACTACAGCGACTTTGTGGCCCAGGCGGGTGCGCCGGTGGTCAGCCATGAAATCGGCCAGTGGTGTGTCTATCCCAACCTGGCCGAAATTGCCAAATACACCGGCGTGCTCAAGCCCAAAAACTTTGAAATATTCCGTGATTTTCTCGAAGCCAACCACCAGGGAGAGCAGGCGGAGCTTTTTTTGCTGGCTTCGGGCAAGCTGCAGGCCCTCTGCTACAAAGAGGAGATCGAGTCTGCGCTGCGCACCCCTGGCTTTGGCGGCTTTCAGCTGCTGGACCTGCACGATTTTCCGGGCCAGGGCACTGCGCTGGTCGGTGTGCTCGACCCCTTTTGGGAGGAGAAGGGCTACATCACAGCGGCCGAATTTCGCCGCTTCTGCAACAGTACCGTGCCGCTGGCCCGGCTTCCCAAACGCATCTGGCACACCGGCGAGCGGCTGCAGGCTGCGCTGCAGGTCGCACATTTTGGC
>CAIOHJ010000170.1 GCA_903858085.1 uncultured Chloroflexota bacterium
CTGCTCAACGAACTGCGCTTCACGGTATACCTGCTCGATGACATACACCGGCAGGGAGCCTGCCAGCCGAAACGTGATAAAAAGCGTCCCGTCAGAGGGCTGGTAGCGACTTCCGCATCACCAAATATCTGGTCACCAAGCCGCCGGGGCTATGCATGGTAATTCAGGACTTTATTTCAGCCGTGCTGATTATCCAAATTCCTGGATCCACTCTAACACCGACGAACAGCGGGACCAGGAGAAATTTGTGCCGCCCAACTCCGCCTCACAACTTCCTTGCCGAATCCCTTGGTGTCCAGTGCCGGGAAAAATGCACCGCAACTCGGCAAGAACCCGCCACTCATCATTGCCGAACGCTGGGATTGCCGGAACAACGAGCACACGCGACAGGAATTGTTCCGTTTTCCGTGTCTCATCGTTATTGACACATTCCGGCAGTTGTATCCATGGCCGCCACTCTGCCATCGCTGCGTTGGTCGACCAGATCAAGTAGATTATTTTATGACGATCCCTAAAGCTCAGCCGACGCCTGGAGCGTAGCGGAAGGCGGTCGGCTGGAGCGCTTCGTCAGGCGACGTTCAGCATCTTATTTGCGTAATCTTTTCCTGCCGTTGTAGGAGGCAAAGATTTACCGTCTTGTCTATACAGTTCGATGGTTTCCTCGACAATTTTACAGAGCTCAGCGAAGACTTTTTTTTCATCGCTCCCATGACAGCCTCCATAAAATAGACCAGGACAGCTACCAACAAAACATTGATCCTCATTAGACCACTCGACTATCTTCACATAGCGGGCGCTTTCGGTCATTTCTTTGATTCCTCTATGGCAATATTGACTGCTCTCTCTTGGTAACGTTGGGCATCCGCACCAGGCTGCCCTGAAATTACAACCGGTTTCGTCACTCTTGGATGAACGAAGTTGCGGTGACTTCCTTTGCCACCACGGTTGACGAAACCGGCTTGTTCAAGGTCTCTGATCAGTTCCCTAATTTTCTTTGGCATTGTTTCCTGGTCTAAAGCACAGGTCACCTGGTGTTTTGTCAATGGTAAAATAATTGACAATAACATCTCTAATATTTCTATCAAATTACGCTCGACAAAACACTAGAGGCGGCCCCCTGCCCGCCAGCGCCAAAAGGCCAGGCCAGCCAGCAGCAAAATTCCCACAGCAAAGCCGACGAGCCCCCAGGCAAACGAGGCGGGCCGGTAGGCCAACGCCACCACCGAACGGCCCGCAGGGACGGCGACAGCCCGCAGCGCGCCGTTGACCTGTTCGATCGGGCTGGCCGTCCCGTTCACCGTTGCATCCCACCCCGGATACCAAAATTCGCTGATGACCAGCCAGCCCGCCTCCGGCGCCGTCACCTCGAACTGCATGGCAGTCGGGCTGTAGGCCAGCGGCTGGGCAGCAGGCGGCGCGGCGGGGGGCAGCAGGGCAGAAAGCTCGGCATCCGCCGGGGCAACCCAGGCACGCGGCAGCCAATCCTGGTTGGCGTAGACCTCAATCCCCTGCAGCGGGCCCAGCACTTTGACAAATTTGCCCTCGGGCAGCGGCGTCCCCTCTTTGACCAGCACATATTTGATGTTGAGCAGGTCGTACTGGCGTGTGGCCCGGCCGCCACTCTCCTCCCAAAAGGTGTGGTAGCTGCGCAGGGCCAACGGGTTGCTGATTCCGCCGATGTCCTGCAGACCCGCCAGCGCTGCTGTGTCGGGCTGCCAGAGCCCGTCGAGCCCGGTACGGGTGTCGATCCGGAAGAGATCGGGGTCGCTGCGCAAAAAGGCGATCACCTCATCCTGCTGGAAGCCGAGCGTCGGGTCCTGCTCGCTGACATCGGTGTAGGCGCCCGCAGCGGCCAACTCCAAAAAGAGCAGGCCAGTCGTCAGCACGGCAAAAAGAGCAGCGCCGAGCCGCTGTTGTTGGCGGGCAACAACCAGCCCCCAGGTGCCCAGCCAGCTGCCCAACGCAATCGCCGATGCCAATGCCGCCAGTGAGGCCCGCAAAAAGGCGGTCGAGTCTGCCTGCGTGACAAAAAGCAGCCCGACAAAGAGCAGGGTTGCCAGCGCCAACAACAGCGCACCGGCCTGCAAAAATCGATCCAAAAACCGTGCACGGGCCAGCCGCTGCGCGATCGCCTCAAACCCCACAGCAGAGAGCACCCCCATCCCCAACGCCCAGAGCACCAGGGCACGCGCCGGGGCACGCAGCTGGTCAAAAAAGGGCAAGATCAGGGTCAGCCAGCCGTGCACGACAGTGTAGGCCCCCAACGCCACCAACAGCCCAAAAACAGCCAGCGTCCCCCACAGCCAGAGCCGGCGTCTCGCCTCCGGCCAGGCCAGCACCAGCCCAGCCAGGGCCAACAGCAGCGCCGGCACCCCCAGGTAGGGCAGCTCAACACGCTCCCACAACCCCCAGTGCAAGGCCGGACCCCGCCCAAACAGTGAGGGCGTGACCAGCCCAGCCAGCAGCTGGGTCGGCGCCAACGAAAAAGCCACGGTCTCCTGATAGGTAAATTCGCTGCGCATGGCATAGCGGGTCAGCTCGAACGCCGGCAGCAGCACAGGAGCCGCCAGCAGCGCCGCCAGCAGCAGAACAGCAGCCAACCTGGCCGCCAGCTCCCCTCTCGCCATCTCTGGAACCGCCAGACTCCACCCCAAGGCCAGCAGCAAAAGCGCCAGACCGATATACAGCGCGCTCTGCGCATGGCCGGCCGAAATGGCCAGCGCAAACAAGAGCCCTGCCAGCGCGCTCCAACGCCACTGCCCGGTCGAAAGCCCCTGCACAAACGCAGCCAGCACCCAGGGCAGCCAGCTCAACACCGCAATCAAATTGAGGTTGCCCAGATGCAACAGCAAAGGGTCCGCCAAAGCAAAGACCAGCGCAGCAAAGAGCGCAGCAGGTCGGCTGACCGGTTCCTGCGGCCAGCGGAGGGTGCGCAACAACAGATACATGCCAAGCCCAGCCCAAAACAGATGGGCGATCGCCGCCCCCTGCAGCGCCTGATACGAAAAATTGGGGGTCCCCCAAAAGAGCAGCAGGTTGTATGGGTAGAAAAAACCAGACTGGATGTCACCGACAAAAGGCGCGCCGCCGTACAAGGTCGGATTCCAGAGCGGAAGAAGACCCTGCGCCAGGGTGGCTGCCGCAAAACGATAGGTCGGAAACAAAAAGCTGGCGAGATCGCCGCCATCCGCTGGCTGGTAGACATCTCCGCTCAACGTCCGCCAGAAAAAACCTGTGACCAGCAGCCAGAGCACCCCGGCAGCCAGCACATCTGCCCAAAGCCCTGCCCAGCGGCGCACAAAACGACGCAACAGGCCAACAGCGGCCAGCCAGCAGAGCACAGCCAGCAAAAACCCCGCCGAACTCATGGCAGCGATGGAAAATCCAGCAAGGAGATCATGGCCGTAGTATACAATCCACAGCCAAAGAGTGCAAGCGCAGCAGAAGAGCCCGTTCTCTCGCCCCTGAACCGGTACACTCCATCTCTCCCCAAACGACACCCGCACTCATACCGGCCGCCAGCGACCGCGGCGGTCGAGCAGCCGTTCGGTGCCGGCGCGGTGGGCCAGGTTCTGGGCAGCGTGCTGGGCAGCGTGCAGCAGCTCTGCTTCGTTCAACTGGACAAAGGCGCCGTGCGCCAACAGAACCCGCCCGTTCACCACCACCGTCTCGATGTTGGACTGGCCCGCCGAATAGACCAGCGTCGCAACCGGGTCGTGGACCGGGGTCGCCTTGGGGGTGAACGGGTTGACCAGAAAAAAGTCAGCGTACAGACCCGGTGCCAGCACACCGACCTGGCCGGCCAGCCCCAACGCCCGGGCACCGTCGCAGGTTGCCCAGTCCAGCGCACGCTGGGCCCGCACACAGGCCGGATTTTGTTGGCGGACCTTCTGCAGCAGCGCGCTGAATTTCAACGTCTCCAGCATGTCCTGGCAGTTGTTGCTGCCAGAACCGTCCGTAGCCAGCCCGATCGTCACCCCTGCCTGCTCCATCTCCACAACCGGGGGAATGCCAGAGCCAAGATACATGTTGCTGACCGGATTGTAGGCAACCGCAACACCGTGCTCGACAAAAAGCCGGATGTCCTCGTCTGTCATGTGCACACAGTGCACGGCGATCAGGTCAGGACCCAGCACACCACACTCGGCCAGCAGCGGGATTGTGTTGCGCCCCCACTGCTGCTGTGCCGACAGGTTGTCGAAAGGGCTCTCGTTGATGTGCATCGTGATCGTCATCCCCGTCTCGTCGGCGCAGCGGCGCACCGCACACAGCCCCGGTTCGGTCATCGCCCAGATCACCCCGATAGAAAGGCCGACATCCAGACGTCCATCACCTGCCCCCGTGTAGGCCGACTGCAACGCACGCACATGTGCCAGCGCCTCATCGGCCGGCTGGATCAGCGCAGGAGGCAGCCCCATCGCTGCACCCGTATCAGCGACATAGCGCGTGTAACGCCCGCGCAGCCCGCTGTCGACCATCGCCTGAATCACTGCCTCATGCACAGCTGGGTCCTGCAGCCCATACATAAATTCCATCACCGTCGTGGCCCCGCTGCGCAAATTCTCCAGACAACTCACCATCGCAAAGAGATAGGCTTCTTCGGCGCTGAGCGCCGCCGCTGTTGGAAACGTGACCGCCTGCACCCACTGCTCGACAGCCATGTCCTCCCCCAACCCCTTCACCGCCGACTGGAAAAGATGGGTGTGCAGGTTGACCAGACCCGGAAAGAGCGCCCTCCCACGCGCATCCAGCAGATTGTCGCTTTGAAAACGCGCATCCAGTTCGTCCGTCGTGCCGATGGCGGCGATCCGATTGCCGAGCACCGCCAACGCCCCATCCTGCAAGACGACACGATCGGAGTTCTGGGTGACGATCACCGCATGACGGACAAGCAGGTCGACCTTCTCCATGCGCCTCCCCCTCCTTTCAAAACGCCGGCGGCGTCACAGCGGAAAGAAAAACTGCCTCCTGCTGACCCAGGGCCCGAATCTCTCGCAGCTCCTGGCCCTGGATATAGATGCTGTCCCCTGCCGCCAGCTCGTATTCCTGGTCGCCCAACACCACACGCAGGGTTCCAGCCAGCACCAACAGACACTCTTCGGTCTCGATCTGCGGCGGACGGGCAATGTTGCCAGCAGAGGGCTGGATCTGTGAGACAATGACCTGCAATTTGTTGCGCAGGTTGGGCACCAGCAGCTCACTGGTCACATCGCCCGGCGGATAGGTGATCTGGACCCGCTGGCTCGCGCGCACGACCGGATTCTGCGCCGCCGCACGGCCGACCGAGGACTCCTGTGAAAAATAAAAGGTCGGTACCGCCAACGCTTCGGCAATGCTGCGCAACGAATTGAGCGACGGCTTGCTCAAGTCGCGCTCGACCAGACTCAAAAAACTGGCGGTCAGCCCGGTGCGCTCAGCCAACACCCCCAGGCTGATCCCGAGCTCGTGACGCCGAGCTCGAATTCGATTTCCAAACGTCTGCACCGCGTCCGCTTCGCCAGCAGAGTGCGGCTGAAAAGAGTGTGTTTTGATGGCCATGCGCTGAGTGTACACTGCACCCGCCCCAATGTCAACCAAATGTCATCTGGTGAGGTGGTGCTGATGCGCAGCCATGAGTTGCTACTTTCGGAGCAATTCTGCTGTGGCGCCGGAGGGGTAGGTCTGTGTCAATGTTTTCAAATCAAATTTACGCAAGTTTTTGGCCGCCAGACAGATGGCCATACCTTTCCTTCTCTTTGCACTTGAACGGAACGAGAATAGAATGGGCACCTTTCAAAATTTAATGCCACTTGATTTTTGTGAATAAAACTTGACAAGTTTTTCGTCTGTGTGCTATTCTGCAAAAGACCCAGTATACGTATGAGCAAACGAGGGAGGCAAAATGGCCGCGCAGATCCGTGAATACGAGCGCGTACCCAGCGTCGAACGCGCGCTGGCTTTGTTGGAGCGCACAACCGTAACAACCGCACCGCTGATCCCCAGACCCCGGGTGCCAGAAGGGGGCTTCCCGCCAGCGTCAGCGCTGGTCGATCTGCAGGAGCTGCCCTGGCGCTATGTGCGCGTCGACAGCCATCTGCTGCGGATCGGGGCTGCCACGCCGCTGCAGGATCTGGTCGAAAGTCCGGCAGTCAGGGCGATCGCTGGTGGCATCTTGTCCGCAGCCGCCGAGCTGGCAGCCCCCCAATCGCGACGCACCCTGGCCACGCTGGCCGGCGCCGTCGAAGGAGCAGCAGACGGCCCCCCTGAAGTGCTCTTGGCGTTGTTGGCACTGGGGGCAAGAGGAAGCGTGCAGGGGAAAGGAGAGGAGAGAGGGGAGCTGCCTTTGCGCGAATATCGACCCTCTGCCCGGCTGCTGCTGGCCGAAGTGCTCCTCGACCTCGGCACGGCGCCGCGCGCGGGGCTGGCACGTGTGGCGCGCACGCCGCTCGACCAGGCCATCGTGGCTGCAGTCGCTGTCGCCGCCGGCCAGACTGTACGCGTGGCGGTCGCTGGCGCCAGCGTCTCGCCGATCCTGGCAGTGGAGACAGGGGGAGAGGGGCAGAGCGTTCTTGCCAGCCTGGTCGAACAGGTTGCCGCACAGGTGGATCCTGTGGGCGACTATCGGGGCAGCGCAGCCTACCGCCGCGCCATGGCAGAGGTGCTGGCACGCCGTGCGTTGGCTGCCGCAGTGCAATAAGGAGAGGTTTCGATGAAGATTCAATTGACGTTGAACGGCCAGCTTCGTTCGTTTGACTGCCGCGAAGACGAGACGTTGATGGCGCTGCTGCGCCGCAGTGGGATGTGGAGTGTCAAGCACGGCTGCGAAAGTGGCGAATGCGGTGCCTGCTCGGTGTTGGTGGAGGGTCGGCTGGCTCCTACCTGTGTGCTGTTGGCAGCGCAGATGGAGGGCCACCGGGTTGACACGGTGGAGGCGCTCGACCGCGGCCCCGGGGCGCCGCTGCATCCGATTCAGCAGGCCTTTGCCGAGACGGGAGCGATCCAGTGTGGCTTTTGCACACCGGCAATGGTGCTGGCGGCCCAGGAGCTGCTGGACAAAACCCTGACGCCGAGCGAGGCCGAGATCCGCTCGGCGCTGGGAGGGGTGCTCTGTCGCTGTACCGGGTATGTCAAACCGGTCGAAGCTGTCCAGCGCGCAGCTGCCCTGCTGCGCGGCGAGGCGGTGCCGCCCCTCGACGCTGCAGACAGCCTGCCGCTCACAGGGTTCTTCGATGCCCTTCGCCCTCCCCAGGAGCCAGACCTGCCCGGCGGGGATCTGCTCACCAAACCGCAGGTCGCTTTTTTTACCTTTCCGACCGTCGACACCCAGCCCACGACCGACGTGGTCGGCCACCCCGAGATCAAAGTCGACGCGGTCAAGCTGGTCAAAGGCAAGCCAGCGTTTGCCGACGACATCGACCTGCCCGGCATGCTGCACGCTGCCCTGCTGACCAGCCCACATGCCCACGCCCGCATCCAACGCATCGATACAGCTCGTGCCCGGGCGCTGCCGGGGGTGCATGCGGTGCTGACCTACGCGGATCTGCCGCGCGTGATCTATGCTTCGGGCGGGCAGACCTGGCCCAATCCGCACCCCTGGGACCAGGTGTCCCTCGACAGCAAGGTGCGCCATGTGGGAGACCGTGTGGCGGTCGTGGCGGCCGAATCGCCCGAGATTGCCCGGGCCGCGCTCGACCTGATCGAGGTCGAATATACGCTGCTGCCGGCAGTCTTTGACCCGCTGCAGACCATGCAGCCAGGGGCGCCGGTGATCCACGACGAGCCCGACGCGGTCGGCATTGCCGATGTGGAACGCAACATTGCTGTCCAAATTCATGCTGCGGTCGGCGATGTCGAGCAGGGGCTGGTGGAATCCGACCATGTTTTCGAGCGCACCTACCATGTGCACCAGGTGCAGCAGGCGTCCATCGAGCCGCACATTGTGGTCACCTACTGGGACGAAGACGAACGGCTTGTGATCCGCACCAGCACCCAGGTGCCTTTTCATGTGCGTCGCATGATCGCCCCGCTGATCGGGCTGCCGGTCAAACGCATTCGTGTGGTCAAACCGCGCATCGGCGGCGGGTTCGGCGGCAAGCAGGAGATGCTGATCGAAGATCTCTGCGCCCATCTGACGATTGCCACCGGACGGCCGGTGCGTTTTGAATACACGCGCAGCCAGGAGTTCACCAGTGCCCGCTCGCGACACCCGATGGTCGTGACCTTCCGGGCTGGTGTCAAAGAGGACGGCACGCTGCACGCGCTCGACCTGCACATTGTCTCCAACACCGGAGCCTATGGCACACACGGGCTGACCGTATGCAGCGTAGCAGGCCTACGCGGGCTGGCGACCTACCGCGCTTCCCATATGCAGTTCACAGCTGCAGTGGTCTACACCAACATCCCAACACCGGGAGCGTTCCGCGGCTATGGCGCACCACAGGGTGAATTTGCGCTGGAGAGCCTGATGGAGGAGATCGCCGAGTCACTCGCCTTGGATGCAGTCGAGTTCCGGCTCAAAAACGCGGTGCGTTCAGGGGACCCGATTCCGATTACCGCTGCACTGGGCGAGGGAGACAGTGGACGCCAGCCGCAGATCGTGCAAAGCTGCGGGCTTGAGCCATGTGTGACCCAAGGCGCAGCGGCCATTGCCTGGGACCGCCGCGGGGATCCCGCCTGGCGGATCGACCCGGCCCGCCCCCACATCCGCCGGGGGCTGGGCATGGCACTCTGTATGCACGGCACGGCGATTCCCGGCATGGACATGGGGGCGGCCAGCATCAAAATGAACGACGACGGCAGTTTCAATGTGCTGGTGGGCGGCACCGACCTGGGCACCGGTTCTGACACGGTGCTGGCGCAGATCGCTGCGGAGACATTGGGCGCACCTCTCAACGACATCGTGATCTATTCGTCGGACACCGATTTTACCCCCTTCGACACCGGCGCGTACGCATCGTCGACGACCTATATTTCGGGGGGGGCGGTCAAAAAGGCGGCCGAGCAGGTGCGCGACCAGATCCTCGAGCGGGCTGCGTTGATGCTGACGCTGCATGGCGATGTCGAGCTGCTGCTGCGCGATCGGCGGGTCACCGCTCCCGACGGACGTTCGGTCAGTCTGGCGGAGGTGGCGCTGCACAGCCTCCATGTGGCGGATCATCGCCAGATCATGGCGACTGCGTCCCATATGTCGATGCACTCGCCCCCCCCCTTCGGCGCTCAATACGCCGAAGTAGAGGTAGACACCGAGACCGGCCAGGTCACGGTCACCCAGCTGGTGATGGCAGTCGATTGCGGGACGGCGATCAACCCGCGCACTGCCGCAGGACAGATCGAGGGGGGGCTGGTACAGGCGCTGGGCTATGCGGTCAGCGAAGAGATGGTCTACGACGAAGAGGGGCGTTCTCTGGCGACCCGTTTCGGGGACTACCGCATCTTCCAAGCCGACGAGGTACCCGTCGTCCAGGCGATTCTGGTACCCACCTACGAACCAAGCGGCCCCTACGGCGCCAAGGCGGTCGCTGAAATTCCGATGGACGGTGTGGCACCCGCAGTGGCCAACGCGGTCTACGATGCGGTCGGTGTGCGTGTGCGCGACCTGCCGATCACCCCGGAAAAGGTCTGGCGTCTTTTCCATGAGCTGTGAAAGGAGCTTCTGATGGCTTTGGACATAGAGACTCTGGTCGATCTGTACCGAGACATGTGGCTGATCCGAGCCTTTGAGTTCGGTCTGGAACGCGAATTCAAAAAGGGCAATGTGCCGGGCATGCTGCACACCGGGGTTGGCCAGGAAGCCACCCAGGCTGCGCTGGCCGCGCACCTCAAGGCGACCGATTGTTTTTTCCCGGACCACCGCTGCCACGGCATCAATGCTCTGGCGCAAGAAAAACACCAGGGGGACGGCGAACGGATCATGGCGGAGCTCTTTGGTCGTGCCACCGGGGTCTGCAGCGGCAAGGGAGGCAGCCTCCACAGCGCCAATCCACGGGTCGGCAATTTTGGCGACAACGCTGTCGAAGGCTCCTATATGGCGACCGTGCTAGGGGTTGCGCTGGCATGGCAGATGCGCAAACAGCCCAACGTCGCCTGCTGTATCATCGGGGATGGCACTGTCGGCCGCGGAGAATTCCACGAAAGCCTGAACATGGCGGCCATTTGGAAGCTACCGGTGCTCTACGCCTGTGTCAACAACGGCTACGCCATCTCCATGCCCGTCGGCAAAGGGCACGCCTCCGCCGACATCGTTGACCTGGCGCGCGGCTACGGCATGCCTTGTGTGCAGGTCGACGGCAACGAGATCGAACTGGCCTATGCCGAAGTCGCCAGGGCGGTCGACTCCATCCGAGCAGGGAACGGCCCCTATTTCCTGGAGTTCAAAACCTGGCGCTGGCAGGGTCTCTTCTCCGGTGAGTTCCGCCCGGCAGAAGAGGTGCGCTACTGGAAAGAGGATCGCGACCCGATCCGGCTGGCTCGCCAGAAAATTGGCGCGCAGAGCAGCTTGCAGGCTGCAGACCTCGACCGCATCGAGGCCGAGGTGGTGCAGCAGATCGAAACATGGATCGACTTCGCCAAAAACAGCCCCATGCCCGACCCGGCCAAGGCGACGGCGGATGTCTACGTTGGCGGGGAGGAACTCCGATGAGCGCAACCACGGTCCGCACCCGTACCTTTGTGCAGGCGCTCAACGAGGCCCTCGACATCAGCCTGGCGCGCGACCCCAACGTCTATCTGTTGGGCGAGGACATTGCCGAAATGGGGGGCGATTTCGGTGTCACCCGGGGGCTGTGGGCAAAGTATGGCGCAGAGCGTGTGCGCGATACACCGCTCTCCGAGGCTGCCATCATCGGCACTGCGGTCGGTTCGGCCATGGTCGGCCTGCGCCCCGTGGCCGAAATCATGTTCGCCGATTTTCTGGGGGAGTGCTATGACCAGCTGGTCAACAACGCAGCCAAAATGCACTATATGTTCGACGGTCAGTTCAAGGCGTCGATCGTGGTGCGCACCGCCTGCGGCGGCGGTTTTGGCGGCGGGCCCCACCACTCACAGTCGGTGGAAGGGTGGTTCCTCAACGTACCTGGAATGGTCATCGTGGCACCGGCGACGCCGGCGGACGCCAAGGGGCTGTTGCTCGCCTCGATCGAAAACGACAACCCCATTCTCTTTCTCGAACACAAGGCGCTTTACCGCCTCAAAGGGGAGGTGCCTGAGGGCCACTACACGACCCCGCTGCGCAAGGCAGCCATCGCTCGCCCGGGCAAAGATGTGACCGTGGTCGCCACAATGAAAATGGTCCACGAAGCACTGGCGGCTGCCAGCGAGCTGGAGCAGGAAGGAATCGACGTCGAGGTGATCGACTTGCGCACGATCCGCCCCTACGACGCCGAGACCGTGCTGGCGTCGGTGCACAAGACGGGCCGCGCCGTGGTGGCCAACGAAGCGCCCAAGCTGGGGGGGCTCGCCGCCGAGTTGAGCGCCACGATCAGCGAAGAATGCTTCCGGGCGCTCAAAGCCCCGGTGGTCCGGGTCGCAGGGCTCGATGCGCCCATTCCCTTCTCGCTGGTGCTGGAAACATACATCCTCCCCGGCAAAAAACAGGTGGTCGAAGGGATCCGCAGCGTGCTGCGAGCGTAGCTTCTTGCCCCGTTGCAGTAAAGATGCAACGGGGCAAGAGCCGTCGGATCCTGTTCGGGGCAACACAGAAAAAAGCGTCTACGGAGCACAGACGCACATGGGCGGAAAGGGGGCAGAAAACCGCTGTGACGAACTATCATTTTGACTTCAGCGGCCAGAACGTCCTGGTGACCGGCGCTTCGCGGGGGATTGGGGCGGCGACGGCACAGCTTTTCGCGGCTGCGGGTGCCCGGGTTGTCGTCAACTACCGGGAAGATCGGCCCGGTGCCGAGCAGGTGTGTGCTGCGATCGCCGCAGCCGGTGGACAGGCAAGGGCTCTGCAGGGCGATCTCGGCAACGAGGCAGATGTCTGCCGCATGGTCGACGAGGTCGGCAGCCTGTGGGGGCCGCTGCGGGTGCTGGTGCACAACGCGTCCGGGATCGACCGCTCTTTTTTTCTGGATGCCAGCCCGCAGGCGTTCGACCAGATGTTCGCCGCCAATGTGCGCGGCCCGTATCTGATGAGCCAGCGGGTCGTCCGCCAGATGATCGAGGCTGGGGCCGGTGGCAGTATCCTCCACATCAGCACCATTCTGGCCCGCCAGACCATCCAAAACCGCACCCTTTATGTGGCCACCAAAGGTGCCCTGGAGGCACTGACGCGCGCCATGGCGCTCGATCTGGCACCCTACCGGATTCGTGTCAACGCGGTCGCTCCCGGTCTGATCTACACCCAGGCGCTGCGTGCCGGCATCTCAGCGCTCGGCGAAGAGAATTTCAGCAACTATGTGCCGCTCAAACGTTTCGGCGACCCAGCCGAGATCGCCGCCACCGTGGCTTTTCTGGCTTCGGACGCTGCCAGCTACATCACCGGCGCTGTACTCCCCGTCGATGGCGGGCTGGGCGTGCTGGAGGCTGGCCCTCCATAGGGGAAAACGATGGACAACAGGATCAGCATCAACCGTGAGGCCATGAAGATTGTCCGGCGCATTTTGGAAGCGCCAGAGCCTTTGGGTGTGGCAGTCAACCGCCTTGCCTGCGGCGCCACCGTGATCGACATGGGACAGAAGGTCCCGGGGGGGTGGGCGGCCGGCAAGGCCTACACACAGATCACCCTGGGTGGGCTCGCCGAGGTGAGCTACGAGCCGTTCGCTCTGGGCGAACGCATGCTCTCTGCCGTGCGCGTGATGGTCGACCACCCACAGCTGGCGTGCATCGCGTCACAGATCGCAGGCTGGCGTCTGGAAGGGGCGCGGGAAGGGGCGCCGATTCTGGCCGGGCCGGCGCGGGCCTTGAACCATGCCAATCTTGACCACTATTTCGACCTGATCGACTACCGCGACCAGGCCAGCGAAGGGGTGATCGCCATCCAGACCGCCGAGCCGGTGACCGACGACTGGGCGATGGCGATTGCCCGTGCGTGCGCCCTTCAACCGGAGCAGCTCTATCTTCTGGTTGCCCCCAATTCCAGCCTCGTCTGTGCCGTGCAGGTAGCCGCGCGCATCGTCGAGCAGTCGCTGCACCGGCTGGCAGAAGAAGGTTTCGACGTGCGCTGCGTGAACGCCGCCTACGGCTACGGCGTGATCCCACCGCTGATCCACGACGAAGTCGTGGCCATGGGCCGCATCAACGATTCACTGCTCTACGGCGGCGTCTCCACCCTCCTCGTCGATACCGACGATGCGTCCATCGAGGCAGTGATCGACAAGGTGGTCTCGGCTGCCTCCCCCGCCTATGGTCGCCCCTTCGTCGCTATCTACGAGGATGCAGGCCGCGACTTCTACCAAATCCCCCTTGACCTGCACTCGCCGGCGCTGCTGCACCTCAACAACCTGCGGACAGGGCGGAGCTTCAGCGCCGGGGAGATCAACTACAGCGTGCTGCAAGAATCATTCTTTGGCAAGGTGCAGACCCGAGCAGGGAGGTGAGACGATGGAACTCGCAGAGGCTGTGGTGCTGATTACGGGCGGTGCAATCCGGCTGGGGCGGGCGCATGGCCTGTACCTGGCAAGCCAGGGCGCGCAGATCGCCTTCACCTACCTGCCCGGTGAACCCTGGGAAAAGACCCAGGCGGACATCGAGCAGCTGGGGGTACGCTGCACCGCCACAGCACTGGATCTGCGCGACCTCGACGCCATGCGCGCCTGGGTGGCAGAGACCGCCGCACACTTTGGGCGCATCGACGTGCTGATCAACAACGCCTCCCCCTGGCTCATGCGCCCTTTTCTGGCCGTCACCGAGGCCGAGTATGACCTGTGCAACGATATCACGGTCAAGGCGGCCTTCTTCTGCACGCAGGCGGTGGCACCCATCCTGCTGCGACAGGGACGGGGTCTGATCATCAACGTGGCCGATCTGTCAGTCTACAGGGTCTGGCCAGGGCTGGGACACCACGCCATCGCCAAGGCGGGCGTCGTCCAGCTGACCCACTACACCGCTCGGGAGCTCGGACCTGCCATCCGCTGCAATGCGGTGGCGCCCGGCCCTGTGCTCATGCCGCCGGACTTCACGGAGGAGCAGCGCGAAGCTGCTCGGCAGCAGACCCTGGTCAAACGGCTGGGCGCTCCGGAAGATGTCTCACGCACGATCGCGTTTCTGATCCAAAATGACTTTCTGAGCGGACACGTCTATTTCGTCGACGGCGGCGAGGCGTTTGCTGGCTGAACCTCCCCCGCATCTCATACAACGGAGGCAAGTTTTTATGGCTGTGATCGAAATGCTTCGTGCCACGTGTGCCCCTGGCAGGCGAGCGGAATGGCTCGCTCGCGATGCGGCGATCTGGACACCGGCGTTGGCCGCACACGACGGCTTTCTTCTCAAAGAAGTCTGGCCCAGCATCGACCACCCGGACGAGGTCGTGATCCTCGTGCGCTGGGAGTCGCTGGCTCAGTGGAAGAGCTTCCCTGACGATCTCAACCGGGCACTCGACGCCCAGATGCAGGATCTGCAGGTTGGGATCAGCAGCGAGGCGCTGGAGATCTACAGTGGCTGACCCCTTGGCGTTCGCTGGACGGTTGCGTTGATCCTGTACGTTGACTGGAGACCCTATGGCTACCCAACCACGCTTTGCGCTCTACATGCAAGACAAACACCCGCTCGGCTACGAGCTGGAGATCGCTCAGTACGCTGAATCGCGCGGCTTCAGCGAAATCTGGCAGGCCGACACCCGACTGGCGCGCGACTGCATTGTCATGATGTCGGCCTTTCTGACCCGCACCCAGCGGCTGCGGGTCGGGTCGGGCGTGCTGCCGATCTGGACACGCAACCCGGCCGTGATTGCCGCGTCGTGGAGCACCTTGTGGGAGCTGGGCCAGCAGACCAGCAATGACCCCGACGCCCCTTCGCGCGTGATGCTGGGGCTGGGCGCCTGGTGGGAGCCAATCTCAAGTCGAGTTGGAGTACGTCGCGTCAAACCGCTCCAGGCCATGCGCGAATATGTCGAAGCCTGCCGTCAACTCTTCACCATGGAGGAGGTCACCTACCAAGGAGAGTTCGTCAACCTCGACCGGGTGCGGCTCGATGTGGTCTTCGGGGACCTGCGCCCACGCGAGATTCCCATCTACATCGGCGCCACAGGCGACAAGATGCTCGAACTGACCGGTGAGATCTGCGACGGCGTGGTGCTCAATTATGTGGTCTCCGTCGACTATATCCGCCGCGCTGTAGCACTGGTGGCAAAAGGCGCTGCCAAAGCTGGCAAGTCTCTCGACGAGATCGACCGGCCTGAACTGCTGGTCTGCTCGCTCAGCGACCAGGATCCGGCAGCAGCCATGTTCGAAGGCAAAAAGCTCGTCGCCTACTACCTGGCCACCGAGCCCCACATCATGAAGGCCAGCAACGTGCCCGAAGATCTGATCGAGCGTGTGCAGGCGGTGATGGGCTGGCCGGCCACCGAGGCGGAGTATCTGGCAGCAGCCCGGATCATCCCCGACGATGTCGTGCGCAGTCTGATGGCGGTCGGGAACCGCGAAGCGTGCGTGGCCAAGGTGCAGGAGTATATCGACGCCGGGGTGACCTGCCCGATTCTCTACCCCATGATGGACGACATTCGGCCGGTCGTCGATGCGTTTGCCGACGCCTACAAACTGGACTGAGCGACGCCAGGAGGAAACCGTGCAGCAACACAATGTGCTGTTTTTGACCCAACGAGGGCTCCAGCATCAGCAATGGGCACTCGAAGGGGCACCGCCCGAGCTGGCCCTGGTCATCCGACGAGAGGCCAGCCGGGAAACGCTGCTCCCCTTGCTCGCCGACGCAGAATTTTTGATCACCGAACGCACCGGTGTCGTCGACGCCGAGCTGATCGCTGCTGCCCCCCGGCTGCGGCTGATCCAGCGGCTCGGACGCCAGAGCTGGGATATCGACCTGGCTGCGGCGAGAAAAGCAGGGATCGCAGTCTGTTGTGCGCCGATCGGCGGGTGCGTGATGGTGGCAGAGCAGATGCTGCTGCAGATTCTGGGCACGCTCAAGCGGGTGCGCGAGGGGATGGCGGTCACCGCCGAGGCCGCAGACTGGGGGATCGAGACAGTCCGCGGCGATGAAGACCACTT
The DNA here is from genome assembly GCA_903858085.1 of uncultured Chloroflexota bacterium. GTDB lineage: Bacteria > Chloroflexota > Anaerolineae > Caldilineales > Caldilineaceae > Caldilinea. Next base: position 16,137 of record CAIOHJ010000170.1, read on the forward strand.
TGCCTACAACTGGTCCCGCCGCGGCGGCATCGGCCAGTTGAGCGGTGCCAGCGTGGGCATTCTCGGCTTTGGCGAGATCGGGCTGGAGTTGGTCGAGCTGCTGCGCGGCTTTCACTGCACCGTGCGCTACCACAAACGCAGCCGGCTGCCCGCAGCGGTCGAAGAGCAGCTGGGGATCCACTACGCGTCCCCCGGGCAAATCGCGGAGGCCAGCGACATCGTCTGCTCGCTGCTGCCCTACCAGGGGCCCCAGCCGCCGGTCGACGCCTCCTATTTTGCCAGCATGCGGCCGGGCGCGATCTTTGTGCACTGCGGGTCAGGGGCGACCGTAGACGAAGCAGCCCTGCTTGCAGCGCTGCGTTCCGGCCAGCTGGCCGGGGCAGCGCTCGACACCTACACCTACGAACCGCTGCGGAGGGGCGACCCGCTGGTGGCAGCCGTCCAGGAGCCGACATTCAATCTGATGCTCACCCCGCACACCGCTGCGGGGGGGATCACTGCGGGCAGACAAGGACGCACGCCGGACTACGACAACATCCTGGCCCTGCTGGCAGGACGCCCGCTGCAACACCAGCTGGTCTGAGCGAGGTACCATGATTCTTTTACCAGATTTTTTGATCGACCGGCCAGGCCAGCCCCCACGACGCGGATGGGGGGTGCGTGTGGTCGGCGACCGGATCGACGCAGTGGCACCGAACGCCGAGCTGCGGCAGCGATTTGCCGACGACGAACAGGTCGATGGCGCCGGATGTACGCTTTCCCCTGGTTTTGTCAACGCCCATGCCCACCTCTACGGGCTGCTGGCCCACGGCCTGCCGCTGGACAAAGCCCCCTCGGGCTTCTGGCCCTTTCTGAAGGACTTCTGGTGGCCGCTGGTCGAAGATCGGCTCGACCACGACCTGATCTGCGCCGCTACCGACGCGATCCTGCTGGAACTGCTGCGCAGCGGGGTCACCACGGTCTACGACTGCACCGAAGCCCCCTACGCACTTCCCGGCTGTCTGTCGGCCCAGGCCGAAGTTGTGCGGCGCCACGGCATCCGGGCGGTGCTCTCCTTTGAAGCGACCGAGCGGGTCAGCCCAGCCAACGGCCAGCTTGGCCTGCAGGAAAATGCCAACTTCGTGCGCAGCTGCCAGGAGCAGGGAGGGCTGCTCTCCGGGCTGATCTGTTTTCATACGACCTTTTCCTGCTCAGCCGAGTTCATCCAGCAGGCACATGCGTTGGGGGCCGAGCTGGGGGTGCCGGTGCACATGCACTGCGCAGAGGGGATCCACGAACCTGAGTATGCGCTGCAGCAGTTTGGAATGCGCCCGCTGGAATATTACGACCGGCTGGGAGTCGCCACCCCGCGTATGCTGGCTTCGCAATGCGTGCAGCTGAGCGAGCGAGAAATCGCGATCATGGCCGAGCGCGGGGTGCGCATGACCCACATGCCCCTCTCCAACTGTGAGGTGGGCGCTGGCATTGCACCGGTGCCTGAGCTGGTGGCGGCTGGGGTTCCTGTCGGGCTGGGCAGCGACGGCTACGTCAATGACTTCTACGAGGTGGTGCGCGGCACCTTTCTCATCCACAAGGCCCACAAACAGGACCCGCGCGTGATGCCAGCGCCGTTGGTCTGGTATCTGGCTACCGAGGGAGGCGCGCGGGCGCTGGGTTTGGAGAACGTGGGCCGGTTGGAGCCGGGCTGGCAAGCCGACCTGCAGTTGATCGACACACGCATGCCGACCCCGAGCGAGGAACACAACCTCTACGACCAGCTGGTGCTCTGGCGCAACCAGAGCCACGTGCAGCTGGTCATGGTGGCTGGCCAGCTGCGCGTCCGTGAAGGCAAGGTGCTGGGCGCCGACGAAGCCACGATCTTGGCGAACGCACATGCAGCTGCCCGTCGGCTGTGGGCGCTGCCAGCCACCACTTCCACCCAATAGGCGAGAAAACATGACGACAAAGATCGACGAAGAAGCGCTGGTTGCATTCACCCAGGATCTGATCCGGATCCCGAGTCTGAGCGGCGAAGAAATGAACGTCGTGGAGCGAATTGCAGCAGAGATGTGGCGTTTGCATTTCGACGAAGTGCGCGTCGACCGCAACGGCACCGTGGTCGGCATCGTGAATGGGCTGCAGCCAGGGCCGACACTCCTCCTCGATGCCCATTGTGACACGGTTGGAATTGCGCCGGGCTCGGTCTGGACACACGACCCGTTCGGCGCTGCGCGGGTCGACGGCTACCTCTATGGACGGGGGGCAGCCGACATGAAGGGGGCACTGGCCGCGATGGTGCACGCTGCCGGGACAGTTGACCGCAGCCAGCTGGCCGGCCGCGTGGCAGTCAGCGCCACCGTGCTGGAAGAGGTGATGGAGGGGATCAGCCTGGAACGCGTGATTGCCGAGACAGAGCCAGCATTTGTTGTGATCGGGGAGGCGACCGAACTCAACTTGAACCGGGGGGGACGGGGTCGCGCCGAGATCCACCTGGAGACCCTCGGAAAACCGGCCCATTCCTCCTCCCCGCACCTGGGGATCAACGCTGTTCACCAGATGATCCGGCTGATCGGGGTGGTAGAAGCAGTGCCCCTTCCGAACGATGCGCTGCTGGGAGCGGCGATCCTGGCCTTGACCGACATGATCTCGGATCCCTACCCCGGCTATTCGGTGCTCCCCAGCCGCTGCCGAGTCACCTACGACCGTCGCACGTTGCCTGGGGAGACCGCGGAGAGCGTGCTGGATTCGATTCGGGCCCAGCATGGTTTGGCAGGCATGGCGTACCGTGCTGCGATCGCCGCAGGCGAGCACCGCACCTACACCGGTGCCACGCTGGCTGCGCCCAAATTCTTTCCTGCCTGGTCTTTTGCAGAGGAGCACCCTTTCGTGCAGTCGGCGCTGCAGGGGTTGCGGGCGGCAGGGCTGGACCCGGCGATCCGCGCCTACCGTTTTTGCACCAACGGGGCGTCAAGCGCTGGGGTGCTGGGCATCCCGACGGTTGGCTTTGGCCCAGCCGCAGAGGAGGACGCGCATGTCGTCGACGAGCGGCTGGCCGTCGCCGATCTGATTGCAGCGGCAGCAGGGTACCGCGGGATCGTGGAAATGGTCCTCTGACGCAGCGGCAAGCGCCGCGCGATGGGGGCTCTCCCAGGCCGGGAGAGCCAGCGAGCCCAAGGAGACGGATGGGGGGAGTCTGGAAAGGGCGTTGGCGCTTGCCAGACTCCTCTCTTTCAGCCAGGCATGGCTTCTGGCCGTGCACAGCTGCTTTCCAGCAGCAGATGGCGGCCGCTCTCCGAGGCATCGTGGATGGCGTGCATGATGTCGAGCACGTGGTAGGCCAGTTCGCCGCTGGCGCGGTGTGGGCGGCCGCTGCGGAGCCCCTCGGCCATGTCGGCCAGCCCCACCCCGCGGCTGTTTTCGACATAGGGGCGGGTGACCGGAATGTCTCGCCACTCGTTCTCGCCAGCCAGCCGCAGCCGCACCGGCCCGCCAAAGGTGTTGGGGTCAGGGGCGGCCAGCGTGCCGGCGGTGCCATAGATTTCGATCCAAGGCAGCGTGGAGGCCTGGACATCAAAGGTGGTGATGATCGTCCCGATCGGGCCAGCAGAGAAGTCGAGCAGCCCGGTCACATGGGTCGGCACTTCGACCGTGATCACCTCGCCATAGCGTGGCTGGCTGGTGATCGTGCGCTGCGAGCGGGTGATGCGGGTGGCGCCACTCACCCGCTGCACCGGGCCCAGCAGGCTGACCAGGGCGGTCAAATAGTAGGGGCCCATATCGAACATTGGGCCGCCCCCTGGCTGGTAATAGAAAGCAGGGTTGGGGTGCCAGTGCTCGTGGCCGCGGCTCATCATAAAGGCAGTCGCGGCCACTGGGGTGCCGATCACGCCTTCGTCGATCAGCTGGCGGCAGGTCTGCAAACCGCCGCCCAGAAAGGTATCTGGGGCGCCGCCGACGCGCAGCCCCTGCTGAGCAGCCAGGAGAAGCATCCGCTGGCCTTCGGCGCGAGTCAAGGCCAGTGGCTTCTCGTTGTAGACCGATTTGCCAGCCTCCAGGGCAGCGAGGGCCACTGCACCGTGGGCCTGTGGAATCGTCAGGTTGAGCACCACCTCGATCGAGGGGTCAGCCAACAGCGCATCCACCGAACGCGCGCTGGGCAGAGCGTATTGGTCAGCCAGCGCCTGGGCGGCCTCAGGGCGCAGATCCGCACAGGCCACCACCTGCACGGCTGGCAGCGTCTTCAACATGCGCATGTAGGCGCCGCTGATGTTGCCGCAGCCAATCAAGCCGACAGCAACAGGTTGGAGATCGTTCATCAAGTCCTCCGGCAGAATACCCCCCTGGGGGGAGCGTTGTAGACAGCGCGTTAAAACTCTCTGGCGGCCCAGAGCAGGCCGCGGCGGACAATTTCTTTGGCTTCAGGAACCTCAAAATCGGCAGCTACATGGCCGACCGAGGCATAAAAAATCCGACCGGCTCCCCACTGGCGTTTCCAAACCACCGGCATCACCGTGCCATCGATCCAGCTGCAGTGCTGGCTGCCAAACGTGGTGGTGGCCAGCACCACGTTGGAGGGGTCGACGTGCATGTAATACTGTTCGGAGTGCATCGCAAAATCGGCGATGCCAGCGGTGATGGGGTCGTTGCGCTCCGTGATGTGGACCGTATAGTCGATGATGTTGCCGGGGTGGGCCACCCACTGCCCGCCGACCATAAACTGGTACTGGGTGTTGTTGCGGAAGGCATCGGCCATGCCGCCGTGCCACCCTGCGAAGCCGACACCGTTTTCAAGCGCAGTGAGCAGACCTTTTTCCTGTTCCGGCGTGATCGTACTCATGGTATAGACTTGGGTGATCACTGCGTACTGGCGCATGCGGTCTGCGTCCAGATAGACATCGAGGGAGTCGCTGATCTCCACCGAATAACCAGCTGCCTCCATCAGGGGGGCAAAAAGACGGACACACTGGCGCGGCTCATGGCCCTCCCAGCCGCCCCAGACCATCAACGATTTTTTCATGCGGTTGCTTCCTTTCAGACAAAAAGCCGAGCAAAGAAGAAGAGACAAGCAGCGGTCATGCCGAGCCAAAGCGCAGGAAACGCCCCGGCAGCGCGCCGGTCACCGGCCGGCCGCCAGCCAGAATCGGCACACCGTTGACCAGAACATGTTCGATACCGGTCGAAATACGGTGAGGATGTTCGAAGGAGGCATGGTCGTGGACAGTTTCTGGGTCGAAGACCACGACGTCGGCGTAGGAGCCCTTGCGCAGCACCCCGCGGTCGGTGAGCTTGAAACGGGCAGCCGCATATCCGCTCAGTTTGTAGACGGCGTCTTCCAGCGAAAAGAGCCGTTTGCGCCGCACATAGTGGCTGAGCAGCCGGGAGGCCGACCCATACTGGCGGGGGTGAATGGTGCCGTCGGCAAAAAAAATACCGTCGCTGCCCATCATGTAGCAAGGATGCTCGATGAACTCCGCTTCGAGTCCATTTTCCTCGCGCCGAAACACCAGCAGCACGGCCATGCTTTCCTCGATCAGCAGGTCGCAGAGCGCGTCGGCGGCCCGACGCTGTGTACGCTGCACATACTCCTGCAGCGTCAGACCCGCCAGCTGCTGGTTCTGGCGGCCCGGCATCCAGGCAAAGGTGATAGCAGCCAGATCCAGCGTGTCGAGCCGCCGTTGGAAGCGGTCGCGCAGCGCCGGCTCGGTCAGACGGGCAAAGGCGGCCAGCACCCCGTCCGACCAGATTTCCAGCGGCAGCAGGTACTGCAGCATGGTCGAAGAGGCCATGTAGGGGTACACATCGAACGAAAAGTCGACTTCGTTGACTGCGACCAGGTCAATGTAGTCGATCAAGGCCTCGACTTCGGCTGGGCTGGTGCCTTTGAGGTGGGAAATATGCACCGGCACACCAGCCCGGCGCCCGATCTCGACTGCCTCTTTGACCCCTTCCAACGTGCCGCGGGCGTAGCGCACATGGGTGACGTAAACCCCACACGGGTCGCGTATCCCCTGGCAGGCGGCCACGATCTCGTCGGTGGTGGCAAAACATTCTTCTACATAGTCAAGGCCGGTCGACAGACCACAGGCCCCGTCGGCCATGCCCTGCTGAACAAGATTGCGCAGGTCAACCAGTTGGTAGTCGTTGGCATGGCGCTCACCGCAACCCAGCGCCAGCGTGCGCACATTGGCATAGGGAACGAACGCAGCTACGTTCTGTGCTGCCCGACGGTCGAAGAGCCCCATAAACTCAGCGATGCTTTTCCAGCCAGTATATTGCTCAAAACGCAGGCCGTTCAAAGCACGCAGATACTGGATCCAGCCATGCACAGTCTGGTGGTTGACAGGGGCGTAGGAGATGCCGTCGAGCATCAAAAATTCAGTGGTGAAGCCCTGTGTGGTCTTGGAGAGCAGGTGGGGCTGCGTGAGCAGGGCAGCGTCGGAGTGGGCATGGACATCGATAAAGCCAGGGGCCACGATCTTCCCCCGGGCATCGATCTCGGTGGGGGCCACGGCATCGGCCAGCGGGCCGATCGCCGTGATCCGATCGCCGGAGATGCCAAGGTCCGCCTCATAGCGTGGACGTCTTTGCCCGTCGACAAGGATACCGTTGCGGATGATCAGATCGAACATGGTGCGCTGCTTTCTTACCGGGCAAGAACGAAAAAACCAGGAAACACAGTTGCCCTTATTGTAGCCCTTGCCGGGCAAAAACCAGAATCTGCCGCCGAATCGTGCTATACTGAAGAGAGTGTCGAACAGACAGAAGCTACATGCAAAATAAGGAGCCCAACCATGCGCGAGGTCATCTTTTCCGAAGAAGCTGTCGTCCCAGCTTCCCCATACTCTCAGGCGATCGTCGCCCAGGGGCGCACGCTCTACATTTCTGGCCAGGGCTCGTTCGACCCTGCCACCAATCTTTTTCAGCCCGGCGATTTCCGGGCACAGGCCGAACGTACCCTGCGCAACCTCGAACTGATCCTGGCTGCCGCCGGCGCCACCTGGCAACAGGTGGTCAAGGTCAACATCTACCTGGCCAACGTGCTGGACTTCCCCGTGTTGAACGAGATCTACCGCCAGTTCTTGAGCGAACCCTACCCGGCGCGCACGACCGTGCAGGCTGGGCTGATCGGCCAGATGCTGATCGAAATCGATTGCGTTGCCGTGCTGCCAGAATGAGCCGACCGGAACGGAAAAGCGGACACCACGAAAAAAGCCCCTGCCGAGGCAAGGGCTTTTTTCGTGGTGTCCGGTAGCACCTAGAGAGTATATCCCTGAGGCGATGCTACCGGACGCAGACTAAAACAAGTACTGTCCATGTACATCACCTCCTTAATTTGGGATAGCAATGTCAGGCTGGGAGCTGCAACTACGCATTTCCTAGCTAAAAGCAGTATCCTACAACAGATTTTTTTTGTCAAATGTCCGCAGTTCTAAAAAACTCTTTCCAGAAGGGCTTCTGCCCGTTTTCTCGGCTCGGGCAGCCGTTTTGTGGCTTTGCCCCTCTGTGCTACGATACAAAGAAAGCGCCAGGAAGAGGAAGCTATTATGGACTGTTCAAATTGCAAAACTTGGAACCCAGATGACAAAGAAGTCTGCTGGCGTTGTCAGACACCCTTGCCCAAACCCAAGCCCCCCAAGGAACGCCGTCAGGGCGGGTTTCCCAGCTGGATGTGGCTGCTGATCGTCGCTTTTTTTGCGATGACGATGCTGGCGCAATGTTTCTTCTCGCCGCTCACCGCTCCCCAATAGCATGTCTGGCACCGCTTACAGGTGATGGCTGCCCCTGACTTTGCGCGGCTGGCAGAGCAGCTGATTGACTGGCATGCCCACCAGCAGCGGCTGCTGCCCTGGCGTGCAGCGCCGGCCGGCCAGCGTCCCCCCTATTCCGTCTGGATCAGCGAAGTGATGCTGCAACAGACCCGCGCGGAGACCGCAGCTGGCTACTTCGAACGCTGGATGGAACGCTTTCCGACTGTCCAGGCACTGGCTGCGGCCGATCTGCAGGATGTTCTCAAACTCTGGGAGGGGCTGGGATACTACGCCCGTGCCCGCAACCTGCATCGAGCGGCCCGCCAAATCGTCGAAAACCATGGCGGGGAGGTGCCCGCAGAGCGGGCTGCCTTGCGGGCGTTGCCCGGGGTCGGCGCGTACACCGCCGGTGCCATCCTCAGCATCGCCTTCAACCAGCCGGAGCCCATCCTGGACGGCAATGTCCAACGCGTGCTGGCCCGGCTGTGCGATCTGGAGCAGCCGATCGACGAGCCGGCAGTGCAGCAACATCTGTGGCAGTTGGCCCGTATGCTGGTCGAGGCAGCCCCACCCGCCGCAGCAGGTGACTGCAACGAGGGGCTGATGGAACTAGGAGCGACCGTCTGCACACCCCAGAAGCCCCGCTGCCTGCTCTGCCCGCTGGCTGACAGCTGTGCAGCTGCCCTGGCTGGCCGCCAGACAGAACGGCCGTTGCGCAGCCCCCGCAAATCTTCCCCTCACTACGATGTCGCCGCAGGGGTCATCTGGGCAGGTGCCCCCTTTCAGAGCCAGCTCCTGCTCGCCCAGCGCCCGGCAGAGGGCCTGTTGGGGGGGTTGTGGGAGTTTCCAGGGGGCAAGTTGGAAAAAGACGACGCCGACCTGGCAGCCTGCCTGCGCCGCGAGATCGACGAAGAACTGGGGATCGCGATCGAAGTGCTCGGCTGGCTGACCACCATCCGCCATGCCTACACCCATTTTCGGATCACGCTGCACACCTTTCATGCCCGCCACGTCAGCGGGCAACCCCAGGCGATCGGCTGCCAGCGCTGGCTGTGGCTGGGGATAGAGGAGGTGGCACGCTATCCTCTGCCCGTGACCGATCAAAAAATTCTAGCGGCGCTGCACGCGCAGAAGAATGGATAAAGCCGAACGGCAGGGCTGAGGAGGTCGGCAGACACACTCAGGCTGCGCTTTTGAGGTCGCGGGCCAACACCACGGTATGTCCATGGGCGTTGAAGAGCAGAGGCGATTCGTGCTGCGTAAAGACATTGGCCTGGATCACGCAGCGCACGATGTCGTTGCGGCTCGGGATCTCGTACATGACATCCAGCAGTGCCTCTTCGACGATGCTGCGCAGCCCGCGAGCCCCGGTCTTGCGCAGAAATGCTTCGGTCGCCACAGACTCCAAGGCGGCCGGCTCAAATTCCAGCAGAGTACCATCCATCGCAAAAAGCCGCTGGAACTGTCGAACCACACTGTTGCGTGGTTCGGTCAAAATTCGGATCAAAGTCTGCCGGTCCAACGCTTCCAGACTGACGGTGACTGGCAGGCGCCCCACAAACTCTGGAATCAGCCCGTAGGTCAGCAGATCCTCGGGCTGAACCTGGCTGAGCAGTTCGCTCTCTTCCCGGCTCGTCTTTTCCAGCTGGCGCAATTTCAGCTCTCGCCGGCGGGTCAGCAGATCCTCGGGCAGGGGGGGCTCGCCGCCGGTCTGTGGCTGCACCGGCAAACTGGCTTCATCGACAAACCCAAGCGCGCCCCGGCGATGAATTCGGCGGCGGACGGTGTCGGCCAGATGCACAAATGCACCGCCGCAGATAAACAGCACGTTGCGCGTGTCCAGCTGAATAAACTCCTGCTGGGGATGTTTGCGGCCTGCCGCCGGGGGCACGTTGACGACCGCCCCCTCCACAATTTTGAGCAACGCCTGCTGCACCCCCTCGCCACTCACATCCCGTGTGATGCTGGGGTTGTCGCCGCTCTTGCGGGCAATCTTGTCGATTTCGTCGATATAGACGATCCCATAGGCAGCCCGCTCGGTATCCCAGTTGGCGTTTTGCAGCAGGCCCACCAGAATCGTCTCCACATCTTCGCCGACATATCCGGCTTCGGTCAGAGAGGTCGCATCAGCGATCGTGAAGGGCACATCCAACATCCTGGCCAACGTCTGTGCCAGCAGCGTCTTGCCGCTGCCGGTCGGGCCGATCAAGAGTACATTGCTTTTGGAGAGCTCCACATCGCTCTCGGGAATCCCCTCTGTTCTTTTGGTCGCCTCGGTCGCGCTGCCGCCAAAGACCCGTTTGTAGTGGTTGTACACCGCAACAGCGAGCACTTTTTTGGCCCGACTCTGCCCGATCACATACTGATCCAGGTGTTCGACGATCGCACGGGGGCTGGGGAGGGTCCGGGGGGCAGGGCTGGCGGGCGGGGTGCGCCCTGCCAGCCCCCCCGTGACGACACCTTCTTCGGCCAGCACTTCGGCTCCCAGCAAAATACAGCTGTCGCAGATATAGGCAGCACCGTCAATGCCTTCGATCAGACGGTTGACATCGTTGCTGTTTTTGCCGCAAAAAGAACAGTGGGTCGATTGTGATTCGCTCATCGGTTGAACTGCACCCTCGGTTTTTCAGTTTGAACCGTTGGGCACGGCCTCGCTGGCAAATTTGATCTGACCTTCCTTGGAGATGACCACGACGTCGTCCGAATTTCCCAGCACCTGGTCGACCAGCCCAAACGTTTTGGCTTCCAACGCGTTCATATAGCGGTCACGAATAAACATCTCTTCGATCTCTTTCCAGTCGTGGCCGGAATGTTTGCCGACCAGATGGAAAAGCTGGGTCTGGACCCGTTCCTGCTCTCGGAAGGCGATGCGCACATCTTCGGTGTATCCTTGGGCGCCGCTGCTGGCTGGATGCATATGGATCGTCGCATGGGGCAGGGCATAGCGCTTGCCTTTGGTGCCGCTGGCCAGCAGCACAGTCCCCATGCTGGCCGTGACGCCGACAGCATAGGTGGCGACCGGCGCCGTGATCATCTGCATCGTGTCGTAGATGGCCAGCCCGGCATAGATGCTGCCACCCGGGCTGTTGATGTACATGTTGATCGGCTGGTTGGGGTCTTCGCCGTTCAGATACAACAGCTGGGCAACGATCAAATTTGCTACCTGGTCGTTGATGGGAGTTCCCAAAAAGATGATCCGCTCCTTGAGCAGCAGGCTGTAGATATCGTACGCCCGCTCGCCGCGGCTGGAGCTGTCGATCACCATGGGGATGAGATTGTTCGGATGGATCATACCGGTTTTTGCTACCTTTCTTGTGTACAGAAGTGTTCACAAAAGCTTGTTGAAACGCCAACCCGCCTTTTTCAGCCGACCGTACGGCTGGTCACTCTGTCTACAATAGGAAGATTCTACAATGGCTGATGTAAGCCGTCTCCTGTTGCACGTTTGCGTTCCATTAGCAGCAGCGTTCAGTCTGTGTCGCTGGCAGCTGTGTCGCTGGCAGCCGTGTCGCTGGCAGCTGTGTCGCTGGCAGCTGTGTCGCTGGCAGCTGTGTCGCTGGCAGCTGTGTCGCTGGCAGCTGTGTCGCTGGCAGCTGTGTCGCTGGCAGCTGTGTCGCTGGCAGCTGTGTCGCTGGTGCGTGCCAGGGTTTGCAAGAAGGTGCTGGCCTTTTCGACCAAAATCTGGCTGACAATCATGTTGCGCCCGGCTCCGGCACGCAGCATCGTCGCTGTAGCAGCGGCCTGTTCAGGAATTTCCTCGCCGGGGCTGACCCCAAGCAACTGGCGCAGATGCTGTTCGATCTCCTCAGCGGTCGCTTCGATCCTCTCTTGTTTGATCACTTCAGAGAGGATCAGATTGCGCTCTGCCTGTTTAACTGCCTCGGGACGCATCTGCTCCCGGTATTCCTCTGGGTTTTGATGGCTCTGACGAAGGAAGCTCTCCAGATTTTCGATGCCGTAGCGACGCAGATTGCGTTCGAGGGTCTGTAGCATGGAATCAAGCTGGTCTTCGACCACTACCGGCGGATAGTTCAGCTCGCTCTTCTCGATCAAGGTATCGAGTACTTTGTTCAGATAGCGATCCTGGCTGTTTTTACGCGTCTCTTCTTTCAGGCTCTCCTCGATCGAATGTTCCAGGTCAGCCATGGTTTGAAAATCAGGCCCTACCATCTGAGCAAACGCATCGTTGAGTTCAGGGCGTTCGTAGGCTTTTACGCTGTTGACCTTGACCTGAAAGTGTGCTTCTTGGCCGGCGTAGATACTTTTGGTATTTTCGGGCCATTTCACGACAAATTGTTTTTCTTCGCTGCTGCACATGCCCAGCAGTTCGCGGTCAAAACCAGCTGGTTCCATCGGGTTGGCTTCGTCGAGCGTGATCTCCCAATTCTCCTCATCCAACACCACTGTCTCTTCGGCCCCTTCTTGCTCAGGGGCGATGACGCTGCGCACATTCACCGAAAGCAGATCCTGGTATTGCGCGGGACGTGTGACTTCCTGCCAGCTGGAATACTCGCCCTGATAGCGTTTGATACGCTCTTCGACGGCGACGGGGTCGATCGCAACTGGGTCTTCTTCGACGCGCAAAGACCGATAGTCGCCCAGCTTGACCTCTGGCTCCAACGGCACCACCATTTGGTACGTCAACGGTTCCAGCTGGATGTTCTCCAGCGAGGACTGGGCGTACGGTTCGATTTTTTCCAGAACGATCGCCTCGCGGAAAAGCTCCTGTCCGAGTTCATCGATAAACTCGGAATAGAGGTTGGGCAGGCCAATTTGCTGGACTACAATGTGGTAGGGAGCTTTTCCTTTGCGGAAGCCAGGAATTCGATACTGGCTGGCGAGTTTGGCTGCTGCCTTGCGCAGCTCCTGGTCAACCCGTTCGCGCGAAACTGCGATGGTGACCGCCAGCTGGCGATTTTCGCGTGGTTCAGTGGTAACAGTAAATGACATAAAATCCTCGTACAATGCTCAATTTCATCTATTTTTGCTGCCCCCCCTGTACCAACAGGCAGGCGCAAGATCGATCATTTCACCAGTATACCAACATTGTTCCGATCACCCAAAGCGCAAAGCGCAGGGGAAGCGTTCCACTTGGAAGCGGAAGGGCTCCCGATGATTTTCCATTGTCCGAACGCGTATGCTACACTTGCCACGTTTACAAGCAGGCCACGCCAGCAGTGGTTTTGGTCTGGAACGGAAGCGAAAATGAGCAAAAAACTGGTAATTGTCGAGTCGCCGACCAAAGCAAAGACCATCGGCAAATTCTTGCCCAAAGACTATCTGGTCAAAGCCAGCATGGGACACGTGCGTGACCTGCCAGCTTCGGCGGCTGAAATTCCTGAAAAACACAAAGGCGAGCCATGGTCACGGCTTGGGGTCAATGTCGAGGAGGACTTCACCCCGCTCTATGTGGTTCCCGACAAAAAACGCAAGCTGATCGCCGAGCTCAAAAGTGCGCTCAAAGATGCCGACGAGCTGATTCTGGCCACCGACGAAGATCGGGAGGGGGAGAGCATCGGCTGGCATCTGCGCGAGGTGCTGAATCCCAAACAGCCGATCCGCCGCATGGTTTTTCATGAAATCACACGCGAGGCGATCGAACAGGCGCTGCGCGAGACCCGCGCCATCGACCTGGACCTGGTGCACGCCCAGGAGACCCGGCGAATCCTGGACCGCCTGGTCGGGTACACCGTCTCGCCGTTGCTCTGGCGCAAAATTGCCCCCAAACTTTCTGCAGGCCGTGTCCAAAGTGTCGCTGTGCGTCTGCTGGTGTTGCGAGAACGTCAGCGCCGAGCGTTTGTGGCCGGCCAGTACTGGGATCTCAAGGCCCAGCTTCACAAACGCCCAGACCAGCCCAGCCACCGCTTCGAGGCCACACTCACCACAATAGACGGTCGCCGTGTCGCCAGCGGCCGCGATTTTGACGAGCAGACCGGCCAGATTGTTGCAGGCAAAGAAGTTCTGTTGCTCGACCAGCAGCAGGCAGAGACGCTGCGCCAGCAGCTGCTGCGCGGGGTCTGGCGAATCGCCGAAATCGAAGAGAAAGAGACCTCCCGTTCTCCCTACGCGCCGTTCACCACCAGCACGCTGCAGCAAGAAGCCAACCGCAAGCTAGGGCTCAGCGCGCGCGAGACCATGCGCGTCGCCCAGAATCTCTACGAAAACGGCTACATCACCTACATGCGCACCGACTCGGTCAACCTGAGCGAAGAAGCGATCCAGGCTGCCCGCCGTCGAATCCAAGAAATGTATGGGGCAGAGTTTCTGACCCCAACCCCCCGTCGTTATCAGACCAAAACAGCCAACGCACAGGAAGCGCATGAGGCGATCCGTCCAGCGGGCGACCAGATGGTTTCTGTGGATCGCCTGCCGCTCGATGGCCGCGAACGCTCGCTCTACGACCTGATCTGGAAACGCACCGTCGCCTCACAGATGGCCAACGCCCGGCTCAAGCTGCGCACTGCCACGATTCAGGTCGAAAATGCCTCTTTTCGTGCCAGCGGGCGCACAATTCTCTTCCCTGGCTTTTTCCGTGCCTATGTAGAGGGCTCCGACGACCCGGACGCCGCACTCGACAGCCAGGAACAGCTGCTGCCCGAACTTGCTGTCGGTGAGTTGGTCGACTGCCGTGCGTTGGATGCAGCCAGCCACGAAACCCAGCCACCGGCCCGCTACACCGAAGCCACTTTGGTCAAAGCCCTCGAAGCCGAAGGGATCGGCCGGCCAAGCACCTATGCCTCGATCATCGACACCATTCAACAGCGTGGTTATGTTTTCAAACAGCGCAAAGAGTTGGTACCTACCTTTACGGCCTTTGCGGTCACCGAGTTGCTGGAAAACCATTTCGAAGAACTGGTCAACCTGAAATTCACCGCCCATATGGAACAGCGGCTCGACGATATCGCCACCGGGCAGACTGACTATCTCACCTATCTGCGCCAGTTCTACCTGGGCGAGGCCGGGCTGGAGCATCAGGTCAAAAACCGTGAAACTGCCATCGACCCGCGGATAGCCAGCACAGTGGCCCTGGGCAATCTGCAGGCAGAGGTGCGCATCGGCCAGTATGGCCCCTATCTGGTGCGCGAAGAGAACGGCGAACGGCAAACCGCCAACCTGCCGCCCACACTGGCCCCCGCTGACTTGACCGACGAGCTGGCAGCCACCCTCTTCGCACGCAAGGTGGAAGGGCCGCAGCTCATCGGCCACGACCCCGAACGCGAGCTGCCGGTTTTGCTCAAGGTCGGCCCTTACGGACCTTATGTCCAGCTGGGCGAAGATGACCCGACCAGCAAAAGCAAACCCAAACGTGCCAGCCTGCTCAAAGGGATGCAGCCGGATGACCTGACCATGGAGGTCGCGCTGGCACTGCTCAGCCTGCCCCGCCTGCTCGGCGAGCACCCAGAAGACGGCAAACCCGTGCAGGCCGGTGTCGGACGATTTGGGGCCTTCGTTGTCCACAACAGTCTGTATGCCAATCTTCGTCCCCCCGATTCTGTGCTCGAAATCGATCTGGACCGCGCACTGGAGCTGCTGGCAGCCAAGGCGGCCGGCGGTGGCCGACGGGGAACAGCCAAAGCAGCCCTTGCGACATTGGGGGAACACCCAGATGGCGGTGAAATCCAGGTGCTAGACGGACGCTACGGCCCCTACGTGCGCTGGAAAAAACTCAACGTCACACTGCCCAAAGAACTCGCCCCAGACGCAGTGACGCTGCCTCAAGCATTAGAATTGCTGGCCACCAAGCAGCAGACAGCCAAGGGCAGCACAGCCAAGGGCAGCGCAGCCAAGGGCAGCGCAGCCAAGAGCAGCGCAGCCAAGAGCAGCACAGCCAAGAGCAGCACAGCCAAGAGCAGCACAGCCAAGAGCGCCACAGCCAAGAGCAGCACAGCCAAGAGCAGCACAGCCAAGAGCAGCGCAGCCAAGAGCAGCGCAGCCAAGAGCAGCGCAGCCAAGGGCAGCGCAGCCAAGGGCAGCGCAGCCAAGAGCAGCGCAGCCAAGAGCAGCACAGCCA
>CAIOHJ010000171.1 GCA_903858085.1 uncultured Chloroflexota bacterium
AGCAGATTGTAAAGCAGCCGATTGGGGGAGCCTGAACCAGGGTCGCTGACTGTCCCCGTCGTCGCTGCGTTGTTCAGGCTGGCCGCCACATCAGCCGGCGAGGCGCTGGGCGAGCCTGCCAGATGGAGGGCCACCACCCCGGCGACGTGCGGGGAGGCCATCGAGGTCCCGGAGAGCGAGCCTGTGGCGTTGTCGCCGGTATACCAGCTGGAGAGAATGTTGACCCCAGGTGCAAAGATGTCGAGGCAGCTTCCGTAGTTGGAGAAAGAGGCGCGCTGGTCGCTGCTGTTGGTGGCCCCGACAGTGATCGCCAGCGGCTCGCGCGCCGGGGAGCTGTTGCAGGCATCGCTGTTTTCGTTGCCGGCGGCTACGACATGCACGACGCCGGCGGCAACCGAGTTGCGCAGGGCAGTGTCCAGGGTTGTGGAAGCGCCGCCGCCCAGGCTCATATTGGCAACTGCTGGCTTGGTGTGGTTGGCGGTGACCCAGTTGATGCCAGCGACCACCCCGGAGGTCGTGCCGCTGCCGTTGCAGTCGAGCACGCGCACGCCATGCAGCGTCACGCGCTTGGCGACGCCGTAGGTGCTGCCGCCGACCGTGCCGGCGACATGGGTGCCGTGTCCGTTGCAGTCATCGGGGTCGCCGCCATCGACAGCGTCGTAGCCGGCGCCGATGCGTCCGCTGAAATCGGTGTGGCTGCTGCGAATGCCGGTGTCGATGATGTAGGCGTGGACCCCCTGCCCGTCGGTGGCATAGGTGTAGCTGTTGCTGAGCGGCAAGCTCCGCTGGTCGATTCGGTCCAATCCCCAGGGAGGGCCGGTCTGGGTGTCGTTGATGGTGAACAGCTGGTCCTGCTCGATGTAGGCGACGTCGGCGTCTTTGCGCAATGCCTCGACCGCCCGCGCAGAGAGGGTGGCCGCGTACCCCTGAACGGCGCTGTCGTAGCGGTAGTGGATTTGGGCGCCAAACTGGCTCTCTGCCTCTGCCGCTTTGCTGTTGACTGCGGCTGCGGAGAAGACCCGGTCTGCTTTGAATACCACTATGTAGCGGTCAGGAATGCCCTTGCCGGGCGTGGTCAGGGGGGCGACAGCCTCGCTGGCAGTCTGTGCGGCAAAAACTTCGCGAGGGACATCGCTGGCAGCCAACGCCGGTCTCAGCAGCAGGGCGAGGGCAGCCAACAGGCTGAAGACCGATAGAGATCTGGATATCAATGAATACATGTTGCTGTCTCCTCGCAAAAAATGACAAGTTATGCAGCCGATCTTGGCTGACTACACGCTTATTGTACCATCGACGGGCGGACACAAAGAATCGCCTTCTGCAGCGGGGGCCGGCCGCGCTGAATCAAGATTGGCGCTCTGCGCATCTGCCGGAAGCTGCATGTGATCGGGGATATGCAGCTTGCTGCCTTCCGGTGCGCTGATCTGCACCTGGCCCTGGACGGTTACGTTGCAGCCAAAAAAAACATCTCCAGAGACAGTCAGCTTCTGGCAGTGGCGGAGGGAGGGGGCTCCGGTTGGAAACCGTTGCTGAAGCATCGCAAAAAGTTGGTAGTAGCGGTCATCCAGCTCTACAGATGGCGGGGTGCCGCTGCATTCAGGAGCCAGACTGAGCGTATAATCTTGGTTGAGCCGGTAGGCATCTGACATGAGGACGAGCAGATCGTTGTTTTTCTTGACCGGAGCGAAACGAGCGCGCGGCACGCACAGGGCCTGGGCGCGGTCGAAGAGGGCGATCGCCGAGCCCATTGCAGTCTCCAACTGATAGACGCGCGGGCTGGCAGGGGAGGAGGGATCGACAGGTTTTTCGTTGCGGATCAAAGGCAGCCCCAGCAGACCGTGTCGCTGCTGCAGCGTCGTTGCCAGCACGGACAGATTGACCCAGAGGTTGTTGGTGTTGAAGAACTGGTAGCGTTGGATGTCCTGAAAGGTTTCTTCTTCGTCTGGGGGGCACTGAGCCAGTTCGCGAAGGAGCAGCTGGCCAGTGGCGGTGCGTGCCAGATGGCCCCCCTTGCGGTCGGCCGGGGTGCGCTGCGCGACTTCCATCAGAAAAGGAAGCTGGCTGCTGGCGAAAAAGCCCAGAATCGAGAGATCCAGGACAGCGCCCAGGTTGTCGACGTTCGAGACAAACGCATGTTCATACCCATGATCGAGCAGCCAGTGGAGCATGCCGCTGTCGGCCAGCGCAGTGTAGAGATCGCCATGGCCGGGGGGACACCACGCTTTCTCAGGATCCTGCGGCCATTCAGCTGGCTGCAGAGTCGTTTTCCAGATTTTGGGTTGTTTGTGTTGAAGGAACTCCAGCGGATGGCCCTGGGCGAGATCTGGGTATTTTTGCAGTGCAGCCAGACTTTCCGCGCTGGTGTAAAAACTGTTCATCAACACAAGGGGGATATGGGTTCCGCTCTGCTGGCGCAGATGGAGGATCTGACGGGCAATAATGTCGAGAAAAGACAGCCCATTTTTGACGGGCAAGAGCGATTTGGGGCCATCCATCCCCATGCTGGTGCCAAGTCCGCCGTTGAGCTTGATGACAACGGTGCGGCTCAAGGCTTTTTCACCTGCCCTGGGGAGGCAGGGATCCAACTCTGTGTAGATGGGCAGGGTGTCGACGGGCTGCGCTTGATCGTGAGAAATGTAGCCGGTCGCACCGGCGGCCAGCTGGTCGTAGTAAAAATGGTAATGTTCGATAAAGGTCTGTGAGATGCCCGCAGCGAGCATCTTCTGTTGAAAGGGTGTGAAGTCAGACATCTTTGTCTGCGTCTCCGTGGAGGTGGGTTGATGGAAAGATGCTCACCTTCCGGTTGCACAGCCGACGGTGAGCCAGTCTGAGAGGGGGGTACTGCGATCTTTGGGGCCGAAAAACAGTTCGCCCGCCTTCATTCCGGCGGAGAGGGACTTCTGTATCAAAGTGGCATCCCAAGGTCTTGATGGCCGGTTCCCCGGCGTTGTTCGCTGCGAGCGCGCTCCTCTTGATGGCGGTCACGCACGACAAAAACCAGAAAAAGAGCGTAGGTTGGGATACCGAGCAGCGCCACCCAGCGGCCTAGATCTCCGCTGCCTGCCGCGCCCAAAAAACAGCCGATGGCGAGCAGCACCCAGACCAGGGAATGAAAATAGCGCAGCACGATCTGTGCGCGCAACGTTCGTCTGGTCAGCCGCCGCAGGCCCGGGCTGGGCCAGACAAAATAATAGGCAATTGCCACTGCCAGACAAAGCACCCCCCAAAAAAGCAGGGGAATGCCCAGCAAGTTTGCGTCCATCTCCAATGTCCTTTCTGGCCTCCGCAGCGAACGACACGTTCTGCCAGGCGATCGAGCAGGTCTTGGCAGCGGCTCCCTGCGGAAAAAGCTGGAGAGATCTCACCCTTCTCCCCCCGATCTTGTTGCAATGCTATGGTACCCCCAGCCTGCTGAAATTGACAACTCCTGTCCAAGGCCGTATCGTGAAGAGGAGGGACACGAGCAAGCAAAAGGACCGGCGGAGAGTGTACCGATGAAACTGGCAATCTTGGCAGATATTCATGGAAATTGGCCGGCGCTGGAGGCCATTCTGGCTCGCTTAGAGCAGATCCAGCCCGATTATGTGGTGGTAGACGGCGATCTGATCAACGGCACGCCGTTCAGTGGGCAAGTCATCGACTGTGTTCGAAAGTTGAATTGGGTTGTGGTGCGCGGCAACCATGAATTCTATCTGTTGGATTTGGGCACCCCACGCGCTGCGCCTGGCAGCGAGAACTCTGTGCGTTGGGGAACGCTCTACTGGCTGCAGAAACAGATCACCGCCGAACAAAAAGCCTACCTGGCGATGTTGCCAGACGAACGAGTTTTTTACCTGCCTGGGACACAACCGCTTCGGATCAGCCATGGCCTGCCTGGCCGGAACCGAGTCGGGATTTACGCCAACCAACCGGACAACAAAATTGCCGACGAACTGGCAGCTGTTCCAGAAGAGACGTTTGTGACAGCCCATACGCACATCCAGATCGATCGGCATGTCATCTGGCGGGGTGAACAGGATGGAGCGCTGCGGGCAAACCCACATGGGGATATGCCGCACCTTGCACCGATCGAACGGCACTGGCATGTGGTGAACCCTGGCAGCGTTGGGCTGCCGCTCAACAGGCAGCCCAACGCACAATTTGCTGTGATGGAGAGCCTTTCTCCATCTGCGGTGCGGGGTGGCTGGCAGGTCGAGCACCATCAGGTCTTTTATGACCGTTGTCTGGTCCTGGATGCCTTTGCTACGTCCGGCATGTTGGGGGCCGATGGAATTTTTTCGACCCTGTTTTATTGGGAAGTTGTGACCGCAGAACCTGAAATTCTCCTCTTTTATCGTTGGGCCTACGAGCGTGGCTTGGACCCAGAGCAGTATGAATTGGGAGAGTTGTTTCATCGGTATGGGGTGGAAAGCGGGCGAGCTGGGTATGTCCGCCAGCGCGATCCATTGCGTCGGTCAGTATGACGGGACGTTGAATCTGGATTGGACAAATTTGACAAGAACATTTATAATGGTTTTGCTGTCTACAGCAGCAAATGTAGATGCGTGAGGGCCTAAACAATGAAGAGATTTCCATCGCAGCGAGCTAAACAAAAGAGCCGAGGGTCCCAGTATGTTTGCAGTTACGTGCTTTCAGTGTGGTCATGCTGTTGAAATCAGCCCAGATTCCGACCGTTGTGAGTTGTGTGGCGCCAATCTGCGCAAATTGATCGGCGCGCACCAGGCGACGAGCTTTTTTTACCAGCGCGCTGCCGGACTGGCAACGCGCGGCGATCCGCAGGCTGCATTGGCTGAGGCCGAACGCGGTCTGGCGTATCGGGCTTCTTCTGAACTCCATCTGTTGAGCGCAATTTTGTGTAAACGGCTGGAACTGGTCGACCGGATGCGTTACCATGTCGCGTCGGTGCCGGTCGACGATGTGTTGCGCAGCGAAGCGGAGTGGTTGCTGCGATCAAGTCAGGCGCGTCAGCGTTCTTTGCCCAAAAGCGGCCGCGGCAGCGTAGAGTTCCCGCTGCTTTCAGACGACGAACTGCTGCCGCTCTATGTGGATGATGTGCGGCCGACAGCCCGGCTGGCTGTGCCGCGGTCGCCTTTGCAGACGTTTGCTATGTTTTTTTCGGCTGTCGTCTTGCTGGGCACGGGCGGGTGGTGGTTTTGGCAGACACCCCCACAGATCTCTGGCAGCAGCCAATCGCCTGTGGTGGCGGCCACTCCAGAGCAGGTCAGGTGGGTGCCTGAGCCGACACCGACGGTCGTTGTCGCAGACCTGCCTGACCTTCCCGAGGAAGCCCCCCAACAGCCTCTCCTGCCGAACGAGCCTCTGGCTGCAACCGATCTGGAGCCGTTGGCGGCCGCAGGAGAAGCGATCTTGTTGACAGGGCCGTCGTTTGATGTCAAAACTGTGCTGGTAGAAGCACAAAGACCCGAACTGGCAGAGTCGGTGAACGGGCGCTTGGAGGGCAGCCGTCTGGTGCTGGAGGGCAGTGTGGGCAGTGTCGAGGCCCGCAACGAGTTGGTCCAGCTGCTCAGTCGTCTGCCAGCGATTGAGGATGTTTCGGTCGTCAACGTGCTGGTGCGCCCGCAGAACAGCTATACTGTGGTGGAAGGAGACACACTCTGGGGAATCTCGATGAAGCTTTATGGGACCCCCGATCGCATTCAAGACATTTTTGCCGCCAATCAGACGCTGCTGTCAGCTGCCAATGCCTTGCAGATCGGGATGGAGCTGCAGATACCTGAATAGGTCCATCTCTGCACAGGCAGAGCGTATCCGGTCAGACCTGCCCGGTGCAGAAAAGTGTTTGGGGCCGACAGGGTTTTTTAGCGGGTCGGATGCATGGGCATAACGACATGCAAAAACTCTTCTTCGCCCATCCCGACTGGGCGAAGTGTCCCTGGTCGGGTTGACTGTGTCGTTTCGAGCACAACCTGTGGGTCGTCGATCTGGCTGAGAACATCGATTAAATACTTGGCGTTGAAAGAAATTTCCAGCTCCTCTCCCTCGACCTGTGCGGTCAGATCGTTGGTGCTGTCTCCAATATCGCTGCTTGTGGCAGCCAGGCTGAGCTGAGCGCTGCGGCTGCTGTTGGCAGGCTGAATTTTAAGCCGAACGATGTTGGCGTTGTCGCGAGCAAAGAGAAAGGCGACTCGGACCGCTTTGAGCAGGGTGGCAGTGTCGACAACAGTGCGCGTGGTATGGGTTTTGGGGATGATCGCACGATAGTCTGGAAAATTCGCGTCGATCAGCTGGCTGGCCAGTTCGACGCGGTGAAAATTTCCACCCTTGCCTTCGCCGCTCCGACCCCAAATCTGAAAAAGAATCTGGTTGCGTTCCTGGGTCACCAGGACCTGCACGGTTCGGCCCTCGTCTGCGTCCGCACTGATCCGTGCCAGTTCGCTCAAGCTGCGTGCAGGGACAATGACGGTGACAGCTGTCGATGGCAGGCTACCGTCGACAGCTGCGCTCCGCACGCTGAGCCGGTACCCGTCGGTTGCAGCCATGGTGAGGCGCTCTTCTTTGAAGGTCACCTCAACCCCGGTCAGGGTCGGACGGCTTTCGTCGGTGGAGGCTGCAAAGACCACCTGATCCACCATCTTGCGCAGACCGGTGGAGCCGAGTTCGATCCGGAGTGCTTCGAGGCTGCTGCTGTTGTTGTGCACAACGCTGTCGATGGTTGGAATAATCGGGAAATTGGCCGCATCGATCCCCTTCAAATTGGCTTCGAAGGAGGCGCAGTGCAGATGGAGTGTCTGGGTACGCACGACCAGTTCCAGTTCGATCCGCTCCGGAGGAAGGCTGTTGACAAAATCGGTCAGCAGCCGGGCCGGCACCGTGATTGAGCCAACATCTTCTACTTTGGCTCCAATCCAGCAGGTGACCCCAATTTCGAGATTGGTGGCTGCCAGACGCAGCTGATTGTCGCTTGCTTCGAGGAGGATATTGGCTAATACCGGCATGGTAGAGCGCGCTGAAACTGCACGTCCGACGATCGCAAGCCCCTTTGCCAGGTTTTCTTGAAGACAGCTTACCCGCACGGTCTCTCCCCGCTTTCTGTGATCCTATTTGTTGGTTAGCCACCACAAACGATGAAACGCCTTCGCGTGAGCCATTTTCAAAACAAGTCAGCCGTGTGTTCTGGATCGAATGGCCTTTGATCTGAAGAGATAGCCTGTTTTTCTATGTAGAGTATACCACCATAGCGCCATGCCCTGAGAAATCCACAAATCTACAGTCGCAGTTTTGCACCTGATGGGCAGTTTGATATGATCGCAGCCATGTCGCACTGTAAGATGCAGAGTGTTCTCCGCACACAAGGCCCTGACAGGGCATCCAAAGAGGCCGCCGAACAGCTTCAAACAGCGCACGAACTGCTTTGTCAGAGAATGCGGCGTTCGTTGCAGGCGTGTGGATAACTCTCTTGTCCACTGCTGCCCTGCGCTCGATCGACCATCTGTCGAGCTCTTCTC
The DNA here is from genome assembly GCA_903858085.1 of uncultured Chloroflexota bacterium. Lineage (GTDB taxonomy): Bacteria > Chloroflexota > Anaerolineae > Caldilineales > Caldilineaceae > Caldilinea. Next base: position 7,467 of record CAIOHJ010000171.1, read on the forward strand.
CTGAAGTTCGTCTGCTGTTGATCTGCCATGCAGAAGGGATGCAAAATCGTTATTCAGAACTCTCCCAGCGTATCGAACATGCCGCAGACAGTGGACTGACCGCGTTTGGGTGGGAGCAGGCCAACCAGCTGGCTCAGTGGCTGGCTACCCACGAGTCGATCGATGTCTTGTACTCTGGACCGCTGCTGCAAAGTCGATTGACTGCCCAACGGTTGGGGCAGGCGTTGGGCCTGGCCCTGACCATCGATGAGCGCATTCCTGGCCGTTTTTCCCCTGAGATCGCATTGCCGTCGCAGTGGAAACTTGCACAGCGTTCTGTGGCCCACTTTGAGCAGCCCAAGGCGGTCGCCGAAGATTCGCCCTACGGGATCTACCTTCACAGTCTTGTCGATCCAATTGAGTCGATCCTCCAGGCCAACTGGGGGCGCTCGGTGGCGTTGGTGTTGAGTGGCAATGGGGTGGCTACAGCTGTGCGTCATTTTGCAGGCGCCCATGCCTTGTCGATCGCTGTCAGCCATACTGCGATTACAGAACTGCGTCGCCAAGACGGCATGTGGTCGTTGATCTACGTCAACCGTCGCGAACATCTGCCAGTGGCCCAGGCACCTGTTCTTAATCCTCGCGTCAGCTCTGCCAGACTCGATCAAGGCAGCGAGATCACGCAGGACATCCTGCGTGTGGTATCTACCTATGCACAGATTCCGCAGGGCCGGGAGGCCCACGGGGGGGCACTGCGTGCTCTGCGCATGCAGCATTTTTTGAAATTTGCAGAGCTTCCGAAGGAAAGCTGTGTGCTTGACGTGGGCGCGGGCAGCGGGCAGCTCGCTCTTCTGCTGGCCGAGGAGGGGGCGCGTGAGGTGATCGGGGTCGACATCAGCCCGGCAATGTTGGAATCTGCCGAACTCACCCGTTTGCTCAGTGGATCTCCTGCGGCTGCCCGTGTGAACTTTCGGCTGGCCCCTGCCCATGCTTTGCCTTTTCGCGACGAACGTTTCGACGCGATCGTTTGCCGGTTGGTGTTGCACCACAGCCACCAACCGCAGGCCATCCTGGCAGAGCTGGCCCGTCTGCTCAAACACAAGGGCATCTTGGTTCTGGCGGACCTGCTCAGCGTCGAAGATCCGGTCAAACGCGCGACACAAAATGCTATCGAGGAGCGGCGGGATTCCAGCCACGTTACGGTGTTCAGCCTGGAACAGGCACGTCGTTTGGTGGCGGCGGCTGGCTTGCAACTCGATGCAGAACAGGTGGTCACGTTTGAGCGCAATTTGGAGGAATGGTTGGACGAAATCCAGACGGATGCAGGCGCGCGCAGTGTGGTGCGAGAAATGGTCGAAGCCGGGCTGGAGACAGATGCAGCCGGTTTGAATGTCCGACGACAGGCCCACACACTGTTTTTTGAACAGCGTCTGTTTTATGTCAGAGCGATCAAGCCATGACTGTCGAAATCAGGGCCGTCGCAGGATCTGTCCGGTCGAGGTTGTTGGCGGGCCTGGCTGTCTGCTGTCGAATTCACTCGGAGAGTGACAGCCGGCGAGCCTTGACCAGCCGCTGTATGTCGTGCACCGCTACCAACAGATTGGCCCCGCGCGCTCCTGCGCTTACTGCGATCGCTTCAAAGTTGTCAGCGCGGTCGTCCAAATAGATGTCAAAGCCTTTGTTGACCAGCGCCAGCGCACTGATGCCGCCAGCCTGTAGACCGGTCAATGTCTCTGCCTGCTCGCGTGTCGCCATGCGGGCTTTTTTGAGATGGAGTGCCTTGGCCAAGACCCTGAGATCGAGGGTGACGGGGCCTGGCACGATCACCAGCATCGGTTTGCGACGCGGTTCATCGCCAAGAACGACCAGCGTCTTGAAGACTTGCTCGGGAGGCAGCCCGATGGCAACTGCGACTTCAACGGCCGAGTGAATGCCAGCGTCGTAGTCGTAGAGAAACAACTGGTAACGAACTTTTTGGTTGTCGAGCAGTCTTGTGACATTATTTTTGAAGGGCTCAACCATTGCGCTCTCCATCCGGTGTGAAGACAGGTGTCGGCCTGTCTCTTCTGCGAGCAGAAAACAAGAGACAGCCTTGCAGTCTAGCGCTCTCCTGCGAGCAGCGCAAGCTGGACAGAGATGAATGTGGGGCTGATCTGCCTATGGGGTCTGGAAAGGGGGTTCGGCGTTGATCTCTCCAGAGCTGTTCGGGGGAACAGTCATCTTGTTGTTGGTGTTGTTGGGAGGGGGCTGGCTGGCCACAACGGTGCAGAGCAGACGCCACAACCAAGGAATGACAGAACACTTTGCCGCCGGTTTGCGCAGCCGAATGGTCTTGGCACAGACTGTTTCGTCTCACGGGTTTGTCGCACAGCTTGTCCCACCGCCAGAACCGTTTCACCAGATCGAGGTGAGGTGCCGCACGATGGCGGCGATTGACCCTGTCGGACTGTTTCTCTACTGGGTGCGTGGCCAGGACGACCACCTGACTGTGCGTGGCCAGCTGCGTGAGCGCCCCGTTGCCGAGCTCCTCTGGGAGCGTGGCCGTATCCCTGAGCGAGCTTTGACGGGGCGAGCCCATACGACCCTGTGGCAGCGACGATATTCCGAGCTGCTGGCCAGCGAATATGCGGTGCGCGGCGCCGATACAGGGGCGATCGAGCATGTCTTTGTCGATCTGCAGGCACGTTTTGGGGGGCTGCTGCGCCGGGTCAGCCTTGTGGCAGACCGTGAGGAGTGGCAGCTTGAAGTCGTCTTGAAAAGCAGCGAGCTACGCACAGCGGATACGCCAGCGTTGATGATCACGTTGTGCAGTTTGGCGCGCGCTGCGCTGCCGCATGTCATCCGTTCGTCTGCTATTTTGGGATAAGTTGTACAGCGTGGTGTGTGAGGTCTATTCAAATCAGTCCAAGGAGGAAAGTGAAATGGCAGTGAAGCATGTTCGGCTGGGCAAACATGGAGCCCTCGTCAGCAACCTGTGTCTGGGTACAATGAATTTTGGCTGGGTGACCGCCGAAGAGGAAAGCTTTCGGATCATGGAGCGGGCGCTTGAGCTGGGGATTAATTTTTTTGATACCGCCGATGTCTATGGTCGGGGTATCCAGCATGGAGCGACCGAGGAGATCATCGGACGTTGGTTTGCACAACAGGGCGGGCGGCGGGAAGCTGTTGTTTTGGCAACCAAAGTCTATAACCCGGTGACGCGCCAGGGAGCCAGGCCAGAACCCAATACTGACGGACGCAGCCTGTCAGCGTATAAGATTCGCAAACACTGCGAGGGCAGCTTGCGTCGCCTGCAGACCGAATGGATCGATCTGTATCAGATGCACCATGTCGATCGCGAGTGTCCTTGGGACGAAAGCTGGCAGGCGTTCAGTGCTCTGGTCAACCAGGGCAAAGTGGTCTATGTGGGGTCAAGCAATTTTGCTGGCTGGGACATCGCGACCGCCTGCCAGGAGGCGGCTCACCGTCATTTGACCGGGCTGGTGAGCGAGCAGAGCATCTATCATCTGGACAACCGAATGATAGAGCTGGAGGTGATTCCTGCCTGTCGTCACTATGGACTGGGATTGATTCCGTGGAGCCCGCTGGGCGGTGGGCTGCTTGGGGGAGCATTGGAAAAAGCCCAGGCTGGGCGGCGGATGAGTGCGGAATTTGAGCAGCGGGTCAGACAGAAACGCTCACAGTTGGAGGCCTACGAAGCCCTCTGTCGCTCGCTCGGTGAGGAGCCAGGCGCTGTCGCTCTGGCCTGGCTGTTGCACAATCCAGCGGTAACAGCCCCTATCATTGGGCCGCGTACAGTCGAGCAATTAGAAAGTGCCGTGCGAGCGACCGAGATCGTGTTGAGTCCGGAGACGCTGGCAGAGCTGGATCGGATTTTTCCAGGACCAGGCGGTGAAGCACCCAAGGCGTACGCCTGGTAGGCCTCAGCTGCTCCTGCGGGGTACAAACGCCTTTTGTGCCCCGCAGGAGCAGCTGACTAACGACGCCGACGAAGCCAACCCCAAGAAACCCCCAAAAGCACAGCCCCACTCAACCCAGTACCACTCAGCAGGACCAGCAAGCGTGGTTCCAACAGGCGCACCGCGCGGGACGCCTGGTCTTTTGTAAGAGAAATCAGCGGCTCGGCTGTAGCCGAAGGCAACGCAGTCCAGGTTGCCGTGGGCGTCTCTGTGGGAATTGCCGTGGGCGTCGCTGTGGGAATTGCCGTGGGCGTCGCTGTGGGAATTGCCGTGGGCGTCTCTGTGGGCGTCTCTGTGGGCGTCTCTGTGGGCGTCGCTGTGGGAATTGCCGTGGGAGGCACTGTGGGCGCCTCTGTGGGGGGGAGAGGTGCAGGCGCTTCGGCAACTTTCACCTCTGCTGTGGGTGTTGGGGTCGCTGTGGGGGGGAGTTCGACTGCAGGGGCGCTTTCATCTGGGAAGAGGCTGATGGCATCGATCAAGATCAGATCGTAGGCTGCACTCTGTGGATGGTCTGCCAGAAAAAAGATTGTGATGGTTGGGGTGACTGCGCGTGCCCGCACATCGATGTTGACATCGGGCGGCGGATAATTGAGGATACGCCCCTCGCCCCAGTGCATGGGGCCCCAGATAACGGTCGGTGCATTGGGGTCGGTGCCGCCCGTGGGGTCAATCCCCAGCTGGCGACCAAAGAGGTCGGGGACATTGGGGGCTCCCCAGCCGATGCTGGCGCGATAGCCGGCACCTGGTGTGACTTGGACCTGGGTAAAAATTCCGGCTTTGAAAGGGCTGGTGCTGGCTATGGTGAGGTTGAACCCCCCGAAGAAGGTGTGTTCGTCCTGCAAGTACTCCGGCGAACCGTACAAGATGAACGGGCTCCACCCGGTCGGAATCTGCAGCGGTCGTGCGCCGGTGAAGGTATCCATTCCGCAGACGGCTGCCGGCAAGAGGTTGGGGGGAGCACAAGGGTCAGCTGCCTCTACCTGCCCTACGGCTGCCAGGAGCGCCAATCCAGCCAGGAACAGGGTTGCCAGCCATTGGCAGCGACGTGGCAGGTGTTTAAAGCAGTTCATTCATGGCAGTATATCTGTTGGAAGGCGCTGTATGCAAAATCAGGGGACGACCTGCAAGTCGGTGAGGGCAGCGGGGGTGCTGGCAGGCCAGTCGGCAGGAATGGACAATCCATCTGAGCTGCGGCGGAGGCCGATCAGGAGCTGGTAGTGGCCGGGTGGCAGGTCAGCAGGCAGTTGGAAGTCATACAGATCGCGCACTGGGATTTCGGGCAGCCAGCGTCCGCTGGGATATTCATATCCGCCGAGCGGAAAAATCCATTCGACCTGTGAGGTGTGAGAGGAGTCCTGTAGCTGCAGGAGCACCTGGTAGCTCTCGCGATAGGGGTGGGCGTGTGGGCGCCAGAACAGAGCAGCGTGTACCCAGTCTCCGGGCTGCAATTGAGAGGGGGAGATCTGCGCGGCCAGCAGGTCGAGATAATCGAAGGAGAGTTTGGCTGGGGGCAGGCGTACTGGGGGGGCTTTGGGGGGGAGCACGGTGACCGAGCCGAGCAGAAGTCTTTGGTTGTCGGCTGCGGCGGCGCTGGGGGGCAAGGGGTCTCCTGTATCGGGGGAGTAGACGAGCAGTTGCAGGGTGTAGTCATCTGGCTTGAGGCTGGCTGGGAGCGGCAGCACGAGCGACTGGAGGAGGCTCTGTCCCGCCTGCCAGGTGCCTGATGCGGGCAGGAAGGGGGCATCGTGTTGGGCGGCAAGCCGTCCTTGACGGTCGTAGAGGCGCAGGCTGGTGGTCAGATTGGGCAAGGAGGTGCGTGCATGCCAGTGCGCTGGCCAGTGGAGGGGTCGCCCTGCTTCGGCACTTGTGTTTTTCGCATAGCCATACAGGCAAATTTGTTGAGCAAAACAGGAGATGTCAGGCTGAACAAGAGGAGAGGGGCTTGTGAGTTTGGGGGTGGCGTAGAGCTGAACAAGGCCAAAATCGCGTCCGGGGATGGGCTGTTCGTCCAAGAGGAGCAGGTGGCTGTCGAGCCACTGTCGTACGAGGCCCTGGGAGTCGCTGACAGTGTCGTAGAGACGGTAGTGCCAGATGCGCGTGCTGTTTTCTGCGACGGTGGTGAGGAGTTTTTGGGTATTGAGAGCAGAGAGCGCAAAAAAGTCGCTGGCTGGGTCTCCCCAGCCGACGGTTTGTGCGCCGTCGACGCTTCCCAGCCGAGCTGCTGCTGGCTGGAAAGCGTCCAGGGTCAAATTTTTCGCGTAGTCAAATATAGGAAATGAAAAAAGAATCTCTTCCAAGCTGCTCCCATCAAGCCCTACAGGACGCACTGGCCAATAAATCTCCAAAACAGGATAGATCCAACCTGCATTGACCAAGATGATGTCACCGGGCTGCCAGCGCGCAGCCAATGCAGCGACCGCAGCGCGATGATCATCTGTTCGATGGGGTGCACTGCTCCAGTAATTTTGTACTGCCAACAGGGTTGCTCCTCCCCAGATCAACAGCCCACAGCCAGCAATCAGTCGGCTGCGTCTCCAAACTTGTTGGAACAGGGCAGATGGAATGAGCAAAAAAAGCGGCGAATACAGAAATACATAGCGGACATGATAGATGGGGGTCCCGAGCAAGGTGAGAACAAACAACAGAGCGATCGGCAAGAAAACGATGGCCAGCACCTGGCGAATGGCTGGATATGCCTGGGTCTGTCGCAAAGCCACAAACACCCCAAACACCACACCCAAAGCCCAAAGCCAACTGGCTGGACCAGGAGGAGACTGCCCCAGCCAGAGCGCTGTCGCTGCTTCAGAAAGACTGGCGAAAAAAGCGTCTGTCGTCGTCCAGGAGGTCCGCCAGGGAGGAACCGGCGGCTCCAGCATCTGATGCAGTGCAACAGGCAGCCAAGGCACAAAGAGCAAAAGCACCCCCCCCTGAGCAACTAGCCAGGAGCCGACCCGCAGAGCACGGCCAGTCCTATTGCGCCAGATGCTCCAAAATACCCAGGTGTTGAGGGCTGCCAGCCAAAACGCAAAGTAGTAGAGGGTGTACAGCCCAGCTGCGGCCCCCCCCACATACACAGCCAGCCAGCGGGCTGGTCTGCGGTTTTCTTGGAACTGCAACAGAGCCCAAAAGCACAAAAGGGCCAGCGCAGCCCCGACGGTGTACATGCGCACTTCCTGGCTGTACCACAGCTGAAAAGGATGAAAAGCTGCAAGCCAAAGGGCACTCAGTGCGACAGCAGGAGAAAATAAGCGGCTTCCAATGGCATAGATCAGCCCCATGACCAAGATACCAGCCCACAAGCTGGGCCAGCTGTAGAGGAACTCAAGGCCGTACTCCAAAGAGGGGGAAGCAATTGTCTGCCAGAGATGCAGAAGAAGGTAATAGCCGGGGGGATGGATGTCCCTGGCGGTATGGGCAATCATGGCACCGACGGGCTGGCGGGCCAGATAGACACTGACAGTTTCGTCGTACCAGAACGATTCAGCGCCGAGCTGATGCAGGCGCAGCGCAAACCCAGCCAAAACAGCGACAAGCGCAGCAGGACGATATAAAAAGGCAAATATGGTTCGGTGCACGGCAGTCAGATGGCTTTTGATAAAAACAGGCATTGCCAGTCCGATTGTACTTGCAGATCGCTCTGCTCCCAACTGGACACCTGCGTAGAACAAATTTCTGGCACAAATACAATCAAAAAAATAACGATGTGCACCAAAGTTTCAGGTATACTTTGTCGTTCTTGCGTCGATTGGATACAATGTCGCAATGGCATCCACGGTAGCAGATCGCCCAGGCATGGCGCAAAAAGAACAGAGCCCTCCTGGTTTGCGTCAGCAATCTTTCTGGGCTGCTGGAATTGCTGGCCTGTCTGTTTTTCTGGTTTGGGTGTACTGGCTGACTGCCAATTGGGTGGTGGTCACTGTCGATGGCCATCGCGAGCTTGTCTACACGCATCGGACGACCGTCGACGCGTTGCTGTTGGATCTAGGGGTGACCCCACATCCTGATGACCGGATCACACCATCGTTGGACAGTCAACTGACCCGCAGTCCGGTTGTGACCGTAGATCGGGCGCGCCCGATCCGGCTGATCGCTGACGGCCAGGATCGCATCCTCTTTAGTTGGGGCGACACCCCCCAACAACTCCTGGAGGATGCTGGGATTCTGGTCGACACCTACGACGAAATTTTGGTCGATGGAGAGTCGTGGGGAAGGACAGAACGCCTGCCGGTGGCGGTGGAGAAGAAATTGCCGACCACCTATGATCGTGGTTTTGGCTGGAATCGTGTGCATATCGAACCGTTGCAGATGCGCATCCGTCGTTCTGTGCCGCTCGTAATCTATGAAGGCGCAACCCGCTACACGATCTATACCACTGCACAGACAGTTGGCGAAGCGTTGCGTCGCAGCAATGTGACACTTTACCTTGGAGACCGTGTGCTGCCAAGCCTGGGCAATGCGGTCACCGCCAATTTGAGTGTTTACATTCAGCGCAGTGTTCCCGTCTTGATGCAGTTTGATGGGCGGGCCGTCAAGACACGCACCCAAGGGGAAACGGTTGCCGACGCGTTGAGTGACCTGGGGGTCGTGTTGACGGGTCTGGATCGGGTTGAACCCTCCCTGGAAACCCGGTTGTACAACGATCTCAAAATTGTCGTGACGCGCGTGAGTGAAGATGTGGTCGTCGAAGAGGAGATTGCCCCCTACGAGACGGTCTATGTGGCAGACCCAGCCCTGCCTCTGGACAGTCAACAGCTGCTGTCGAACGGTGCAGAGGGAATTACACGCAGCCGCTATCGGGTTCGCTATGAAAATGGAGAGCCGATCAGCCGAGTGCTGGAAGATACCTGGCTGGCTCAAGAACCTGCCGATCGGCGAGTCGCGTATGGGCAAAAAATTGAAGCACTGACTGAACGAATGAGTGATGGGAGTGTGATTACATACTGGCGTAAAATTCGCATGCTGGCGACCAGCTACAGCCCTGCTTCGGCAGGAGGCAACCGCACGCGCACCGGGGATGTCGTGCGTGCAGGGGTGGTGGCGGTCGACCCTCGATTGATTCCGTTGCGCTCTCAGGTCTATGTTCCCGGCTACGGCATCGGCGACGCACTTGACACGGGAGGCGGGATCATTTCGCGACGGATCGATCTGGCCTATTCTGATGAAAGTTTTGTCTCTGTGCGCCGATGGGTGGATGTTTATTTGCTCTGGCCTCCCCCTGCTGACAGTTCAATCACGTGGGTCGTGCCCAACTATCCTCCTCTTCCTCAATAACCATGACATTCACCGCAGATTCCTGGCTGAGACGTATTTCTTTTCCTCTGCTTGGGCTTATTTTGTTGGGAGGATTGACGCTCCGAGTTTGGAATCTCAATTTCGATCGTGGGATCGGCAGCCACCCAGACGAACGCAGCACCGCCTGTTTTTATGCGCCCACGATCGCTTTGCCTGCCAGCTGGGCAGAATTTTGGGATCCGCAGAGCAGCCCCATGAACCCTTTATGGGATCGACAGCGCCAGGAGCCGCGCAGTTTTACCTATGGACATTTCCCGCTTTATGTCGGGGTTGCCATGGGGCAGTTGTTTGAGCGGCTGGCACCCGTCGCGCAAATGGCCGGGGTGCCACAGCCGACCGTCGAACTGATGCAACGGGGAGGAGACAGCTGCGATGCGATTGCGGTGGCGGGGCGGTTGTCGATCGCGTTGTTGGATACGTTGACGATTTTTTTGCTCTTTTTGTTGGGCAAAGATCTTTTTGGACGAGCAGCCGGGCTGCTCGCCGCTGCATTTTATGCTTTTGCCGTGCAGGCAATTCAGCTGAGCCATTTTTTTGCGATGGATCCTGCCAGCACGACCTTTACGGTCCTGGCTGTGTGGGGGGGAACCCGCATGCTGCAGCGCAGAGATCTGTCGGTTGCGTGGATGACGGGTGCTGCCTGTGGGCTGGCCGTTGCCTCTAAATTCAGTGCTCTGCCTGTCTTGGGGGTTCCTGCTGTGGCTGCTCTGTTGGCCATTGGGCGGGCTGCGCAGCAGAGCAGACAGGAAGGTCTCACTCTGGATGGGAGGGTTGCGTTTGCAGCGTCTGTGCAGTTGGCAGTTGCCTGGGCTGCGGCTGCAGCGCTCTTTTTTGTGACCAGCCCGTATGCTCTGTTGGACTGGGACACCTTTAGCCGGGCGGTTCTGGTCGAACAAGGGATGATGGTGAGGGGTGTGGCCGACTTGCCATTTACCCGACAATATCGCAACACCCAGCCCTATCTTTATTTTATTCAACAGCAGTTGCAGTGGGGACTTGGCTTGCCGCTGGGGGTGGTTGCGCTGATCGGGACCCTCTCTGCCGGCTGGATGGCGTTGAGAACAGCGGGGCTTGCTCTCAGAGGCTGGATCCAGGGCCGGCGCCTCGGGGCGACTGTCCAGCACTGGTTTGGCGATGCGCAGCTGGCCAATTGGGTGATCTGGAGCTGGGTGCTCCCCTATTTTTTGATTACCGGCGCTTTTTTAGCCAAGTTCAACCGCTACATGAGCCCGCTGCTGCCCTTTGTTCTGTTGTGGGGAGCCGGAGCCATCGTCCTCTTGTGGAGACAAGGGGCCCGGCCTGGCCCGGCTGTTTTGCTGCGCTGGGGGGCGCTGGGGCTGGGGGCTGCTGGTTTGCTGGGCGGAATCTTCTGGTCTCTCGCCTATGTCAACGGCGTTTATCATCGCGAGCATACCTGGATCCAGGCAAGCCGCTGGATCTACGCGAACGTTCCGCCTGGTTCTGTGCTGTTGTGGGAACTTTGGGACGACCCACTTCCCAAAAGTATCCCCGGGGAAGCGGGCCTGGACCCGGGCAGCGCTGGACTTCTCCAGATCGACTGGAGCCCCTACGAAGAGGACACATTCGACAAATATCAGATTCTCAAACAAAAGCTGCGCGAGGCGGACTGGGTGGTTTACAGCTCCAAACGCATCTACGACAGCGTCGACGAGCTGCCTGAACGCTATCCGATGACCACGCGCTACTACCAAGCGATGTGGGACGGGCGGTTGGGGTTTGATCTGGCAAAAGAGGTGACTTCGCCGCCGCAGCTGTTTGGCTTTGTTTTCGACGATCGTCAGGCCGATGAAAGTTTCAGCCTCTATGACCACCCGCAGGTGACGATTTTTCGCAAAGTGCGCGACCTCAACGACGCTGAATTCGACGCTCTTTTTGGTCGCAGCTGGGAAAAGGCCATCCCCTACTACCGGGGGGCAGATTCTCCGTTCAGTCCTTTTTTGGAAGCATTGGGGCTGGGCAGTTTGCCTGGAAGCGAACAGAAAGGGCTGCTGAATTCTCTTTTGCGGGCTGCTGGCGTGACAACAGGGAATACCGATGTCGGACAGCGCCCCTCTTTGTTGTTGGCTACGCCGATCCAGGCCTTGCCGGTGGTCGACAACTACCGCTGGAACCGTGCTGCCAGTGCAGAGCCTTTGCTGGCGATCTTTTGGTGGTGGGCTGTGTTGACGGTGCTTGGCTGGTCTGCCTGGCCGCTGTTGTTTGGCATTTTTCGTCCGCTGCGGGACGCTGGTTTTTGGTTCAGCCGCACCTTGGGATGGTTGTTGGGAGGCTGGTTGCTGTGGCTGCTCACCTCGCTGGGGCTGTTCAGCAATACGGTGGCTTTTGCCTGGTTCTCTTTGGGGCTGGTGGCGCTGGCCGGTGTGGGGGCCGCCATTCTCCAACGCCAGGCTATGTTGGCGTTTGTGCGAGCCCGCTGGCGAAGCCTGTTGGTGGGGGAAGGAATTTTTGCCGCGGCACTGTTGGGTTTTGTCTGGATTCGTCTGCAAAACCCTGACCTCTGGCAGCCCTGGTTTGGGGGAGAAAAGCAGATGGAATTTGCCTTTCTCAACGGGATTCTGCGCAGCCCTTTCTTCCCGCCGGTCAACCCACACTTTGCCGGCGGTTTTATCAACTATTATTACTTTGGCATCTACCTGGTTGCCTATCTGATCAAGTTGACGGGCATCTACGCTGAGGTTGCTTTCAACCTGGCGATCGCAACCCTCTTTGCGCTTACAGCCGTCAATCTGTTTGCTGTGGCCTACTCTGCTTGGGAGAGCGGAAGGGCGGGCCGCTCCTCCTGGTACAGCGGCCTGGGTGCAGCGTTGCTGGCCCCCCTTTATGTGACGATCCTGGGCAATTTAGATGGGTTTGCCCAGTGGGTTCGCACTCTGGCCAGGTTGCAACCTGCCACGATCCAGTCAGCCCTTCCGGGTCTGCCCGAGCTAGTGAGCGCCTGGGGTGGGCTGCAACAGCTGCTGGGGGGCAGGGCGGCTCTGCCCGACTACGATTTTTGGGGGCCCAGTCGAGTCATCGAGTCGACGATCAACGAATTTCCCTTTTGGAGTTTTTTGTTTGCCGACCTTCACCCTCATTTGATTGGAATTCCGGTTTCGGTATTGTTTTTAGGCTTGATGCTGGCCCTGATCGCCGGCGAGACAGCAGTTGAACGAACCAGCTGGCAGCGAGGGATGGGCTTGCTGCTCCTCTTTGCTCTGCTGCTGGGCGCTTTGGCCAGCGTTAATCTGTGGGAACTGCCGACCTATTTCGGGCTGGGGCTGCTGGCTCTGTTGGTCAGCCAGTTTCGCAGCCGCGGTCGCATCCACTGGTGGTTGACGTTGTGGGTCGCGTTGTGCTATGCGGGCGGCGCCTATCTGTTCTTTTTTCCGTTTTTCCAGCAGTACGTGAATGTGGGCGCTTCTGGCATCGGCTGGGTGCAGAAGCCTGACCCCCTCGATCGCTGGCTGCTGGTGTGGGGGTTTTTTCTGTTTGTGCTGCTCAGTGGGCTGCTGTATCTGGCGGCAGGACGCCTAAATCGTCCGCCCCGGCCAGCAGGGATCGAGCGCGCGCTGAGCCTCTTTTGGCGGCGCTACGACGACTTGCCGCGCCTGCTCTTCTGGCATGCCCATCTGGTAGAACGGCCTGGCTTTTTGTATTTGCTGTTGTTGGCCGCGTTGCCGTTTTTCCTGGGGGGAGCACTTCTGGCCTGGTTGGCAGGCTGGCAGGTGCTGGCGATCTGTCTGGCTGGGGTGGGTCTGGGGGGCGCGCTGCTTTGGAGGAGCGCAGCGACGACCGATGCAGGGGCTGCATTGGCTGTCTTGTTGGCTGTGACAGGCCTGGCAATCCTGGCTGGGACCCAGGTTGTCTACCTCAAAGATTTTCTCAACGGCAGCGACTATTACCGGATGAACACCCTCTTCAAATTTTTCAGCCAGGTCTGGGTTTTGTGGGGGCTGGCGGCTGCGATTCTCACCCCCCGTCTGTGGCGGTCGATCTGGCATGGAGCACAAAAGGGCTGGCAGGCACTGCTCGCCCGAGGAGCCTGGTTGGCGTTGTTTGTCTGTCTGCTGCTGGCTGGGCTGGCCTATCCTCTCTTGGGGACCCCAGCCCGCCTTGACCAGCGCATGCCTGGCTGGAGACCCGCCATTGGCACATTGAATGGGTTGGACTTCATGCGGGAAGGTGCATACAGCTGGCCAGACCCCAGCCATGTGATCGAACTCCGGTACGAATGGCAGGCCTTGCAGTGGGTGCTGGAGAAAATCCGTGGCAACGCTGTGATCCTGGAGTCCGCCGAGGTAGAGTACTACCGTGCCTGGGGCACACGCATCGCAAGCAACAGCGGGCTCAGCGGGCTGCGCGGCATGCACGAGCAGGAACAGCGGTATCCGGAGGATGTAGGATACCGGGATGGTTTGCATCGAGAACTCTGGCAGACACCTGACATTGCGCGAACGCAACAAATTTTTGAGGAACTGCACATCGACCTGGTCTATACCGGGCAATTGGAACGCTACCTTCACCCGGATGGGGTGCGTAAATTTGAAGAGATGGCTGCGCAGGGGCTGTTGGAGCTGCTTTTCCAAAACGAACGGGCCGCGCTGTACGCCCGTCCGGGACGGCTGCAGCCTGGCCCAGACGGTACCCTTCAGCCAGCACAACCGTACGCAGGAAAATAAGAGGGCAGCTGTGATCGGCCAATTCCTGATTTTTTATCTGGTGATTCAGATCGTAGCGGTCGCAGCCTTGCCGTTGGGGGCTCGCTTTTTTGCCCTTCTCCCCGACCGCGGCTACGCATTTGCCCGCTTGCTGGGAATTTTGCTCACCGGTTATCTGTTTTGGGTCGGCTACAGCATCGGTCTGTGGCGCAACGAAATCGGTGGCGCCTGGCTGGCCTGGCTCCTGGTTGCACTGCTCAGTGTGGCTGCGGCACGGGCTTCAACCCAGAAACTGCTGCCTTCCTGGCGGTATCGGCTGCTGGTTGAAGCCATTTTTGGAATCTCTTTTCTTGCCTGGGCATGGGTGCGGGCGCATGATCCAGCAGCAGGCCACACCGAGCAGCCGATGGATCTGATGTTTTTGAACAGCATTCGGGCCAGCCTGACCTACCCGCCGCAGGACGCCTGGCTTGCCGGGCATCCGATCAGTTATTATTATTTTGGGTACTGGTTGATGAATTTGGTAGGATTGATGGGAGGGCAGACAACGTCTGTCACCTACAATTTGGCCCAGGCAGCCTGGTTTGGGCTCTTGCTGAGCGCCCTGTTTGGGGTTGGATACAATTTGGCAGCCTCTGCCCGGATACGCTGGGCAACGGTGGGTGGGCTGTTGGCGATGCTCTTTGTGGGGCTGGCTGCCAATCTACAAGGGCTGCTGGAGTGGCTGTATGCGAACGGCTTCGACGTGACAGGAGTGGCCAGGCTGTTCCAGGTGCGGGGTTTTCCTGAAAATGCCGCAGTGACGCACAAGTGGTACGTCGATTTTGGCTGGTGGTGGTGGCGCAGCAGCCGTGTGCTCTTTGACACCAGCCTGCAAGGCGACCCTATCGAAGTCATCGATGAATTTCCTGCCTTCAGCTATCTGCTTGGGGACAACCATCCCCATCTGGCTGCGATGCCGTTTGCGCTGTTGTCGGTGGCAGTGGCGCTGGCCATTGTGCTTTCTCCGGCACCGACGGATGTTGCTCGACAGCGGTGGCGCTGGATCGCTGTTTTCCCCCTGCGCTGGGCAGGCTTTTTGTTGTCCGCGATCCTCTGCGGTGCCCTGTTGTTTTTAAACACCTGGGATTACCCGCCGTACTGGCTGTTGCTCGTGCTCAGTGTGGCCGTGGCCCTGCGCTGTCAGCAGCTGCCTCTCTCTTCGTCCGTAGCACAGGCTGTTGTGGCCGGGGGCGGGTTGGCTGTGGGGGGAGGACTCCTCTATCTTCCCTATTTTGTCACCGCGCAGAGCCAGGCAAACGGCCTGCTGCCCAATCTTTTTCATCCTACCTTTTTGGGGCAGTATGTTGCTATGTTTGGTACGGCCCTCTTGTCGGTCGGGGTGTTGTTGATGGTTGGCGGCTCTCTCTTTCGCCCGACTGCCAGGATGTTGGCTGTCTCTGCACTGGCGGTTGTGGGGCTTCCTGCCCTCTTTTTGGGAGGGATAGCCTGGGTAGCGACAGCCACCGAGACGGGTCAGCAGCTCTTGCAGAGCATGCGGCTGCCCGACGCAGCCTACCTGTCTGTGATTGTGGGACGTTGGGGGGAGCGGCCTTTCACATTTTTGACAGCAGGTCTGCTGGCTGCCGCTGCGGTGGCCGCGTGCTGGTCTGGCCTGCAGCGGGGTCTCTTGGCCGAGCAGCGCCCCCTGCTTTTTGCGCTTCTGTTGGCTGCGGTCGGGCTGGGGTTGACCTTGGTGCCAGAGCTGATTTATTTGCGGGACAACTTTGGCTGGCGCATGAATACGATCTTCAAATTGTATTACCAGGCCTGGCTGCTCCTTGGGGTGAGCGGCTCGGTCGCTGTCGTCATCGGGCTGCACCGCTTCTTCTCTGCGGAAGGTCTGGCACGCTGGCGGGCTCTGCCGGCAGCTCTGCTCGGCGGGCTGGCCCTCCTGCTGGCACTGACCTCGACGATCTACCTGGTTGCCGGGGTGTACAGCAAGACGCAAGGATTTTCGCGGGAGCCCACCTTCGACGCCACCGCCTATCTGGCGACCCTGGCCCCAGCAGAGTATGGGGCTGTCGAGTGGGTCAGGGCCAACACGCTGCCCGACGACATTGTCGTCGAAGGCAAAGGGCGCTCCTACGGCTCAGAAACGAACCGCATCAGTACGATGACGGGGCGCCCCACTCCTCTGGGCTGGGATGGACATGAGTCACAGTGGCGGGGAAAAGCCTATGGCGCGCTGGCGGCTGGACGGCCAGAAGCGCTGCAAGCCATCTACGGAGGAAGTTCAGCCGAGGGGGTGCGCACCGCGCTGCGCGCGTTGGGTGCAAACTATCTCTACGTCGGTCCGGCAGAACGGGCGCAGTACGGGTTGACCCCGTCCGTGGAGCGCAGCCTTTTTGACCAGTTTGAAAGGGTCTACCCTGAAGACCCGCTGGTAGAAAGCGATGTTCGTATCTATCGTGTACGCTGAGAAGATGGAATCGAGAAGATGGAATCGAGAGGATGGATGCACGCGTGAACGACCCGATCCTGTCTGCAAAAAAGATTGCTCGCGCGGGTCCATGGCTGCTGCGTGTCGAGCATCTGTTGTACCTGGCAGCGCTGGTGGCTGCACTGCTGTTGCGGCTGGTAGGGCTGGCCAAGGATCCGCTCTCTGCCGCTGAGAGCAGCGCTGCCTGGAGCGCCTGGCTGGCTGCTGTGCAGCAGCCAGTGGCGGGAGCGCCTCTGCCGTCCAGCGCGCTGCTCTATGGGCTGCACAGCGGGCTCTTCTGGTTGTTTGGGAGCAGCGACTGGCTGGCGCGCCTTGTTCCGGCGCTGGCTGGGGCAGCTACCGTGCTGGTGCCGTGGTTTTGGCGTGGCTGGTTGGGGCGCCCCGTTGCCTTGGCCGCTGCTCTCTTGTTGGCGATCGATCCCTGGCTGCTGGCGTGGAGTCGGCGGGCAGACGCTGCTGCCCTGACCGTTTTGTTGGCTTTGTGGGGAGTGACTGCACTCTGGCATTGGAGCCAGCAGGACGAACAGTCGCCGGCCTGGGAACGGGTCGGGGCAATTGCATTGGCTTTGTTGTTGGCCAGCGGTCCGCTGGCATGGGGGTATCTGCCGGTATTGCTGCTGTTTTGGGGGATCTATGTCTGGCCTGTTGTCCAGCTGCGTTCGCTTCGGCGTTCGACCTGGGTCTGGTTTGTCGGCACGTTGCTGGCTGCCGCCACTGGATTTGCGCTGCGCGCAGAAAGCGTCGCAGCACTGGGAAAAAGTCTGACCGACTGGTTCATCGAGCTGAGTGCGACACCACACGCCAATACATTGGACTGGCCCTTTTTGCGGCTGGCTGTCGATCAACCGCTGTTGGCGGTCGTCGGCCTCCTGGGCGTCGGATGGCTCTGGCTGCACCAGGATCGACGGCTGGCAATTTTTGTCAGCGGCTGGCTGGCTTGGGGGCTGCTGCTCTGGTTGCTGCCAGGCCGGACAGCGCTGCTCCTGCTTCCAGCAGGGGGAGCGCTGGTTGTGGCGGCAGCAGTCCTGCTCGGACAGGGGCTTGCTGCAGGCTGGAGAGCCTTCACCGGGCTGGAGCTGCTGACGTTGCTGCTGGTGCAGATCCTGCTTGTGGGCTCAGCTTCACTCTGGCTGGCTGCGTTGGCTGACAGCAGCCAGTTTGACCCGCAAATCTGGCTGACCAGTGGAACCATTGGGGCGCTGGCACTGGTCGTCTGGACAATTTTTGGGGTGTGGGTCGGCTGGCGCGCAACAGCCCAGGTTGCGCTGCTGTTTTATACCCTTCTCTTGGGAGGCTGGACGATTCGTAGCGGTTGGCTGCTCGGCAACGGTGCCGGAGCAGCGCACCCTGCTGGCTTCTGGTCGGAATGGGCCAGTCCGCAGATCCATCTGTTGGTCCAAGATATCGAACGGCTCAGCAGTGCACGTCGCGGCGATCCCCACCAGATGCCCTTGCAGCTGCTCTACGATCGCACCCCTGATTCGATGCTGGGGTGGTCGCTGCGTCTGCAGCGCAATTTGCAGCATGTGCGCACTCTCGACTGGCAGGGTGACCCGGCTGGCGTTCAGCCGCTGGTCATCGCACCCGCCCATCGCGAGTCAACCCTCCAACTGCCCGATTTTTATATTGGCAGCACCTATGCTGTTCAGGAACGTTGGCAGACAGCTGCGTTGACCTTCTCGGCACCAGCGAACGGAGAAGAAAGCGACGACCAGCGCTGGCGTACACGCCAGCAGCCCTGGCTGCGATGGATTTTGTATCGCAAGGTGAGCGATCTGCCCGCCACTGAAACTGTTACGCTGTGGGCCCCACAGAATTGACCCTATTTACCCACTTACGAGGGACTGCAACAATGACACAGACTCTGGAGTATTCACCACCGGTCGACAGCGAAGAGAGCCGTCATCCTGAAGATTCCTGGCTGGACAGGCCGCTGACCCACTGGCTGGCATGGCGCTGGGAAACTCTCGGGTGGGCTCTGCTGTTTTTGATCGGGATCATCACCCGTTTTTACGACCTGGGTACCCGCGCGATGAGCCACGACGAGAGTTTGCACACGCTGTATTCGTACAACCTCTACGCCAACGGCAACTACGACCACAACCCGATGATGCATGGGCCCTTTCTCTACCATGCCAATGCCTTGATCTATTTTCTCTTTGGCGACAACGACTACACGTCACGCATTGTGCCGGCGATCTTTGGGGTCGGTGTTCTGGTGATGCTTTATTGGCTGCGCCCCTATCTTGGGCGCACAGGTGCGTTGGTGGCTGCAGTGCTGGTTCTGGTCAGTCCGAGTCTGCTTTTCCACTCTCGCTACATTCGCCACGATCTGTATATCGCCTTCGGCACACTGGTCTGGATTTATGGAGCATTCCGCTATCTGGACAGGCGCCAGATGCGCTATCTGCTCATCATGATGCTCGGAATGGCTCTCGGATTTATTTCGCTGGAGGCGCATTTTATTCATGGCGCGATCCTCGGCGCTTTCTTTGCCGGTCTGGCACTCTGGCAGGTGATCGGCTCCCGCTGGACGTTGCTGGTTGGGAGTCCGCTGGGAATAGGCGGTGCCTTCTGGTGGGTTCTGCACGAGATGAAAAACGACCAGGTGGGCATGATCGGCCTGGGGATCATGGCCCTGGTTGCTGCTGGCATTGCAGCGATGGCGTTGCGCGGCAAGTGGGAAGTCCTGCGTCAGAATCCAGCTGCTGACCTGGCCATGATCATGCTGACGTTGGTGCTGCCTTTCCTCTCTCCCTTTCTCTTTGTGTTTACCGGCGGCGATCCGGTGGTCTTCACTTCTGTATCGGACTTCACCGGCGAGGCCCTGATTGTCAGGCTGGTGGCCATGGTTGCTGCCTGTATCGCGTTGGCGTTGGGCCTGGCGTTTGTCTGGTTTGGCCGTCAACCACACACGGTCGAGCCACCCCCTACCTGGCGCCCCCATTTCTTGCACTGGGCAACGCTGATGGGGAGCTTCTGGCTGATTCAGATTATCTTTTTTACCACCTTTTTCACCAATACCGTCAACGGCCTGGCAACGGGTGTGGTCGGCAGCCTCGGTTACTGGCTGGCACAGCAGGGGGTCAAACGAGGCAGCCAGCCTGTCTACTACTACGTGCTGATCGGCTGGCTTTACGAATTTTTGCCAGCCCTGCTCAGCCTGGGCGCTCTTTCTGCGCTTCTCCGTCGCTTGAACCCTCTGTCGAATTCAGGCGAACGTTGGGACCCCATTGCAGCTGCCGACCTCCCCGTCGGTCACTCTGCCCCTGGCGCTCCTGTCCATGCAGCACTGCCAGATCAGCGCCCCAATCGGATTGTTTTTGTGATCTTCTGCAGCTGGTGGGTGGTGGCCACTTGGATCGGCTATTCGGTCGCTGGCGAAAAGATGCCCTGGCTGTTCGTCCATATTGCGCTGCCAATGTGTGTCCTGGGCGGGTGGTGGCTGGGCACGATTCTGCGTCCGGTCGATTGGCGTGCGGTGGGAGAGCGGCAGACCTGGCCGTTGTTGCTGCTCTTTCCGGCGCTGGTGCTGGTTGCTGTGGTGCTGCTGACTGTACTTTCCGGCGCTGCTGGGCCTGAGCCAAACCGTTCTGGCCAGTTCCTGCAGTGGCTGTTGATTCTGTCGGTGTTGGCTGGGGCGGCATGGGGAGTGGTCGGGGCGTTTCGGCGCAGCGGTGCCCGTCTGGCGCTGCACCTGTTGGCAGTGGGTGCTGCTGCAACCCTGCTGCTCTTCACCGTGCGGGCCAGTTTCATGCTGACCTACATCAACTTTGATATGGCCACCGAATACCTGGTCTACGCGCATGGGGGGCCTGATATCAAACGAGCGCTGGCGGAGATCGACACCATCAGCGCCAGGACAGTGGGGGACCGCAACATTGTCGTGGCCTATGACAACGACAGCGCATGGCCCTTCAGCTGGTATATGCGCCTCTATCGCAACGCCAGGTATTACGGGGATGCCCCCAATGCAGACGCGATGGCTGCACCTGTGATTATCGTCGGGCCAGCCAACCGTGCCAAAGTCGAACCCTACGTGGCGCGTGACTATGTGAAACGCACCTATCGCCGTATCTGGTGGCCGGAAATGGACTATTTCGACCTGACGCCAGAGCGGATCTGGAACGCCATCGCCGACCCTGCCCAGCGCCAGCGAATTTTTGACATCGTTGTCTTTCGCAAATACCGCGACCCCCAAAACCTTGCGACCTTCCGCGATCTGGCCAAATGGCCCTATCAGGGGGAGTTTGATATGTACGTCCGTCGCGACCTGGCAAATCAAATCTGGGATCTGGCCGTGGTTCCAGTGGCTGCTGCCACTACGCTGGAGATTCCGGTGATTCTACCGGAACAGCTTCGTTTGTTGACTGCACAAACAGTCTATAGTGGGATCTACGCGGGGCTGCCCCTCTCCTCTCCGCGTGCGATCGCTGTGGGCCCCAATGGGCTGCGGCTGGTCGCTGATACCGGCAACCACCGCATCGTCGTGCTGGACAGCGCAGGCAATTTCCAATTCGCCTTTGGCGGGGTGTGCAACCTTGCCGACATGCCCACGACCCCTTGCCCAGACCCTGATGGCGCCGGCCCATTGGAAAGCGGAGATGGCCAGTTTTTTGAACCCTGGGGGGTAGCGGTCGATGGGGCTGGCCTGATCTATGTGGCGGACACCTGGAACGGCCGCATTCAGGTTTTTGACCAGACCGGGCGTTTCCTGCGCAAGTGGGGACGCTTTG
The DNA here is from genome assembly GCA_903858085.1 of uncultured Chloroflexota bacterium. Taxonomy (GTDB): domain Bacteria; phylum Chloroflexota; class Anaerolineae; order Caldilineales; family Caldilineaceae; genus Caldilinea. Next base: position 28,573 of record CAIOHJ010000171.1, read on the forward strand.
CAGCAACCAACGGTGAGTTGGGAGATCCACTGTCCTTTTTTGGGCCCCGTGGGTTGGCGATCGACTTGAACGGCAACCTGTTGATTGCAGACACGGGCAACAAGCGCATCCTGCACTACACGCCAACCGGTGAATTCATCCGTCAGATCGGGGGAGGCGGTGTGGTCGCCGGCCGTTTTGAAGAGCCGACCGCGGTGACGGTCGACCCCACCGATGGCACTGTGCTGGTGGCAGACGCCTGGAATGGACGGATTCAACGGTTCACACCGACGTTGGAAGTCCTGAGCGAATTTGCGGTTCCTGGCTGGGTCGGGCGGGATATTTTTCAGAAACCCTACCTGGCTGTCTCAGCCCGAGGGATCGTTTATGCGACCGATCCAGCCACTGCGCTGGTGATGGTCTTTGACCGCGACGGCGCCGTACAGGCCGCCTTTGGCGGGCCTGGGGCTGATCCGAACAACCTGAGTCAGCCGAATGGCATTGTCTTCGACCCGGCAGGCGGTCTCTTGCTGGTGGCCGACGGCGGCAGCAGCCGGATTCTGGCCTTTCCAGAAGTTGATTGGTGAGCTATGAGGGCACCGCAGCTGTGAACATGGGGCCGAGAAGAGAAAAAGTTGGGATTCGCCCATTTTTGTTCGGGGTGCTGGCGTTGTCGCTGGCATTGGCTGGCCAGCAGGCTCTACAGCAGGGCTTGTGGCTGGACAGCTGGCTTTTTTGGGGCAGCGGCGTGTTGCTCTTCTTGTCTGTCTTCGGCCCGTCTCGCTACTCTCCGATAGCCGCCCCACAACCGTTTGGGGGCAAAGGACAGCAGCCCGATGGATGGCGCCAGCGGGTTGGGATGGGGCTGTTGGCGATCTCTTTGCTGATGAGTGTGGATGCACTGCGCCAGTTCTACTCGCTTGAGCCGTTCACTCCAGAAGCTTGGATATGGCATGGAGGAGCGATCGTGGTGTTGCTGGCGGGGGTGCGCCTGCTCGACTCCGCCAACAATTTGGGGGCTGGATGGGGCCGGTGGAAGGGCTGGTTGCGCAGCAGCGGATGGGTGGGCGGCCTTCTTCTGGTTGCCCTGCTGCTGCGCCTGCTCTATCTGGACAGACTGCCGTACGGTCTTTGGTACGACGAAGCCGAGCATGGGCTGCAGGCGTTGCGCATCCTGGCGGACGATCGGTTTCGACCGATCTTTGAGGGGGCCATCAACGGGCCTGCCCATTATCTCTATCTGGTTGTGGCTGCATTTGAGTGGTTTGGCGTAAGTGCCCAGTCGATTCGGCTGGGCAGTGTCCTCTTTGGGACCCTGGCAACAGCTGCAGGCTATCTGGTCAGCGCTGAACTGTTTGGCCGGCGTATTGCCTTTTTCACCGCCACATTTTTGGCAGTTTCTAGCTGGTCGCTGACACTCAGCCGGTTTGGTATGTTTGCAACCATGTCTACGCCTCTTTTTTCACTGCTGACGGTTGCATTTTTTCTGCGTGGGCTGCGCACACAACGACTCACCGAATATGCGCTGGCTGGCCTCTGGCTGGGGACTGGGCTCTGTTTTTACACATCGTTTCGCCTTTTCGTCCCTGTATTTCTGTTGTGGTGGGTCTACTGTGGGGTCTACGAGTGGGGGACTCGACGCCAGCTTCCCCCCAAGTCGTTCTGGGTGGGAGGGGCTTTGTTGTTGTTCACAGCTGCAACAGTGGTGGCACCGCTGGCAGTCTATCTGAACAAACACCCTGAACTCTTCTGGGCAAGGGTGGAGAATACATTTCTTTTTGCAGGCAAAGACGAGATCGAGCAGTGGCCAGCGCTTTGGGAAAATTTGCGTCGGCATCTGCTCATGTTCAATGTTGTTGGAGATCCGAACGGGCGACACAACCTGCCTGGGGCACCGATGCTCGACCACGTGACTGCGGCGTTGTGGGTTTTGGGGAGCGCCTACGCCCTGCGGAATATCTGGCAGCCACGCTATCTTTTGCTGGTAGCCTGGCTCTTGGCCATGCTGATGGGGGGAGTCCTGTCGCTCGATTTTGAGGCGCCACAGTCTCTGCGTGCCAATGGCACGTTGCCCGCCGCCTATCTGTTGGCGACGATCCCGCTGGGGGTGCTGGCCCGTGCATGGGGGCTGGCTGCACAGCCCTACTATCCCAATTTGCTGCGTGTGCCAGCGCTTGCCATGCTGGGCACAGTGGCTTTTCTTAATCTACACACCTACTTTGTGCGGCAGGCAGAGGATTTTGCTGTCTGGAACGCGTACTCAACCCCAGAGACGCTGGCTGCCCGGCTGCTGGCCGATCTGGAACCAGAGAACGACGCGTACGTGATCTCATTTTTTCAAGGCCACCCAACGCTCCAGTTTCTGGCGCGCGACGCTCCTCCCTTCCAAACAGTGGACACGCTGGACCAATTTCCACTCGAAGTTGCCCCAGGGCGTGGGGCGCTGCTGATCCTCAATGCCGAGGCTCGTTCGCTCTACGAGGAAGCCCAGCGTCTTTACCCAAATGCTCAGTTTGCGGAAGTGACTCCCCCTTTTCCTGGCCCACCAGTGCTCTATACTGTTCGGCTGACTCCCAGCGATCTCGACTCGCTGCATGGGGTGACTGCCCGCTATTATGCCGGTGCAGACTGGCATGGCCCCCCTCTGTTGACCCGCCACGAACAACAACTGGCAGCGGACTGGACTGTGTCCAGCCCGCTGCCGCTGCCCTTTGCCGCAGAATGGGAAGGATTCCTGCACGTGCAGGCCGCAGGGATCCATCAATTTGTTCTGGAAGCCCCTGCTGCTGCCGAGTTGTGGATCGACGAATACAGTGTTTTGGCGGGTACAAATGTGTTGACAGGCACTCTGCAGCTTGCAGAGGGCATTCACACGGTGCGAATGCGGGCGCAAGGGCAGCCAGGACACCTGCAGCTCTCCTGGCAAACGCCCGAACTGCCCCTGACCTGGGTGCCAGCCTCTCTTCTGTACAACGCACCCTGGCTGGGACAAGGGCTTCTGGGCCACTATTACCCCAACGGTCAATGGATGCCTCCAGCAGCAGCGAGCCGTATCGAGGCCCGTTTTGCCCGCTATGTGCACGTCACCCCGTTGCCGCGGCCCTACACAGTGGAATGGGGCGGAAAACTTGTGGCTCCACAGGAAGGGGTCTATCGTTTCGGGATGGAATCGATCGATGAGTCGATGCTCTGGATCGATGGTTTGGAGGTGGTGCGTACGACATTGCCCAACAGATACCAGGAGTCTGAACTTTTCTTGACAGCCGGGCTGCACGAGATTCGGATTCGTTTTGCAGACCGCACCAACCACACCCAGATCAACGTCTACTGGCAGCCGCCGGGCCGTGAGCGCCAGATTCTGCCCGCCGAGGCACTCCTTCCCCCGCGAGGGAACTACGATCGATTTGTCTTCTCTCCACCTGAACCAGCAGAAAACCAGGTGGGCGTACAAAGTTTCGGGGAGGGGGTCCCCGCTGCACGTCTCCCTGGAGAAGCGCGTGTGGTCGCTGTTGGGCTGGCCACCCCACGCGGGGTTGCTGTAGCCGACGATGGCAGACTCTATATCGCAGAAAGTGGCGCAGGGCATGTGTCGATCTGGAACACAGAGGGCGGGCTCCTGGAGGTGATCACGGGCAGCAACCAGCCCCTGGTCGAGCCGGCGGATCTGGCGGTGGCAGAAGGGCGTCTTCTGGTGCTCGACGCGACCGCAGCTGCTGTCCGTTGGTTTGACCTGGATGGCAATCCGCTGCCCGATCCTGCGCTGCCCGGCTTGGATTCATCCTTTGCAGAGCGTTCCCGGGGGATCGGCGTCACTGCAACGGGCGAGATCTGGGTTGCGAACACACCCGCCGGTCGCATTGTGCGCCTGGATGCAGCCGGCGGGATGGCTGGCCAGCAGGTTGTCGGGCAGGGTGAAGATGCACAGCCTGTCGATGTGGTAGGTGGCATCAACGGCAAACTGTTTGTGGTCGACGGGCAGGGCCATCGGCTGCTCCGCTACGCGCAAGATGGGCAACTCGAGCAATTCTGGTCCCTGCCAGCAGCCAACACGCTCGACAGCCCACACCTGGCAACCGATCGGAGCGGAAGGCTCTATGTGAGCGATCCTGAGAACGGACGTGTTTTTCTGCGTAAATCAGACGGAGAAGTTGCTGGCTATTGGGACCTGACAGAGCTGGTCGGGCATCCTGTGCGTCCGGTAGGAATTGCTGTCGACGCCAGCGGTGTGGTCTGGGTGGTCGACAGTGCTGCTGGCAGCCTGATCGCGCTACGGCAGGGGTGAGATGCGCCGGCTGATGTTTTTGTGGTGGGGGCTTCTGGCGGTGCTGGGGCTGCCTCTGGCAAGTGCAGCACAGGCCCCTGTGGTAGGCCCAGGAGACATCACCACGCCTGTGCCACTGTCGGCCTGGCCAACGCCGGAGCCAGGGCAGAGCTACCCGGAGCCAGGGCAGAGCTACAAGGTGCGTTCGGGGGACACGCTTCTGACGATCGCGCTCGAATTGGGGCTCGATCTGTCAGATGCCCCTTGTGCCATTGCACCGAATTTTCGCGCGGATCAGCCACTGGTCATCGGAGATCTGCTCAGCCTGCCGCCAGCTGCAATGACCTGTCATCAGGTCGAACCGGGTGAGACTGTGGAGTCGATTGCGGCTGCCTATTTTGTAGAGCCGGCAGAGATGTTGGGCCTGGCCTGGAACAGACTCCTCCCGAATGCACCCTTGGAACCCTACACCTATCTGCGGGTACCTCGAGGAGAGACCCGGGGGATGGCGGCGGACGCAGGCCCCAGTTTTTTGACGAAGATGCTGGACATGCCGGTTGACAGCTCTCCGTACCTGCTCTTTGCCCAGCCAGTTCCACAGCGGCAGCCCCAAACTGCGGTGCAAGGGCCTGTACCTGCCAATTGGCCGTACGGCAGCGGCGTGTTTGCCTGGCCTGTCTATGGGTGGTTGAGCCAGAGCTACCGATACGACCACCGGGCCATCGACGTAGCAGCGCCCCAGGGAACACCGGTGACCGCAGCAGATCGAGGGGTTGTGCTGCGGGCAGGCTGGAACAACCAGGGATATGGCTACTTTGTCATCCTAGACCACCAGATCGATTACCTCACCCTCTACGCGCACCTCGACCGTGTGCTGGTCTCCGAAGGGGAGGTGGTGGGAAAAGGCCAGGTGATCGGAACTGTGGGCACAACAGGCAACAGCACGGGTCCTCATTTGCATTTCGAGATTCGCGATTTTGGGCGGCTGATCAACCCGCTGGAAATTTTGACCGTTCCGTAGCAGCGTCCCCACAGCCGACGCTGGAGGAACTGTGTTCCCCCAATCTGGACTGAAATCTTGCAGAGACGGGGTCAGGCTTCGGAGGGATGGCGAACTGCCAGTTCATGGAGGATGGCTACCAAAAGAAGTCCAACCACCATAAAAAGGGTAATCGCCTCAAGGGAGCTGTAGTCTGCCAGTGCACCTGCCAGACCTGGCAGCACGCCGATGCCAAAACTCGCCGCTGCAACCTGAAACCCGATGGCGTTGTTGGCATCGGCGTTGCCAAGACGAGAGGGGGTGGCGGTCATCAGCAAAGGGAAGACAGGGGCCAGAGCAAAGCCCAGCAGCAGCAAACCAGCAAACCCCACCCAGTCGATTGGATTCCACCAAAGTAACAGTGCAGCCCCAAGAGCCGTGATCCCCATGGCACGAACAGTCGAAATCGCTGAAAAGCGGTCTGCTACAATGCCAAAAAAAATGCGGCCGACTGTAAAACTGCCCCAATAGAGGCTGGAGAGCAGCCCTGCCAACTCGGGGGGGACCCCGCGAGCTTCTGTAAAGAGCGAGTAACTCCAATTTCCGGCAGTGACCTCAATGCCGGCGTAGAAAAAGAAGACCGCAATGTTGATCCAGACAATCGGGCGGGCCAGTGTGGCCAGGGTGCTGCGTTGCGAGGCACCCGCTGCCACAGCTTCCTCTGCACGCATCTGCCACTCCCCAGCCCTGATCAGTACAACCAGGCCGACGAGCACCTGCAGCGTGGCAACGAGCACGTACCCCCATCGCCAGGTCAGCCCCAGGCTGAACAAAGAAGTCAGCAGGATGGGACCGACGGTGGCGCCCAGCCCAAAGCTGGCGTGCAACCAATTCATCAACCGTGGGCTGCGGACACGCATAGCAAAAAAAGTATTCATGCCACCATCGATGGCGCCGCTGCCGATGCCAAAGAGAAAGGCAGCGGCGACCAACAGTGACCAGTCAGGGGCCAGGGCAATGCCCAGCAAGCCGACGCCGCGCACAATGCAGCTGACCACCAGTAATCTGGCAATACCGAACCATCCGATCAGGCGTCCACTGTTAAAACTGGTCAGCAAAAAGCCTGTTGTTGCAACAAGCAGCATGGTCCCCATCTGCGCGTTTTGGAGTTGGAATTGCTGCATCATCGAAGGCCAGGCCACGCCCAGCATCCCATCTGGGAAGCCCAACACGATGAAGATGGCGTAGGCTGTCGCTACCAGCGCGACAGAGGGCAATACGTTAACCGAAGGGTATTTTCGCATAGTATTTATAGTTTTCTGGGCGTGACGATGCCATAAAAATCAAGTTGGTGCGCAATATAGACCAGTTTGCCTTGGTCGATCTGGGCGTGCCGGGCTGCAATCCAGCTGGCAAAAGCGTGTGCTGGCAGTTCGGCATGCTGGTGCAGAGCGCTTTGCATGGTATGAACGATGAAATGCAAAAAATAGGCTTCGTCTGCTACATATGTGCCATCCTGAGGAAAAACGACCCAATCGGAGCTACCAGCAGCCTGGATCGTGAAACCGGCAGCAGGAAGTTGTGTGAAAAGGTGGCGGCCCGTACGGCTGTCTCCCGACGGGCGTCCTGCCAAGACCCGTTCGTCCATCGTGCGATGATAGGCATTTTCGATCGCTGCATCGAGCATAGGGTCGACTGTGGGTTCGAGCAGGGTAGCGCCATCAAAGTTGATTGTGAAATAAAAGAGGCCCCCATCGCGCACCAACCGGCGTAGAGCAGGCAGGGCGGTAGGCAGGTCAAGCAAGTCCAACACGGCGTTGGCGATCAGCAGGTCGTGCGGGAGAATGTTCTCTTGTTCTGCGTACTCGACAGCATCTGCCACGACAAAAGAGGGCTGCAGCCACTGCGGAAGTGTGGAGAGCCGCGTGCGCGCTGCGTCGAGCAAAGCAGGGTCCGCATCCAGCAACGTATAATGAACGGCTTGGGCGTCAAACAGCTCCCAGGTCAGCAGCCGTTCGACCATTGTTCCAGCACCTGCTCCCAGCTCGAGCACACGCAGAGGCTGCTGCTGGGTTTTCTGCAAAGAGCGGACAGATTGCACCAACTGTTGCCAGACGGTGCGATTGAGGGCACGGTCGTCGACCGTGCGTTTTGCAGTCAGATAGCGGATGAAACTGTCTTCCATTTCAGATGTCCCTCTTCTCTGGCCAGGCGGCATGGTCGACCAGCCAGGTCAAACTGCCCTGGACCGGCTGAACGCCCTGCACCGGGTAGTGATCTGGCTGGTGTGGGCCAGCCAATACCTGCTGGAGCATGGAAGCCTTTTCGGCGCCGCTGACCAGAATCAACACACGACGGGCAGCGTTGATCAGCGGGTATGTCAAGGTCAAGCGGCTTTGGCCGTTCGGTGCAGCTGTCGCAACCACCCACTGCGCTCTTTGGGTGAGTGCTGGCGCGTGAGGAAAGAGGCTTGCCGTGTGGCCATCGGTACCCATGCCCAGCAGGATCAGGTCGAAACGGGGGAGCTCACCGGTTCCGGCTGCTGGGTCAGGGGGAATCAGCTCTCGCAGGGTGTTTTCGTAGGCTTGTGCAGAGGCGCACGGATCTCCCTCGCCAACCATGCGAAATACCAGAGGAGGCGGTTCGGGCAGAACGTCCAAAAGGGTCTCTTTGACCATCTGATAGTTGCTTGAGGGGGAATTGGGAGGCACACAGCGTTCGTCGCTCCAGAAAATTTGCCAGCGGTGGAAGTCGGCGGCATGGGATTCAGCCAGGAGCCGATAGATGGCACGAGGTGTAGAGCCGCCAGACAGGGCGACCCGGAAGAAGTGATGCTCTTCGATCGACGTCGCTGCGGCGGCCAGGATCAGCTGGCTGGCGATCTCTGCCAGCGCTGAGGGGGTGGGAGCGACCTGGATCTGCCCTGTTTGTGCTATGTCCATCTAGCGGGCTCCACCGAAGACGGGTTCATGCCAGTGGTGGCCATCGTGCGCCAGCAACTCATCCGATTCCGGTGGCCCCCAGGTGCCGGCTGCATATTGGGGCAGGGCCAATGCTCTGCCCCGCCGGCGGATCAACTCGTCTTGGAGCGCCCAGCCATCCAGGACGTTGGTCACTCGATCCCAGGCCAGCTCGGTCTCGTCGCGACGAATAAACAGGGTGCTGTCCCCCAACATGGCATCCAACAGCAACCTTTCATAGGCATCTGAGATGGCTGAATCGCCAAAGGCGCGGTTGTAGACAAAATCCATGCTGACCGGCTCGACATCAAGCTGGAGGCCTGGGCGTTTGGCGTCGAAGCTGAGAATGATACTCTCGTCGGGTTGAATGCGCAAGGTGAGGCTGTTGCGCACTCGTGGGCTGCGTGCTGCATGGCTGTTGAAGAACATGAGTGGGGGGCGCCGGAACATGATATTGACCTCGGTCACCTTGGTGGGCAGTGCCTTTCCGGTGCGGAGATAGAAGGGGACTCCGTTCCAGCGCCAGTTGTCGATTTCCAGTTTCCAGGCCACATAGGTTTCCGTCGTCGAGAGCAGAGGGATCCCTTCGGATTCCAGGTAGCCAGGGATCTCTTCGCCGTCGGCAGTGCCCTCTGTGTACTGGGCACGCACAACCCATTTGTTGACGTCCAGCGGGTCGATCGGCCGGATCGAACGGAGTACATTGACCTTCTGGTTGCGCACCGACTCGGCATCGTAGCTGACCGGCGGCTCCATGGCAGTCAGAGCGACAAGTTGCATCACATGGTTTTGTACCATATCGCGGATCGCCCCTGATTTGTCGTAGTAGCCGCCTCGTGTGCCGACTCCCAGGCTTTCAGAGACTGTAATCTGGACATGGTCGACATAGTTGCGGTTCCAGATCGGCTCAAAAATGCCGTTGCCGAAACGGAAGACCAGAATATTCTGGACTGTCTCTTTGCCGAGATAGTGGTCGATCCGGTAGATCTGTTCTTCTTGGAAGATGTGGAGCAGATGGTCGTTGAGGCGCTGGGCGCTGGGCAGATCGTGGCCGAAGGGTTTTTCGACGATCAGGCGCGTCCAGCCTGTCTTGTGGGGCGAAGACAGGCCAGCATCGGCCAACAGTGCCGTGATCGGTTCGAAGACATTCGGGGGGGTTGCCAGGTAAAAAAGATGGTTGGACTGGGTCGGCAGTGCAGCGTCCAACTCGGCAACGCGCAGAGCCAGGGCATCAAAACTGGAACGTTCGTCGTAGCTTCCCGTCTGATAAAAGAGCCCACTGGCAAAATCATCCCAGGCGTGGGTGTCAAATTCTATCCCATACTCCTCGGTCAGGTGTGTGCGGACCGCGTCACGTGCCTGGTTGCGGAACTCGATGTCGGACATCGGTGTGCGGGCGTAGCCCAAAAGCACAAAACCTTTGTGCAGCAATTTTTGCCGGTACAGATGAAACAGAGCGGGCAGCAGCTTGCGTCTGACCAGATCGCCCGAAGCGCCAAAAGCAACCATCAGATTGGGAGGGGCCGTTCGTCTCACGGAGCAACCTTTCGACGAATTCCATAGGCTGCAACCGTCAACGGCCAAAAAAGCCAGACAAGGCCCAGCAGAGGTTGAAAGAGTGGAAAATAGCCGTAATCTTCGCCAAAATGTCTCCAGACCGTACGTCCGATAAAGTCTGGGTCGAGAAAACTCCAGAACCCGACGATCACGGTCATGGCGGTTTCGATCCCCAGCACGGCGACGGAGAGCCACCAAGTCCAACGACGGCGGTATGCAAAACCAAGGGTGGCTATCAAATAGCAGCAAGCAGCGAACGCGCTGAGGTAGACTGGCAGGGAATGGCTGATATCAGAACGGAAAAAGAGTTGGTAAATGGCGCGAACGCCTGTGGAGAGGGCCAGGACTGGGTAGGAGACCGCCAGCACATAGCCGGCTGGGCTGACAAAATTGGCCCAGATTTCTTCACTGCGGCGTGAGGGAGGGGTTGCTTGCTTGTCCCTCATCCGTGTCTTCCCCCGCGCAAAAACTGCTCGATCTGGGCGCGCAGTTCGTCGTAGGTGCGGGTGATGGGAAATTGGGGGAAATCCTCAATGACTTTGTCGGGTGGGCGAAAAAAAATGCCTCTGTCGGCTGCGGCCAGCATAGCGGTATCGTTGTAGGAGTCTCCGACGGCTGCAGTACGGAAACCGAGTTTTTTGAACGCTTCTACTGCCATCGGTTTGCCATTGGGCACACGCAACCGGTATCCCGCCACCATGCCATCAGGATCTACTTCGAGCGTGTGGGCAAACACCGTTGGCCAGCCAAGTTTGGGCAAAAACGGCCGTACAAACTCATAAAAGCTGTCGGTGATGATCACCAGCTGAGCCGAGCGGCGTATCCAGCCTAGAAAATCAGTAGCCCCAGGAAGCGGCTCCATTTTGTCGATCGCCTGCTGGATGTCGTGCAGGGTCAGGTTGTTCTGGCGGAGAATCGCCATGCGTTCCTGCATCAACTTGTTGTAGTCAGGCTCATCCCGCGTGGTGCGTCGTAAAGCGGGCAGTGCACTCTGTTCGGCAAAGGCGATCCAAATTTCCGGTAAAAACACGCCTTCCAGGTCGAAGGCGACGATGGGCGGTGGCAGGGACGGCATATCCGGATCAATCCTTGCTGTTGCAAAAAAACGAATCGGTTTGGTGCAGATACTTTGCACGTACGCATCTCTATTTTACTGTGACTTCGGTCGATCGGGCAAAGGGATGTCTCCTCTTGATTGACAGTGGATGGGGGGATTCTTCCGGGCACTCTTTGATTTCGCATATCAAAAGTTTATTGGCTGAAGATCACAAAGTCGCTTTCGGATAGTAAATTTTAGAAATCTTTTTTGAAAAAAAATACCCTTGTGCAAATTGAAATGCAATGCTATCCTGAATGTCAGGAAAGCCGGAATTCTGACTGCACTTCACCGATACCGTCCACCAGCAGCAGAAAGAGACCATCGAAAGAGGAGAACAATGTATGGGGTACCATCTACAGGTCAAAAGTATGCAGACTGACCGTTGCGTTCAGCGAGAAAACTGCTGGCAGGTCTTGTGGGGCAGCAGGCGATGGCGTGCATCGGGTGTCGCGTGGGGTGCGCTGCTGGCCATCGCAGCGACATTCTGGGCGTCGGCCCCTGCGCATGCACAATCGGCTGCCGTGGTTGGCAGCCCTGCATTCCAGTATCCTGGGTGGCCAGACTCAGCAAGTGTCTGTGTTGGGCCAAACCTCGTCCACAACGGAGGTTTTGAGCAAGGATTCAGCCCGGTTGCAGTCGGAAGTGTTGGCAACAACTGGGGCTTTTTTACCAATGGGGGTGCTGCTGCCTATGGATTTTATGACGATCAGTGGCCACGTGCCCTTGCAGAAGGGCGCCACAGCCAGTTGATCGAGATCAACACGGACCATGGGCTTCCTGCAGACAATGATCGCTATGCGGGGATCTACCAGTACCTTGTCGGACTGCACCCTGGTGTGACCTATGAATTCAGGGTCAGTGGGCTGCTGCGAGGAGAGGGAGATGAAAAAGATCCCTATCGATTTGCGGTGCAGTGGGGGTATCTGCCTGGCTACAATGGGGAGTGGCAGGCGGTCAACAACTGGACAGAGTTGAATCTTGGTCCAGTCGAAGTGCGTACAAATCCAGGGGCTGCGGTGAACTATACGATGAGGTTTGTCGCCCAGTCATCCGAAATAACACTCTTCCTGCGTGGATGGAAGAAATGGGGTATCCCCTATGTGGAGATGGATCTGAACATCGACAACGTCGCAGTGGTTGCCTGTGGCGGACATGGGGGGCCAGTGGTCCCAGAATGTCCTGCGCAGGGCTGTCAGACAACACACCCGCCTGTGGTGGAGCCGATCGTGCACGAATGCAGTGGTGCCTGTGGGGGGCCAGTGGTCCCAGAATGTCCTGCACAGGGCTGTCAGACAACACACCCGCCTGTGGTGGAACCGATCGTGCACGAATGCAGCGGTGCCTGTGGGGAGGGGCCGTGGTGGCCGGTAGAGACAGGATCGGGTTGTACTCATACTGTACGACCGGGGGAGATGCTGGCCAAGATTGCCTACCACCATGGTGTGAGCCTGTATGAGCTCTCCGCTGCAAACGGCATCTGGAACCAGGATCTGATCCTGGTCGGACAGCAACTGGTTTTGCCGGGCTGCCAGGGTGGGCATTCAGCAGGCCCGATTGGGGCGTACCACCCGGAGACGCATATCGTGCAGCCAGGAGAGACGTTGAGCGAGCTGGCAATCTGGTATGGAGTTCCCTTTGACCAGATGATGGCGGCCAACGGTCTCAGAAATCCCAACAAAATCTATGTTGGGCAGCAGCTAATCATACCGTGACGGTACGGGTTGATTAGATAGAGACTCCTTCGATGGGCAGTTTGCTGGCTGTGGTTCCGGCTCCACAGCCAGCGCTGCACCTCCAACTCAGCCAACTGGGATAACCCGAACGACGAGGAAACAGAGCGAAGGGAAGCGAACAGAACGGCTTTTAGACAAGCCAGGATTCTGGACCGATGGAACAGCAGAGCTCCAGTTGGCTGAGTTGGAGGGAGATACAAAGGGACGGCGTGTGCGGAACGCCGTCCCTTTGTTTGTAGCCGATTCAGCGATAGGTACCAATAATTTTTTGGTGGTCGAAGTCGATCTCGGCGCCGCTCATCAGGGCACCTTTGTCAGAGAGCAGCCACAGGACCAGACTCGAGACATCGGTGGGGCGCAAAATACGTCCAAAGGGAGCTTGGGCGTCTGCCAGTTCGAGCCAGTTGGCAGGGCGACCTTCGCTGCGTTGGACCGCATCTTCGTTGGGGGTGGCCATCCAACCGACGTTGATGCAGTTGACGCGAATGCGTTCTGCGCCCAGTGCAGCCGCTGCATTTTTGGTGAGGACCGCCAGCCCGCCTTTGGAGGTGCTATAAACGGTGAGATTGGTCTGACCGCCGCGACCGTTGATACTGCCGATGTTGACGATGCTGCCGCCACGGCCTTCTCGACGCATGATTTTGGCAGTTTCTTGCATCAGAAAAAAAGGAGCCCTCAAGTTGATCGCCATGATCCGTTCCCACAGTTCGATGGTTGTGTCGTAGACCGACCCCCGTTCGGTGGAAGCGGCGCAGTTGACCAGACCATCGATCCGTCCAAACTGTTGGTCGGCAGTTCGAATGACAGAGAGGCAGTCATCGAGCGAGGCAAGGTCAGCCGGTACAAAATGTGTGGGGCAACCGTCTGCGCTCAGTTCGGCAGCAACACGATCGCCATTGGGGCGATTGCGTCCGCAAAGCACGAGGCCTGCTGCCCCTTGTTGGGCAGCATTGCGTGCGATCTCTTCGCCCAGCCCTTGTGTGCCGCCGGTGACAACGATGATCGAGCCAGCCAATTCAGCCATTTTGTTGCTCCTGACAAAGACTGTTGCGCACAGAATGCTCGGGGATGTGGTCAGCCAGGATAAAATCGAGCCAACGCGAAACCAGCAAAGACGGAGCCTCTATCATCGGGCTATGGCCGACACCCTGCAGAATTTCCAGATTGCTGGCACCCGGTATCGCAATCAAAGTCCGGGTCGTGGCGTTGCGGTCGACAATCGTGTCCAACTCTCCCCAGACCAATAAGGCCGGCAAGGTGATTCGCTGGGCTTCAGCGAAGCGGTTCCATTGAGACAAGCTGCGGGCAATTTCAGTAAAGGCAGCAGGTGCCATCTGGCCTGCATCTTCGACCAACATCTCAAAAAAATCAGCTGCCGGGGTGTTGTCGAACGGCACAGTTGGCATCAACAGACGCAAAGCGTCGCGACGCAACAAGCGATCTTCCCGCATCTGTTCGAGCACTCGATAGCCTTCCAGCGGCGTGAACACGCCTTCGACCGGCACCGTGTCAACCAAAGTCAGCGTGGCAACCCTATGTGGATTTTGCAGCACATACTCGACCGCAATGGCGCCGCTGCTGGAATGTGCCATCAGATGAAATTCATCCCAGTCCCATGCGGTGACCAGAGCGGCCAGGTCAGCGGCCATCTCCTCGATCGCATAGCCATCTGCTGCCTTTTCGCTCTGGCCACATCCACGCAGGTCGGGGGCAATGGCATAGATCGAATCAGGCAGGGACTCAAAAAAGGGGAGCCACCAACGGCTTGTGCCGTAACTGCCATGCAGCAGCAGCAGCGGAATTCCATCGTCTTTGCCTGTGCTGCGGCAAAAAAAGCGCAGACGGGCAGTTTGTGTAAAAAAGGAGTGGCATGGTGACATGGTTCAGCGGGTTCGTCGGGCGAGTTCAGCTTCTTCGGGCAAAAAGAACAACAGGAGGGCCGCAGCAGCGGCGGCGACAGCAGGACCTTCTACCCGGCCGACCTCATCTTCGCCCAGGATCAGCCCGCCTCGGCTGACAACACCGTCGGGGTCGACCCAGCCAAGCTCACCGCCCTCGAACAGGCCATGGCTGCGCACCCGGCCATCGACGGTGAATGTGCCCAGCTCGCGTTCGTCGAACGCTGTCTTGCAAAAGAGATGGCCGTCCCTGCTGACACGCCCGACAAGGACACCCTCCCCCCAACGCAGGCGGTAGATCTGTCCAGCTGCATCGACAAACCCAATGGCAGAGTCCTCTCTCCCGTCAACTGTTCGATAGATGAGTGTGTTTGTGGACATTTTTACCGCGGATTGGAAAAAGAGAGCCCTGCAACGAATTCTTGCAAGATCGACGGATTGGCGGCAGCGAAGACTGGCATTGGCCTGGAGACATACTCACCGCTGTCAGCAGCCAGTGGAAAAATGGGCTGCTGTTGCCAGCTCTCCAATACCCCCCCTGCTTCGACCACAACCAGCCAGGCAGCGGCCAGATCCCAAATTTTGGGGGTCGCCTCCACTGCCATCATCGCCGTTCCGTCTGCAACTTTACAAAGGTGGTAGGCGGCACTGCCGCAAATCCGGCTTTTCAGCCGGGTCTGTATCTGCAGAAGCTTGTCGGTGCGCGTGCACTTCATCATCAACTGCTCACGGCCGATGGCGGTGTCACGGCCGGTGTGAATCGGCCTCCTGTTGCGTTGAGCGCCGCCGCCGGCCACCGCCGAAAAGGTCTCTCGAAGCAACGGAAAATGGATGACACCGACGACCGGGCATCCTTGATGCAGGAGCGCGATGCTGATCCCCCAGATCGGCAACCCGCGTGCAAAATTGGTGGTGCCATCGATCGGGTCGACAACCCAGGTGAAGTCACTCTTTGCATCGTAGGAGGTCACTTGCTCTTCGCTGAGGACACGATGGGCGGGAACATGAGCGGCCAGGCGCTGCGCAATCATGTGGTCGATTGCCAGATCGGTCGCAGTCACCAGTGAGCCATCATCTTTGTGCCGGGCAGGGTGCTGACGAAACTGAGAAACTGCCTGCTCGCCACATTCAGTGGCAAGCGTGATTGCAAACTCCAAAAGAGGCATCCATTCCAACATGCCTATATTATGCCTGCCAACAGCCCGATTGACAATTAGGCATTCTGCCAGATCGCTGGAGCACGTCTTGCTGTGTTTGTCGCGTAAAAATACAGACATTTACAAAAATATCGGTTTGTGGTAAAAAAAATATCCCATGCAGCGCGTTTTACCTATGTCTATTCGAAGGAACGGTACAACACCAATGGCCAACCTGAGCTTTCTACAGTTGCTTCAGAGACTAGATAAAAGCAAGTATGTGGTTTTGTTGCTCGCAGCGATTGGGGGCATTCTTTTTTTGTCGGTTCGATCCTGTCAGCCAGATCCTGTGGTGATTGTTCCAACACCGGATGCCACATTGGTGTCACCGTTTACGGCGGAGGCTCCCAATGCCACTCCTGTGCCGATCTCCCCAGCTACCAGTGCCGCTATCCGTGAAAACACGGTGCTGACGGATAGCAGTGAAGCTGGTGCAGGAGAGGAGAGCATTGTCGTGACCTCGACACTGACCTCGACACCGACCTCGACACCGACACCGACACCGACACCGACACCAGTCCCGCCCGGACTGGATCGATTTGAATTTGACCCAGTGCGTGGCAGGACGGTCATTGCCGGGAGTGGACTCCCAGGGGACATCTTGCGCGTGATGTCCAACGGCGAGTTGCTCTCCGCTACAATTGTGGATGCAGCCGGTCGCTGGCAGATGACGATGGATTTGCCGGGTGGTACCAGCTACAACTTGACAGTCGAGAATGTAACCTTGAACGGTGTTGTACGAGCGACAGCACCAGCCGTCCAGGTCAATGTACCGTCTCCGACAGCCACCCACACGCCGACGGCCACTCACACGCCGTCTCCGACAGCCACCCACACGCCGACGGCCACTCACACGCCGTCTCCGACAGCCACCCACACGCCGACGGCCACTCACACGCCGTCTCCGACAGCCACCCACACGCCGACGGC
>CAIOHJ010000172.1 GCA_903858085.1 uncultured Chloroflexota bacterium
ACAGCTGGCTGGAAACCCTGGCTCCCCTTGTGCTTTTCAAATGGATGTTCGAGGGCCAGATGATCCACGCCTTGACCGCGGCCGGTCTGCGCGTCGATCTCTGGCTGCACGACCAGCCCCTCCCGCTGGTGAAAGGAACGGTCGCGGTCTTGTGGGATCGGGAAGGTTCGTTGGCGATCGTCGCCGACGAATCGCCGTGCGCGCCCGATGCAGCCACCCTCCGCGCAGGGCTGCTGGCCCAGATCGAGGAGTTCTGGCGCTGTATTGCGCTGCTGCCTGCGGTGATCGGACGCAACGAGTTTTTGGTGGCCTTCGGCGGCCTCAACGTCGAGTTGAATCTGGTCGTCGATCTGCTGCTGACCGGCTATGGGCAACGCCGGGAACGGGGCGCCAAAGTGCTCAACCCCTACCTGGGCGACGAGCGTCGCAGTGAGCTGGAAGCTGCCCTGCAGCTGCAGGGGCTCCATTCACAAAGCCTGGTCCTGGCGCATCTGGCGCTGGCCGACGTGGTACGTCGGCATGGGCGGCAGCTGGCAGAACGCCACGGCTTTGCCTATCCGACACCGCTGGAAGAGGCCGTACTGCGCTATGTGGCCAGCGAGCTGCAAGGTCCCGGCTGGACGCTTCCAGCCTGGCTGTAACCAGACGCCAAACTGCCGCTCTATTGGCCCGGCAGGGGCTGCCAGCAGGGCTGTTACCGGGCCTTGCCTTGGGCCGCTACCGCCGCTGCGGCCGCAGCGATCTCCGCAGGGTCGCCCAGGTAGTAGCTCCGCAGCGGCTGCAGCTGTTCGTTCAGCTCGTAGACCAACGGGACCCCAGTCGGAATATTGAGTTGGAGGATCGCCTTTTCGCTCAAATTGTCGAGAAATTTGACCAGCGCACGCAGGCTGTTGCCGTGGGCAGCGACAATCACCCGCCTGCCAGACCGGATCGCTGGGGCAATTTCAGCGTGCCAGTAGGGAATGACGCGCGCCACCGTCTCTTTGAGCGACTCGGTCAACGGCAGCTGCTCCTGGTTCAGCCCGGCATAGCGCGGGTCATGGCCTGGGTAGCGATCGTCGTCTGGGCTGAGCAGCGGGGGGGGGGTGTCGTAGCTGCGCCGCCAGATCAGCACCTGCTCGTCGCCGAACTGGGCGGCAGTCTCCGCTTTGTTCAGCCCTTGCAGCGCCCCATAATGGCGCTCGTTGAGCTGCCAGGCCTTGATCGTGGGGATCCACATCAGGTCAAGCTCGTCCTGGACGTACCAGAGCGTGCGGATCGCCCGTTTGAGCACCGAAGTAAACGCAATGTCGAAACCGAACCCCTCGCTGCGCAGCACCTCGCCCGCTCGTTTGGCTTCCGTGCGCCCGCGCTCGGAGAGGTCGACATCAGTCCAGCCGGTAAAACGATTTTCCTGGTTCCAAATGCTTTCGCCGTGGCGCAACAAGACGATTTTGTACATGAAAATTCCCTTTCGCAGCTGGGCTGTGCCCAGCCCCCAATGGTTACATCCAGAAGCGGTACAGAGAAAACCCAATCTCGACCAGCTGAGGCAGCACCTGCAGTCCCACCAACAAAGACCAGACAGCACCCCAGAAGAGGTCGTTGAAGGCGTCGACCGACCAGAAGAGGAATATCAGCAACAGGTACCCGAACGAATAAAACGGTGCCAGCATGCGGTGCAGGCTGGCAGGCAGCCAGGGGGCCAGAATGCCAAACCCATCCAGCCCGGGGAGCGGAAGCAGGTTGAACACAAGGGCTGTCAGCTGTAAAAAGAGCAGCAGGGCAATCGCTGCCCAGAAATAAAGGCGTTCAGCAAAAAAAGCGGGGTCGCCGATCAGCAGAAACGGCAACGCCAACAACAGTGCGCAGAGCGCATTGGCCGCAGGGCCAGCCGCAGCCACTGCACTCTGCGTGCTGCGGCTGCGCAACGCCGCCACATGGATGTAGACCGCGCCTCCGGGCAGCCCGATACCGCCCAACAACAGAAAAACAACAGGCATCAGGATGCTCAGGAGAGGATGTGTGTACTTGAGCGGGTTGAGGGTCAGGTAGCCACGGTCCACTACGCTGATATCCCCCCCTCGATAGGCAGTCCACGCGTGTCCAAATTCGTGCAGCGCCAGCGACACGACCCAGCCCACCGTGACAAAGGCGAAAAGGACAAACGGGGCGGGTTCTGGCGTCTGATACAGGTACAGGCCGAGAGCCGCCAAGACCGCCAACAGCCCCAGAAAGACCGGGCTGATCGACAGCCGACGCGGCCGCTCCTGGGCCCGTGCAGCTGCTTGCTGGCGCAGCACATCGGCCAGCGACTGCTCGTAGACGCTCACCGGCGCCTGGCGGAGCGCATCGACCTGAACCCCCCACGTTGCGCGCCATTCGGCGACCTCGGGGGTAGCGTGGACAAAAAGGCTGACAAGCAGGTCGCGCGTGCTGGCAAAGCGTGCCCCCACGCTGCGGGCCTCGTCGAGCGCTCCAGCCAGCACCCGCTCCAATGCAGGGTCGCGGGTGTCTTTGTTCTGGGTTTTGCCCCCCTGCCAGCGCACCATCTGGCGGGTGTCCACCTGCTGCTTGAGCGCACGCAGCATCTCTGCTGGGTTGTGGCCCAGCGCAGTCAGCACCCCGGCCGCGTCGGTTTTGGGGTGGGCCAGCAGGCCGTAGAGCAGGTGGGTGGGCGACAGCAAGAGGGCCCGCGTGCGCGCGGCAGTCTGGCTGGCTTGTTGGAGCGCTTGAATGGCCTGTACGGAAAAGTGTTCGGGCGCAAAGGGTTGCTGCATAGAGCCATTATAGCTGCAGTGCGGGCAAAAACAGGAAATAAAGGGACAGGAACGCGAGTCTCTCGTCCACACCTACGGTCGGGCACCCCGCTGGGGTGGGTGTTCGGAATTGCTGGAAAGTGCGTATACAATACAGCAACCATCGCTCGAAAGCCCGTTGCTTGTAGCGGGCGGCTTGCAGCAGCAGTTCATTGCCCAGGATGGCTGTCTTCTGACGGGACACTCGGGCAATCCCGATTGTCGATTCACAGCGTGGAGCAGCAACATGGTTGAAGAACGAGCAGACAAAGCATCGCTCTGGCTGGGGGGAGGGGGCACCCTCCTGGGAATCTGGCTGGCCGCCAGCTGGCTGCACGTCGGCAACGACCGGCAGCTCTTCTGGGGAATAGCTGCCTTCGGGCTGTCAGCCGGGCTGGCCTGGGCGGTGCGGAACCGGCTAGGGGCCTGCCAGCCGTGGGGCGTGCTGGCCGGCACGCTGCTGCTGGTGGGCTGGTTCTGGGGACAGGCGGCACGCGCAGCCCATTGGGTCGAACCGGCGCTGGCAGGGCCCTTGCTGCAGACAGCGGCTGCGGCTGCGTTGCCCTGGCTGCTGGCGGGCGGAGCGGCCCAGGTCTGTCGGCCCCCCGCCGACTGGGATCTCCGCCGGCTGGGGGCCGACGAACTCCGCGTGCTGCTGCTGCTGTCGTATGTGGCCGTGCTGCTGCTGCCGGGAAACGCTGCGGCGTGGGAGAGCGTCGGGCGGGCCCAAGATCCTTTCTGGGGCGTGGCGGGAGTCCCTGCGGCGTGGGGAGCTCCTGTGCTTGCGATCGGGGTAGGGGCTGGCCTGGGCCTGTTTGCCCTGCAGCTGCTGCGACGGCCGGGGGTGGCCGCCATGCTCTTTGCCGCCGCACTTTTTGTGCAGGCGCTCGCCAATTTTTGGGTGATTCAACAGGCAGTCAGCCCAGAGAGCAGGGGCGCGGAGAGCAGCGTCCGGGTCGCAGGGATCGCCGGCTTTTTGCTGGCCATGCTGGCTGCGTTTGTGTTGGATGCAGTCTACCGGTTGCGTCTGGGGGCTGCCGACGAGCGGCCGACGCTGTGGTATGCCATTGGCAGCAGCCTGCTGCTGGCCCTGGCCAGCGCCTTGCTTCTGCTGCCCCGGACAGCAGCTTCCCCTGCACTCTCTCCAGCCGCTGCACTTCTGGTCGGGGTGGGCGGCGGGTTGCTGGGCCTCTGGTGCGGCGGGTGGGGTGCTGCCGCAGGGGCTGCATTGGCAGACAGAACGCCGCAGGCGGGCAGCACCGCCGGGCGTCGTCCGGCGCGCGCACGGCTGCGGTAAGGCGGCGATGCCCCTCCACCGCTACAAATCAGCCAGGCTGCTCTCCCCAGCCTCGATGTCCAGGGCTGCCAGCAGGCTGCGCAGCTGTCCAGCCAGGGCGGAGCGTTCGCCGTCGCTCAGCTGCTGCTGTTTGACCAGCAGCTGTTCGACCTGACGCTTCAGCTTCACCGCAGTCGAAAGGGCATCGGGGATCGGCTGGCCGGTCTGGCGCAGAAGAGCATAGGCCCGTTCCAGTTCACCTGCCTGGCGCGCCTGGGCGATCGCCCGATCGAACTCGCCCAGTTTTTCCCAGGCGATCGAGGCTTCGTGCGGCTGGCCGTTGTAGGCGGCAATCAACGCTGCAAAACGCAAAATCGCCGGATGGGCGCTGGCTGTCATCCAATCCGCCCCACATACCAGCTCGACCCGCTTCTCCAGATCCCAGAGCCGCTCATCCAACGCCAGGTACCCAACCTGGGCGTTGTAGCGTTCGGCGCACAGGGCCCAGCTGTCGTAGAGGGAGAGATGCGAATCCAGCTGGGCAAATGCTTCTTCAAGCCAGGCCTCGGCCAGACGGCAGAGATCCTGCTCCCAGCGGCGCCCCCCCCGCAGGGAGAGCGCGGTGTCGACGGCCTGCAGCAGAATCGGCACCTGGGCTGCAGCCAGGGGCTGGCCCAAGGGCAACGCTGCGTAGCGTTCGGCCACCAGGGTTGCCACGCTGGCCCCAGTGGGGTCTGGCTGGCGCTGCAGCAGCCCAGCCAGCTCGGCAAACAGAGCGGGCACGGTCCCATCTGGCCCTGTCGCGTCTGGCCCGGCTGCCAGCCGCTGCATCCCCAGCTGCCAGCCAGCCGACACCCGGGCTTCGTCGAGGGTCTGCTGCAGCCGGCTGTCGGCGACGCCGGCCACCAAAGGATGCAGCGCATCCAGGCGCAGGCAGAACGCTTCCAGGTCCTGTTCGGGCCGGTCTGTCAGCGTGTTGGCCAACCGATCGCCGACGGCGTCGCGCAGCATTTCCCGCTGCTCGTCGGCTTCGTCGATGACTGCAGGGTCTCCCAGGTCGGTAGCCAGTCTGCGTGCCTGCTGGTTGAGCCAGATCGCGTCTGCAAGGCGATCCTGGAGCAGGTCGTTGGCAGCTTCCTGGACAAAAATTTGGATGTACTGCGCCTGTGCCTCTCGCTGCAGCGCGCGGTCTTCCATCTGCACCGCAAACTCATGTGCTCGCCGGTTGCGGTTGCGGGCCTGTTCCCAGCGTTTTCGTTCGATCAGATCATCGACTTCGTCGAGATATCCCTCAACGACCTCGATCTCGGACATCTGCTCGGTGCGCAGCAGGTCGCGCAGTGCGCTCCACGAGATCGTGTAATGGCCGGCCACGTTGTCGATCGACAGTGCGTCGAGCACAGGGGCGTCGGGCTCTTCGAGCAGGACCAGCTTGTCCGTGGAGCGGCTCAGCGCGACCCGCATCTCGTCGATCAGCCGGCGTGCCTCCAGCAGCGGCGGCACGTCGCTGCTGGAGGCGGTCAGGCGCATGACCTGTTGGTAGATCTGGTTGAGCCCGAGGAGGATGACCGTATTGCGTTCCAGCCCTTTGATCTCGCGCACGTTGAAGAGGACCTCTTCGGCTGCGCGCTCGCGGCCGTTGGCCAGGCTGGGCAGCAGGGCGCACAGGTCGATCAGGGCGCGGCCGGGCAGCTCGGCCAGTTCAGCGACAAAGGAACGCCACTGGCGGGTCGATTCGGCATTTTGCTGCCGGAGCGTCTCCGGCAGCGGGCAGATGAGCAGCCGACCATGTTCGTCGCTAAGGTCTGGCCGATGGGTAGAGACTGCCAGCTCCATCTCTGCATCGTCGAGAAAACTCTGGCGGTTGGCACTTGGGCGCAGCGTCTTGGGCAGCTGGGCATAAAAATTCCAGGCGTTGTCGATCACATAGGCCAGGTTGCGGGGAGAACGGCGCTGGTGGCGAAACTCAAACTCCTGCGGGTTGGCACCCAGCACCTCGCGCAGCAGATCCTTGGTGCTGCCCCAGTCAAAGCCGCTGGGTTGAACGATCTGGGACTCGTCGCCGGCGACCACAACCGCCAGGCGGCGCTGACGTGCCTGGCTGCGCGCCAGCTCGGCCAGAAACGCGACCTGCAACAGCGTGAGATCCTGCACCTCGTCGACCACCAGCCCATCCAACGTGCGCAGCCAGGCTGGCAATTTGAGCGATCCGGAGGGCGAACCAAGCAGCAGCCCCAGCGCCTGGCTGGCTGCTGTCTGGTCCAGAAAAAAGCGCTCCCCGCGCAGCCGCTCGGCCAACCGGGCAGCGGCGTTCGCCTCTTCCCGGGCCAGCCCGCGGGCCGCAGCGTAGGCCCCGACGTCAAATTGCCCGTCGGCAAAGACTGTCTCGGCCAGCCGCTGCGTCGGCAGGGGGTAGCCGGCCGGGAAGGTGCGCCCCAGAATGTGGGCGCGAATTTCGGTGTAGAGGGTGGCCGGATAGCGCCGCCACCCCCCCAGGCCGGCTGACGGCTGGACTTCCAGATAGCGCCGAAAATCGGCCAGATCACTCAGGGGGTCCGACAGGGCAGGCAGCCCGGTAAGCTCCTTCTCCAACTCAGCCAACGTGCGAATGTGGACACGCTGCGCCAGCTCGGGGGCCTGGGCCCCCAAAAACTCGCGCGCTGCCCGTTTGAGGCGGCTTGTATAGGTGACGTAGAGCAGCTGCTCCAGCCCCCGCTCCAAGACCAGGTCGCGCACCAGATAGAAGAGCGCCACCGTCTTGCCGCTGCCGGGCAACCCGCGGACGGTCGCTGGCACGATCGGGGCCATCTGGAACTGTCGGCCGACCGCGCGTTGTTCGTCGAAGCGCGGGTCGAGGCTGATCAGCGGCACTTCCTCAAATTCGTCCAGCGAAGCCAGGTCGATCGGGTTGTCGGTTTCGTCGTGATGGCGAATGCTGTGGACCAGGATCGTCGGGGCTGCCTGGCTACCGGCTGCAGGCCCAGCCAGTTCGCTTTCGGAAAGTGGAATCCACCAAAGATAGTAGTGATAGCCCTGCACCGGGGTGCGCCGCCAGCGAGCATTGTAGCCGGTCGTCGTCTTGACGTTGGGCGTACGGCCCCGTGTGCCCAGCAGCACCTGCGCCCACATCGCTTTGCGGCGGATGGAGTCGGGCAGGCGCTCGGCCAGCAATTCATATTGGCGGTGCTTCAGCAGACGGTAGCCAGACATCGTTGTTCACCTTGTACTGGTGACTATACCAGAAGCCACGTGAAAACAGTGCGCACGGGCGCGGAATGTGGGCGAAAAGTCCTCCCAGTCTGTGGTCGTGAGGATGGCCTGCGGCACGTCGTCGAGCACAGCAAGCAGGGTGGAGCGCCGCGCAGCGTCGAGCTCGCTCATCACGTCGTCCAACAAAAGCAGTGGCGCCGAGCCTGCAGCAGCCATCACCTGGACCTCGGCCAGCTTGAGGGCCAGGGCGGCGCTGCGCTGTTGCCCACGGCTGCCGTAGGTGCGCAAGTCACGGCCGTTGGCCTCAAAACGCAGGTCGTCGCGCTGGGGCCCGTACAGTGTGACGCCAGCCGCCACTTCACGGCTGCGTCGGCTGGCCAGTTTGCGCAGATAGGCAGCGTTCACCCCGGCAGGGTCGAGCGCGCAAGGGGGGGGAAGCCAGAGCCCGTCGCGCGCCCGTTCGAATTCAGCGTCGGAGAGCCCCCCTGGGTTGAAGCTGGGCAGATAGTGCAAGCTCAGCGCTTCGCGCTGCCCACTCAGCTCCCGATGGCGTTCGGCCGCCAGCGGCGCCAGCTCCTGTAGAAAAGCCTGACGCCGCACCACGATGGCTGCCCCATGCTGGGCCAGCTTTTCGTCCCAGAAGGCCAGCTGGGCGTCGACCGCCGGTGCAGCAGGGTTGGCAGCCTGTTCGCGCAGCCGCTTGAGCAGGCTGTTGCGCTGCTGGAGAACCTGCTGGAAGGCAGCCAGAGCCCGGCAGTAGCCCCTGTCGAGTTGACAAAGCGCAACATCCAGATAGTGCCGTCGTTCGCCCGGCCCCCCATCGACCAGCTGAATGTCGGCAGGAAGAAAGAGCACGGCCCGCAGCAAGCCGACCAGATCCAGGGCTCGCCTGGCCGTGCCGTTGATCTTCACCTGTTTGGTGTAGACATCCCCGCGCTGGGTCAACAACACTTCGAGCTCGAGCTGGCGCCCATCCTGGTGGACCCCACCGGCAATCCGGCAGTAGGGGATCGGTTCTTCGTCGGCACGCCAGCCGACGATCTCGCGCTCCTGGCCGGCGTGCACGGCCTTGCTGGTGGCCAGCATGAAGATTGCCTCGAGCAGATTGGTTTTGCCCTGGGCATTTTGGCCTTGCAGCAGGGTGAGCGGCGTGTCAAAACTCAGCTCCAGATGCTGGTAGTTGCGAAATTGGTGGAGGGTCAGGCGCGAGAGCAACATACAGGTCAGACAACAGGCTGCCGGTAAACTCCGACCAGCTCGGCGATCAGCAGGTCGAGCTCGGTGTCGGGGTCGCTGCCAGTTTTCATCGCCATGTCGACGGTCAACAGGCGATCCAAAATTGCTTCCAGCTCGGCAAAGGCATACTGGCTGGTCAGCGGCAGCGCTTTTTGCACCGGGTAAGGGCTGTAGCCGAGCTGCCGGGCCATCTCTGCAGGGGTGCTCACACCGGTCGCCGCCAGACTTTTGATCTCGAGCAGCATGCGGTACTGGCGGGCAATCAGGGAGACAAGATAGATCGGACTCGGGTCGTTGCGGCGCAGCTCCTGCAGCCGCGCCATGGCTTTGGCTGGCTGGCGCTGGGCCAGCGCATCGGTCAGCCCCCAGACCTGCTCCTCGCTGGCATCCGCCACCATGGCCCGCACATCCTGCGGGGTAATCGGCCGGTTGCCAGCATAGAGCGAAAGCTTTTCCAGCTCGTTGTCGAGCTGGCGCAGGTTGGCACCGACAAAATCGCACAACAGTGCTGCAGCGCTCCCTTCGACCGCAATCGAGCGCTGGCGGGCACGCCGCTGCAGCCAGCCGGCCAGCGCTTTCACGTCGGGGGCTGCCAGCGTCTCCAGCTGGAGAACGCCTGCGGCGCCCAGCGCCTCGAGGCCGTCGACCCGCCGTTCGGGCGCGCCGGCGACAGCAAGTGTATATCCTTTCCACAACCCACGACGCTTATCCACAGAGTTATCCACAAGCACCAGGATGCAGGTCTCGGGTACACTACGGATCCCTTCGAGAAACCTGGCCATTTCGCCGTAAATGGCTGCCTCGCTACTTTTGCTGGCTGCCAGCCGTTTGTCGTAGCTATCCAGCAGCCCGCGTACGACCACAAGCCGCCTTTCTGCCAGGAAGGGCAACATGGCAGCCTCGCCGAGGACGGTGGCGGCGTTGCTCTGGCTGCCGTTCAGCTCGACCAGGTTGAGGCTGGCGATCTCCGGGCTGCCGAGGGTCGCCTTTTTTGCAGCCAGCCATTCGGCCGCCAGATATTCGTCTGCTCCCAGGAGAAGGTGAATCATGTTGATGCGCTCCCAGGAGAGAGCCACAGCAGACCGTCAGCCAAAAACAATCCGGTATCCTTTCAGCCTTCCCCAGGCCAGCGGACGCAGCTCCGTGCAGCGGCGCTCCTGGATGGAGGCCAGGGTCGTGTAGCGCTGCAGCCACATCCCTGCCATTGGGCCGAGCAGCAGAACGGGCAGCAGCACAAGCCCGGTCACCCCGAAGCGGCTGAGCGGATCTTTGGCCGCCCCGCGACGGTCGAGCAGGGCGGCCACCGTGGTCAGCAGCGTCGTGGCCAGCAGCGCTGTGGCCAGCAGATTGGTGCCGCAGAACGGGTGAATGGCCAGGCGGGCTTCACCGGCCTGCAGCCGTGCCAGCGCATCGGTCAACGCCCGACGCACGGCTGGCTGGGGCAGATCGGTGAGCAAGCTGACGCCGGCCGGGTCACTGTACCCGGCCAGCCGTCGACCAGGGTAGCGTTCGGCCAGCAAGGTCAGGGTGGCGTGCTCGATCGCATGGTGCTGCCGGGTGCGGCGGAGCAGGGCTCGCAGCGGTGCAACCATGCTCAACGCGCCATCACCCGGCGGGCAGCTGCTGCCACCTGGTCGGCGGTGATGCCGAACTCGCTGTACAGGCGCTGGTAGGGTGCGCTGGCGCCGAAGCGGTCGATCCCGACCAGAGCGCTGCGCTCTGGG
The DNA here is from genome assembly GCA_903858085.1 of uncultured Chloroflexota bacterium. Lineage (GTDB taxonomy): Bacteria > Chloroflexota > Anaerolineae > Caldilineales > Caldilineaceae > Caldilinea. Next base: position 10,224 of record CAIOHJ010000172.1, read on the forward strand.
TCGTTGCCGACCCAACGCTCCCAACCAAAGGGGCTGGCAGCCTCAACCGCCACCTTGGCGACACCGGCGGGCAGGACAGCGGCCCGGTAGCTCGCCGGTTGGGCCTGAAAGAGCTCCCAACTGGGCAGACTGACCACGCGAACGCCAGCGCCTTCAGCGGCCAGCTGGCGCGCGGCGGTATAGGCAATGTCGAGCTCGCTGCCGGTGCCGATCAGGATCACCTGCAGCCCATGGGGGGCCTGCTCGTAGAAGACATAGCCGCCTTTGAGCAGCCCTTCGGCAGCCCCGAGCGCATTGGCGCTCCGGTCGTAGGTCGGCAGATTCTGGCGGGTCAGCGCCAGGGCGGTCGGCCCGCGGGTGTTGCGCAGGGCTGCACGCCAGGCCTGGCTGGTCTCGTTGGCATCGCCGGGGCGGATGACGGTGAGGTTGGGCATCGCACGCAGGGCGGCCAGCTGTTCGATCGGTTGGTGGGTCGGGCCATCTTCGCCCAGCCCGATGCTGTCGTGGGTGAAGAGATAGAGGACACGCAGGCCGCTCAGGGCCGCCAGACGAATGGCGCCGCGCATGTAGTCGCTGAAGACCAGGAACGTGCCGCCAAACGGGAGCAGACCGCCGTGCAGCGCCATGCCGTTGAGAATACCGCCCATGCCATGTTCGCGCACGCCAAAATGGATGTTGGGTCCGCCGAAATCACCCGGCTTGAGGAAAGGGGCGCCGTTGATCGTGGTTTTGTTGCTGGCGGCAAGGTCAGCGCTCCCGCCGACCAGGTTGGCAAGCAGCGGGGCGAGGGCATTGAGCACCTGGCCGCTGCTGTTGCGCGTGGCGTCCCCCTTGGCGGAAGGTGGGAAGAGAGGGAGTGCCTCCTCCCATCCCTCTGGCAGATCGCCGCTCACAAAGCGGTGGAGTTCGGCGGCCAGCTCGGGGTAGGCGGCGGCATAGGCGGCCATCAGCTGGACGTGTGCGTCCTCGACGCGGCTGCCTTGTTCGACAGCCTGTCGGAAAAAGGAGTAGACCTCTTCGGGCACATAAAAACGCGGATCGAGCGGCCAGCCGAGCTGCGTTTTGGTGGCGGCCAGCTCTTCTTCGCCCAGCGCTTCGCCGTGCGCCTTGGAGGTGCCAGCCCGGTTGGGGCTGCCATAGCCGATGACGCTCTTGACGCCGATGATGCTGGGGCGTGGGTCGTTTTGCGCGGTGCGCACAGCCTCGTAGATGGCTGCGCTGCTGTTGAAATCCACCCCGCGCTGGACATGCCAGCCGTAGCCCTCGAAGCGTCTGGCCCAATCCTCGGTGTAAGAGACGTCGGTCTTGCCGTCGATGGTCACTGCATTGTCGTCGTAAAGGTAGATGAGTTTACCCAGACGCAGATGGCCGGCCAGGCTGGCGGCTTCGCTGGCCACCCCTTCCATCAGGTCGCCGTCGGAGACGATCGCATAGGTGTAATGGTCGACCACCTCGAAGCCAGGGCGGTTGAAACGCTGGGCCAGCCAGCGTTCGGCCAACGCCATTCCAACACCGTTGGAAAAGCCGGCGCCCAGCGGGCCGGTCGTGGTCTCGACACCCGCCGTATGTCCGGCCTCTGGGTGGCCAGGGGTACGGCTTTGCCACTGCCGGAAACGCTTCAGCTCTTCCAAGGGCAGGTCGTAGCCGGTCAGATGCAGCATTGTGTAGAGCAACATTGAACCATGGCCCGCGCTGAGCACAAAACGGTCACGGTCAAACCACTGCGGATGCGTCGGGTTGTAGCGCATCACGCGCGTCCACAACGTCAACGCAGCGACCGCCATCCCCATCGGCATGCCAGGATGGCCAGAGTTGGCTGCCTGAACCCCGTCCGCCGCAAGCATCCGAATCGTGTTGGCGGCTTTGGTCTCGAATTCGTGTGAGAGTGGTTTCTCAAACAGTGGTATGCTCTGCCCATCCATATCGTTTGCATTCCCTTTCACTGCCAAAATTGTACGCTCTGTCACGCTCTGCTATCCTGAACACCATGTTCAAAGATCGCAGTATACCGCATCCCCCGCTTTTTTCTGAAGATTGGCATGCCCCGCAGTGGCCTGTTGTGCGTGGCAGCTGGATCCCCTGGCTGGCAGCTGCTGCCGGGGTGGGGGGCACACTGCTGGCCTATGCCTTCTGGGTGGAACCGCTGGCGATCGAGATGGAATGGCTGCGCGTGCAGTTGCCCCGCGCGGCAGGGCGGCTGCCCCAGGCAGGGCTGCGTATTCTGCACCTCAGCGACTCTCATTTTCAGGGGGGAAAACGCAGCGCACGCGAACAGGCCAAGATCGACCGCATCCGTCGCCTGACCGCCGGCCTGGAGTACGATCTGCTCGTCCATACAGGGGATTTTATCCACTATGACGGCGGGACCGACCCTGTGCTGCGGTTGCTGGACGCTCTGCCACGGCCGCGCCTGGGCGCCTATGGAGTGCTGGGCAACCACGACTACACCCACTATGCGATCCAAGAGGCGCTGCCGCGCATGTGGCGCACCTACCAGGCTGCCGAACAGGCGGCCGACCGCCAGCGCGTGGCCGCTACCCGTCTGCTGGCGATGGCCACGCGCTGGCTGCGCTACATCGTCTATGTCCGCAACACCCCCCTCGATGGCAGACGGGTCGGCAGCAACGACACCGACCGGCTGGCAACCGTGCTGGAACAGTGGGGGATGACCTTGCTGCACAACCAGACCAGACACCTGACCGACCGCCAGAGCGGGCTGGACATCTATCTGGCAGG
>CAIOHJ010000173.1 GCA_903858085.1 uncultured Chloroflexota bacterium
CTGCTCAACCAGCGCCTCCTGGGCCTGGCTGCCCATGTGGCCGATCCGAAAAACTTTGCCCGCCAGCTCCCCATAGTTGCCCCCGACCGCCATGCCGTGGCTGCGCAGCGCTCGATTCAGCACAGGCCACTGCCACCCCTCTGGCACATAGGCCGCTGTCACGGTCGGCGCACTGTAGGCGTCGTGCGCCGGAAAGAGCCGAATCCCCAACGCCTTCAAGCTGCGCCGACACAGGGCAGCCGCTGCAGCATGGCGCGCATAGACCTGGTCCAGCCCCTCAGCCCGCAACGCCTCCAGCGACACCGCCAGCGCAGCCAGCGCAGCCCAGTTGTGCGTGTAGGGCAGCAACCGCTGGGCCGGGCCAGTGCGCCAGGGAGCCAGCGCATCGTAGCCAACATAGCCAACCTCCGCCACCGCCTGCCAGGCCCGCTCGCTCACGCTGACCATCGCCAGGTCAGGCGGCAGGCTCAGGGCTTTCTGGCTGCCCAAAAGCCCCAGGTCGATCCCACAACGGTCGACCTCGACCGCCACCCCCCCCGCGCTGGCCACAAAATCGACGTAAAACAGCGCATCCACCTCACGACAGATCGCCCCCAACTCGGCCAGCGGGTTGAGCGTGCCGCAGGGGGTCTCACAGTGGACCGCCGTGATCAGCCGCGGACGCAGCCGTCTGGCCGCCGCCCGCACCCGCTCAGGCTCCACAATGCTGTCGTACGGAAAGCCCACAACCTCCACCTCTGCGCCGATCTGCCGGGCCATCTCGCCGATCCCCTCCCCAAAGAGCCCGGTTGCAACCGCCAGCACCCGATCGCCCGGGCGCAGCACGCTCTTGAGCGCCCCCCACAACGCCAGCATTCCCTCCCCAGTCTGGATCGTCACCTGTGCGCAGCTTCCCAGCAACGCCTGCAGGTCGCCAGCACACCGCTCATAGAGCACAAAAAACGCTTCCTCCAGGTCTGCACTGGCATAGGCAGTCCCGTAGGCGGCTCGCACCGCAGCCGGTACCTCGACCGGGCCAGGCACAAGCGGTATAGAATAGGTTGGCATCTTGGCATTCCCTCTGATTCAAAGTACCATTCAAACAGCAACTATCCTGATCTTACTACACAGAAGCCGTCTGGCACCATGAACCGAGCCACCACAGAGCAACGCCGGCCCAAACACTTCTTATCTGGCCCCTTCGGCGCCGGCAAAACCACGGCAGCAGTCGCCCACCTGCGCCAGCTGCTGCAACAAGAACGCGTGCGCGGGGACGACATCCTGGTGCTGCTGCCGCAGCGCTCGCTGTCAGCCCCCTACCATGCCGCGCTCTACACCGGCGGAGCCGGGGTGCCCCCTGGCCCCGCTGTGCGTGTCACCACCTTCGCCAGCCTGGCTCAGCAGGCAGTCGAGCTCTACTGGCCACTGCTCGCCCACAGCGCCGGTTTCGCCGACAGCACACACGAACCCACATTCCTCACCCTGGAGACCAGCCAGTACCAGATGGCACCGCTGGTCGACGCCGCCATCGCCCAGGGTGCTTTTGAAGGGGTCAAGGTCGAAAAAGCCCGCATCATCAGCCAGATTCTGGACAACCTCAACAAGGCGGCACTGCACAACCTCAGCATTGACCAGGCCTACGACCGGCTGACCCTGGCCGTGCCGAGCGGCGACCAACGGCCAGCCCGCCTCAACGCCCTCGACGCCGCTCGCCAGATCTCCCACGCGTTCCGCCAACATTGTCTCCAGCAGACCCTGCTCGACTTCAGCCTGCAAATTCTGGTCTTCAACGAACAGCTGCTCACCCACCCGTGGAGCCGTACCCACCTCCTGCGCACCCACCGACACCTGATCTACGACAACGCCGAAGAAGATACCTACAGCGCACACCGGCTGGTCAGCCTCTGGCTGCCCCAGCTGGAGAGCGCGTGGATTCTCGCCGACACCGACGCAGGCTACCGCACCTTTCTGGGCGCCGACACCGCCGGCGTCGAAACGCTGCGTCTGCTGTGCGACAGCACCGAAGAATGGAAAGCTACCTACGTCATGTCCCCGGCGATGGCCCGCATCGAACAACAGATCGACGGTATTTTTGACAGCCGCCGCCGACCCCCCGTCTCCCCAGCCGACAGCCATCCCCAGCCGCTGGTGGTGCCCGCCCAGGGGCTGCGCTTTTACCCGCAGATGGTGCAGTGGGCAGCCACCCAGATCGACCGGCTGGTCAACCAGGAGGGCGTGGCTGCCGAGGAGATTGCCGTGCTGGCCCCCATCGTCAGCGACGCACTGCGCTTCAGCCTGCAAAGCGCCCTCGAACGCTGGAACGTGCCACTGTCCACCCACCGCCCCAGCCGCGCGCTGCAAGACGAACCCGCCGCACGCACGCTGCTCACGCTGGCCCAGCTGGCCCACCCGCTGTGGGGCATGCCGCCCAACCCGGCCGACGTCACCCTGGCACTTGCCAGCACCATCGCTGGGCTGGACCCCGTGCGCGCCAGCCTGCTCTCCACCCACGTCTATCCCCCACGCCGCACCGACAACGAACTGGCCGACTTCGCCGCACTGCCCGAGACCGTCCGCCAGCGAGTCACCTACACGCTCGGCGAGCAGTACACCCAGCTGCACCGCTGGGTATACGCATACCGCGCCAGCAGCGAAATCACCCCGATCGACCAGTTTTTCGCCCGACTCTTCGGCGAAGTGCTCAGCCAGCCCGGGTTTGGCTTTCACACCGACCGCACTGCCGCCGGCGTCGCCAGCCAACTCGTCGAGTCTGCACGCAAATTTCGCTGGACCCAGGAGAACAGCCAGCAGGCTGGAGCCGCACAGACCTTCAACCGCGACTATGTCGGGCTCGCCCAGAGCGGAGCCCTGGGGGCCCTCTACTTGCCCAGCTGGAAACCCCCCGCAGCAGCCGTCTTCCTGGCACCTGCCTACACCTTCCTGTTGCGCAACCGTGCGGTCGACGTACAGATCTGGCTCGACATCGGCGCCACCAGCTGGTGGGAACGGCTCTACCAGCCACTGACCCACCCCTACGTCCTGTCGCCCCGCTGGCCCGCCGAAAAACCCTGGGCCGAACGCGACGAGTATACCAGCCGCCAGGAGAGCCTGCGGCGGCTGCTGCTGGGCCTCCTGCGCCGCACCCGCCGCCAAGTCTACCTGGCCACCAGCGACTTCAGCGAAAGTGGCTTCGAACAGCAAGGCCCGCTGCTCACGATTGCCAACCAGCTGCTCGCCGCCAACCGCTGAGCCGCTTTGTGCACCATCTGAACGCCGCCCTTCTCCTGGCACACACCCACCCCATCGGAACCCCTGAATTCCGAACGGCTACCCTTCCAATTTTGCTTTGCATGTTCTCCTGTGGCACAATTCATGCAGAATTCTGCATATAAGCAGAGAACAAAAAGGCACAGCTATGGCAGATTCCGCCAGACAGAAGAGATACAGCGAGGCAAGCACACGGCTCAAGCTGCTGGCACACCCAGAACGGCTCCAGATTCTGGACACCGTGCGCCGCAGTTCACAGTGTGTCTGCCACCTGGAGGTGCTGCTCGGCAAACCACAGCCCTATGTCTCGCAACAACTGCGGGTCTTGCGCGAAGGGGGGCTCATCTGCGACGAAAAAGATGGGCTGAACACCTACTACTGCGTCTGCGATCTGGGCGTCCGCGCCTGGCTGGACACCATCCTGGGCCCAGCCCCAACAGAACGGAGCCACCCTCTGGCCGGCTGCAGTTGCCCCAAATGCACTGCCCAGAAACCACCGATCGAGTGGGTGCTGGCGGCTTCTCTTTAGTTTTTTTGTCCGACTGTATGCAAAAAAATGCATACAAAACAACCGCCCAGCGTTTGGGTCCCAATCAAGGAGGAACACAAATCGTATGTCCAAAACCCAGCCTGCCGGCATCAGCTTCTTTGAACGCACCCTGACGCTTTGGGTCGTGCTCTGCATGGCGGCCGGGGTCCTGGTCGGCCGCTTCCTGCCCGCCATCCCCACCTTCCTCAGCCAGCTTGAATATGCCCAGGTGTCGATCCCCATCGCCGTGCTGATCTGGTTGATGATCTACCCGATGATGATGAAGGTTGATTTTGCCAGCATCCGGCATGTCACCACCGAGCCCGGAGGGCTGTATGTGACATGGGTGGTGAACTGGCTGGTCAAACCCTTCACCATGTTTGCCATCGCCTATTTCTTTTTCTTTGTGGTCTTTCGCCTGCTGCTGCCCGCCGATCTGGCCCGGGAATACCTGGCAGGGGCGATTTTGTTGGGGGCAGCGCCCTGCACCGCAATGGTCTTTGTGTGGAGCCACCTGACGCGCGGCAACCCGGCCTACACGGTGGTGCAGGTTGCAACCAACGACCTGATCATCCTGGTGGCCTTCACACCGATTGTCGCATTGCTGCTGGGAGTGGGCGGCATCACAATCCCATGGGAGACGCTGCTGGTGTCGGTCGTCCTCTTCGTCGTGATCCCGCTGGC
>CAIOHJ010000174.1 GCA_903858085.1 uncultured Chloroflexota bacterium
CGAGCAGACATCGCTGTTTTTGCGGGGCACGGACCCGCTCAACCCGTCCGATTTTGTCTACAGCAACCAGACCATCAGACTGGTCTGCCCCAGCCGGGGGGTGTGGTTGCCCGTCATCGAACGGTAGGGAGGGGGCGCTGTCGGGAGAAAAGACAGCGCCCCTTTTGGATAGAGTTTCTGTTTGACGCAGCGCTGACAGCAGAGTAACATCACTCTCCGATTCTATTCGTCGCCGATTGGTCCATAAGCAGGGAATATGCTTTCAAAATACGGACGTAGCTGGATTGCGGCCCCTCTGGATCGGATTGCACAGGGTTTGGAGGCAACCGGCATCAGCCCGAACGCGCTGACCCTGATCGGGTTTGCGCTGACGGTGGGGGTCTCTGGCACGTTGGCGTTGGGGTATTTGCCGGCAGGAGGGCTTCTCTTGATCCTGGCGGCTTTGTTTGATACGCTCGACGGCGCGCTGGCCCGGCATACGGGGCAGGTCACTGTGTTTGGGGCTTTTTTGGACAGCACGCTCGACCGCTATTCGGAGGCGGTGACCCTGATCGGGCTGGTGGTCTATTATGCGGGCCAGCCAGCCAGCACCCTGCCGGTGGTGCTGTTGGCCTGTACCCTGGCCGGATCGTTGATGGTGAGCTACACCCGGGCCCGTGCTGAGGCGGTCGGGGTCGAATGCAAAGAGGGATTTTTCCAGCGCACGGAGCGAATTGTCGTGCTGATTGCCGGGTTGCTGACCGGCTGGCTGCTGCCTCTGCTCTGGGTATTGGCCATTTTCACCAATGTGACAGCGGTGCAGCGCATTTTGGATGTCTACCGGCGGACCCAGGAGGGGCTGCCGCGAAACTGACCGTCATTTTTTGGAACGATTGTCGTCATCATGTTCAGAGGGCGTTCGCAGCCAACCTACATCCACGCAACTGCGCCTGTTGCTGAAGCCAGCGAGGAGCTGTTGCTGGCCGCTGCTATGGAGTACGACGATGCTGCGCTCAGTGAACTGTACGATCGATACGAAGTCAAAATTTTCACCTACATCTACCGGCGAACTGGAGACGAGTCCCTGGCCGAGGATCTCACCTCTCAGGTCTTTCTCAAAATGCTGGAATCGATCCGCGACCAAAAAGCCTGGCGAAGTTCGTTCTCGGGGTGGCTGTACAGAATTGCGCACAACCTGGTGATCGACCACTATCGACGAAAAGGGAGGCAGAGTGCGGTGGAACTAGACGACACAACCCCCCTGGCAGCAGAACGGCAGTCGCTGGAATCGCAGGTCGAACAGTCGTTGGATGCGGAGCGGTTGCGGGCTGCGATTCGGCGGCTGACCGAAGAACAGGCGGAGGTGGTCAGCTTGCGTTTTTTGGAAGGGTACAGCATCAACGAAGTGGCTGCGATGATGAACCGCAGCGAAGGAGCGATCAAGGCGCTCCAGTATCGAGCGGTTGCGACTTTGCGGACGCTGATGTACGGCTAGTGTGCGGGGGCTGGCAGGGGCTGCCTCTGAGAGAGCGTCTGTTTGCAAAATAAATCGCCTTGTAAGA
>CAIOHJ010000175.1 GCA_903858085.1 uncultured Chloroflexota bacterium
GCCTACGAAGCCTACAGCAAAGTCTACACAGCCAACGTCCAGCCCCGCCACATCGTCGATTTCCTGTTGTTGAACCCCCATTTCCCCTACTCGGTCCACTTCGGCATCAACCGCATTCAGAGTTCTTTGCAATTTATCGGCGAAGAGACCGAAACCCCCAAATCCGCGCGCGTCTATCGATCGGGAGGGCGTCTGCGCGCGATGCTGGACTACGCCCAGGTCGATGAAATCATGGACAGCGGGCTGGGCAGCTACCTGCTCAATATCCAAAATCAGTGCACCCAAATCCATCAGCTGGTCTACGAAACCTATATCGCCTACCCGATTGAAGACAAACTCAAATCCATGCAGTGATCGCCAGCCGATCCCATTTCATTCTCAGCCGACACAAACACCTATGTTGTACTCAATTCGCCATACCACACGGTATCAATATACCAGCCCGATCGTCGAGAGTGTGACGGAAGTGCGGATGCAGCCACGCAACACCGACTATCAACAGTGCAGCCAGTTTCGTCTCCAAGTCCGCCCCCAGGCCCGTCTGTTCACCTACAACGACGAACAACAAAACACGGTCCATCACTTTAATCAGCCCGGTATCCATCAACAACTGGCCATTGTGGCCGAATCCGAGGTGCTGGTCCTGCCCCGTCCTGGGCTGCCTGCCTGGCTGCCCAACGACAGCTGGGAAGCGATCGACGCTGCCAGCGGCCAACACTGGGATTGGGTCGCCCCCAGCAACGATACCGCACCGACCGAACAGCTGCAGCAGCTGGCCAACGAACTGCAGGTGACACGGAACGAGGATCCACTGAAGCTGTTGGTGGCGTTGAACCACCGCCTGCACCGGTCGATCGCCTATGACTCGGGCAGCACCCACGTCGACTCCCCAATCGACGAAGCGCTTCAGCACCGGCGCGGGGTCTGCCAGGACTATACCCATATCATGCTGGCCCTTGTGCGCAACTACCTGCGGATTCCCTGCCGCTATGTCAGCGGCTACCTCTTTCACAGCCGCACCGATACCTCCGCAGACGGTGCCACGCACGCCTGGCTGGATGTCTGGCTGCCCCTGTTGGGCTGGGTCGGGTTTGACCCGACCAACGACATGCTGGTCAACGAGCGCCACATCGAAGTGGCCGTAGGACGCGACTACCATGACATCCCCCCCACCCGCGGCCTCTACAAAGGCAATGCAGGCAGCGAGCTGACTGTAGGGGTGCGTGTGCGTCTGTTGCAGGGATCAGCCGAGCAGACCGAAAACAACGAAGGGGAAAGCCCCGAGCCGACGACCTACCGCAGCACAGCCCAGCAGCTGCAAGCCCGGTACGCAGAGACGCTGGCAGCCATTCAAATGCAGCAGTAAAGAGGGCGGCCCTCTCATCTGGCTGCCAGCAGATGGGCAAAGTGGGTGCGGTAGCGACGGGCCAGCTGTGGCCAGCCCAGTTCCTCTTCGATCCGCCGGCGGGCCGCAGCCCCCATCTGCCAGCGGAGCGCCGGGTCCACCAGCAGCGCAGCGACCGCAGCTGCCAAAGCCGCCGGCTCCTGCTCGGGCACAATCAAGCCGGTGACACCAGGAATCACAGCCAGGGGGTTGCCCGCCACCGGCGTCGCCACCACAGGACGAGCACAGCTCATGGCATCGAGCACACAGACGTTGAGCCCATCGGCAGGCCTGCTCACCGATGGCATGGCCAACAGATCCGCCATGTTGTAGTAACAGCCAATGGCGGTCTTGGGAACAGTGCCGACCCAGCGCAGTCGTTCGGCAACACCCAGATCCCGCGCCAATGCCTGCCAGAGCGCCTTGTCATCTCCTTCGCCGACCATCACCGCCACCACAGGGTGCCCCTGGAGCACAGGCTCGGCCAACGCCCGAATCAGGACATCAAATCCCTTTTTGGGCACCATCCGCCCCACACAGAGGATGACCCCTGCGGTGTCGTCGATGGCCAGGCGCCGGCGCAGTTCCACAACCCCGGTCGAATCGGGGCGCAGCGCGGCAGGGTCGACGCCGTACAAAATCATCTCGAACCGACTCGGATCTGCACCGAGCGGAAGCACCGCATCGCGCAGGTCAGCACTGTTGGCTGTCAGCAGGCTGGCCTGCCCAAGGGCAAAGCGGGCCATCGCGCGGAAGATCGGGTTGCTGGCAGCCACCCGGGCATCGGACCCCGGGATGGAAACAACCAGCGGGATCCCCAGCAGCCGGCTGACCACGGCGGCAATCCAACCGTTGGGCAGCAGCCAATGGGCATGCAAGAGGTCGGGCCGGCAGCGGCGGGCGTCGCGCAGCAGCACCTGAA
>CAIOHJ010000176.1 GCA_903858085.1 uncultured Chloroflexota bacterium
ATATACAAGCACGCAGATCCCTTTCCTGTGCTGGAGCCTTTCAAAAACAGGGAGTGCCGTCACAGGCTGGTTCAAAGACACAAATGCTGTGACCAGCCTGCCATACCCGTTTTGGGAGATGGCTCACAGATTTTTTTGCCGGCTTCCAAGTATGGTGAGTATGCAAATGTGAAGATGCATATCCTGTTATTTTAACATAGCTGGCACGGCAAAGAGAAGCTGCAAACTGTCGGCGTGCAAAATAATCTCTGTGTGGCCTGCTGTGTCGTCTGCTGTGTCGTCTGCTGGCTGGGGCAAGAGGGACGACAGCCCACCTTGATCAAAGGAAGTGTTTGCCAATGTCTGATAGATCCTCCTGGTCAATCCAGGACAAAACTGTGCTGGTGACCGGTGCCACCAATGGGATCGGCAAGCTGACTGCCGAGCAGCTGGCTGCGCGGGGGGCCCATGTCGTGATTGTCAGTCGAAGCGCCGAGCGCTGCGCTGCTGTGGTCGATGAAATCCGTGCTCGACAGCCGTCGGCCAGCCTCGACTGGATCGCCGCCGACCTCTCCTTGCTGGCTGGGGTCGTCGGTGCAGCGGCTACCTTTCGCGCCCGCTATCCGCAGCTGCATGTGCTGGTCAACAACGCAGGGGCTTTCTTTGCCAGGCGGGTGGTCACCGCCGAAGGGTACGAAAGCACCTTTGCCCTCAACCATCTCAGCTATTTTCTGTTGACCGAGCAGCTGCGCGAACTGCTGATTGGGAGTGCCCCTGCCCGGGTGATCAATGTCTCTTCGGAGGCCCATCAGGGCGGTGCGATCGCATTGGCCGACCTGATGGGGGAGCGTCGTTATCGGGGGTGGAGCGCCTACAGCCAGTCCAAGCTGGCGAATGTGCTCTTTACCTACAGCCTGGCTCGGCAGCTGGAGGGAAGTGCGGTCACCGTCAATGCGCTTCATCCTGGGTTTGTGGCGACCGGTTTTGGCCGCAACAACGAAGGATGGGTCGGTCGGCTGATGCCGCTGGTGCAGCGTTTTGCCCTGCGGCCCGAACAGGGGGCAGAGACCAGCGTCTACCTCGCCACCCATCCGGCTGTCGCTGGGGTGACAGGCAAGTATTTTGTGCGTTGCCAGGAAAAACGCTCGGCACGGCGCTCCTACGACCTGCAGGTACAAGAGCAGCTCTGGCGGGCCAGCGAACAGCTGGTCTCTGCGGCGGCGAAGCCTGGTGTCCCGTCAGGCGCAATTTGAGAGCGCTTTCGCCCGACCGGGGCGCCTGATCCAGATTCAGGCGCCCCGGTCGGGCGCGGTGTGTGCGCCATTCTTCTCAGGCGGAACCGTAGCCGTCGGACAAAGTCTGGTTGGGGGCTGTGCGCACATATTGTTTCCAGAGCTGGGCTGTCAGCGCCGACGCGTTCTGGTGCACCCCCTGCTGGGCAAAGTATTCGCATACCCGCTGCAGGTCTCTGTGCAAGAGGGCATAGGCGTTGTGGTTGCCTTCGCTCAACGTGACCTGTGGAAAATCGATCAGCGTGATTGTCTGTTCCCAGTACAGAATATTGTAGGCGGAGAGGTCCCCGTGGATAAGACCGTGTTGCAGCATCAGTTCCACATTGCTCAGCACAGCGTGGAAAAGCTGGTCTGCTTTTTCCGGGGGAAGTGTCTGTCCGTGTAAAACCGGGGCGGGCTGTTGAACATCCCCGATGAACGCCATCAGGAGGGCGTTGTCGGCGGCGCTGAAAGGCCTGGGCACGGCGGCGCCAAGTTCGTAGAGCCGCTGAAGGGTAAGGTACTCGTACATCAGCCAAGAGATGTGGGTCAACTCGGCGCCGTAGGAGGTCTTGTTGCGGATGGCGCGCATCTCGCGGGTATCGCGGTTTTTGATCGGGACGCCCAGGCTGGTAAGCAGTTCCCGCCCCTCGCGGTAGAGCTGGTCGTTGCGCAGGTTGCGAAACTGGCGCGGGCGGTAGACTTTGGCGGCGAGATAGGGAGTCCCGAGCGGAGGGGTGGCCCGACAGAGATAGACATTGGCTTCTTTGCCGCCTTTGACCAGCGCCAGCACATCTTCGATCAGGGCCTGGTCAAAAAAGGGCTGCAGAGACTCGCGCAGCCAGATCGCTTCGTGTCGCGCGGGCTGATAGGTGAACTCCAGGAGATCCTCTGCAACGTGGGGAGCCTCAGCCAGCTCAGCCAGAATCTGGCCTGCAGTTTTTTTGGGTTTGCGCCGCTTGTGCGCCAGAGCTCTGGAGGCCGAGCGGGGATTCCACCGATCGCTTGTCGGCAGAGAATCGTCGTCGAACGAATCAAAATCGAAAGACACGGCACTGCTCCTGTGGTCTTGGTCGAAAAAAAACAAACGCCGCAGGCACGCTGCGGCTGACGAAGACAACCAAGGGGGGAGGCTGCTAATTGTCTGCACGCAGGGAGAGAAGGGAAACAGGGTGAATCTGCAAGACGTTGATCTGCATCGTATTTCCCTCCTTTCTACAGAGACTTTCTATAGAGACTTTCTACAGACAGTGGATAGTGGATTACTGTAGGATAACACAATCGGGTGCATTGTCAAAACAGCAAAAAACAGAGTTCGCGCGCAAACGCACAATTTGAAAAAATCTGTACACTTGTGCTATAACAGCTGTACAAAATGGTTTCCAGATCGAATTGGGGCTCTGTGGTGCTGCATCAACCGGTTGAAATGGTTGACAAAGCGGTCATCATCCCTGTGTGCCCAGCCAGTCGGTACAGAGTGGGGCATTCTGGAAAAAAGCTGCTTGCGAGCAATCGATTGAAATCCTCAAACAACAGGCAGGAGACTCGAAGATGAAAAAAATACTGAACCAACCTGCTGATTTTGTGCCTGAAATGCTGGAAGGTCTGCTCAAGGCGCACCCAACGCAGCTGGCCCATGCCGGCGACGACCTGCACTGCATCGTGCGGGCCGATGCCCCGGTGCAGGGCAAGGTGGCGTTGGTGACCGGGGGCGGCTCTGGCCACCTTCCTGTCTTTTTGGGCTATGTCGGCAAAGGCATGCTGGATGGCTGTGCGGTCGGCGATGTGTTTGCCTCCCCGAGTGCCGAGCAGATGTTGGCGGTGACCCAGCGCATTCATGGGGGGCGGGGCGTCGTTTACATTTATGGCAACTACGGTGGCGACGTGATGAACTTTGACATGGCTGCCGAGATGGCGTCGTTCGAAGAGATCGAAGTGCGCACCGTGCTGGTGAAGGACGATGTGGCTTCGGCGCCGCCGGCAGAAGCGGGTCGGCGGCGTGGTGTGGCGGGGATGATCTTTGCCTTCAAGTGTGCGGGGGCCAAAGCCGACCAGGGAGGCACGCTCGACGAAGTGGTGGCGGCCGCCGAGAAGGCGTTGGCACACACCCGGACGATGGGGGTGGCGCTCTCTCCCTGTACGGTGCCGCGCGCCGGAAAACCGACCTTCACGATCGGTGAGGGGGAAATGGAGATCGGCATGGGCATCCACGGCGAACCTGGGATCAAGCGGGAGCCATTGCAGAGCGCCGACGAGATCACCGAACGCATGGTGCTTTCCATTCTCGAGGATCTGCAGCCGGCGGCAGGCAGCCGTGTAGCGGTCATGGTCAACGGGCTGGGCGCAACGCCCCCCGAAGAGCTGTACATCATCTACCGCCGGGTGCACCAGTTGCTGGCGGCGCGTGAGATTCGCGTGCACCGGGCCTATGTGGGCGAGTATGCGACGAGCATGGAGATGGCCGGGGCGTCGATCACGCTGATGGGGGTCGACGACGAGCTGGCGGCCTGGTTGGATCATCCGGCGCAGACGCCCTTTTTTGTGCAGGTGGCCTAAGATGAATGCAAGGCTGGACGAGGCGGCTGTGGCCGCTGCGGTGGCACGGATCGGCGCTGAATTGGTGGCGCAGGAGGCTGCTCTGACTGCATTGGACCAGCAGATGGGGGACGGCGACCTCGGGATTACGCTGAGCAAGATCGGGCTGGCGCTGCAAGAGTTTGTGGCGAGCACGCCGGTGGAGGGGGATCTCGGCAAGTGGCTGGGCAAGGCGGGGATGGCTGCCAACCGGGCGGGTTCCTCCTCGTTTGGCACCCTGCTGGCGACAGCCCTGCTGCGTGGGGGCAAGGCGGTGGCGGGCAAGGCAACCCTGGCCGGCGAAGATCTGGCTGCGTTCCTGGCTGCGGCGGACGCAGGTGTACAGGAGCGTGGCAAGGCACAGCTGGGCGACAAGACCGTGATCGACGCGCTTCATCCGGCTGCTGCAGCATTTGGGGCTGCGGTGGCGGATGGAAAGAGTGTGGCAGAGGCTGGGCAGGCGGCGCTGGCTGCTGCCCAGGCAGGTCGAGACAGCGTGACCCCGTTGCGCAGCAAAATCGGGCGGGCCAGCTGGGTGGGGGAGCGCACCGAAGGCAAGGTAGACCCTGGCTGTGAGGCGTTGGTGGTGATGTTGCGTGCGTTGTTGGGCTGAACGGGCGAGGGCCCGCAGTCGATAGATGTTCGAATATTGTGCAACTTTTCAATCCAGTAGATCAAGGAGCAAACAAGTATGAAACGTGTACAGTTTGTCGCCATTCTCATGCTGCTGACCGCGCTGGTGGCAGGATGTGTGGCGCCGGCTGCGGCGCCGGCTGCGGCGCCGGCGGAAGAAGCGCCCGCCGAGGCTGCCCCCGCCGAGGCTGCTGCGGGCGACCAGGTCTTCACCACCGTTGTGAAGATTGCTGGCATCAACTGGTTCAACCGCATGGAAGAAGGCGTCAAGAAATTTGCTGCCGACACCGGCATCAATGCGACGCTGGTGGGCCCGGCAGAAGCCGATGCAGCCCAGCAGATCCCGATCATCGAAGATCTGATCGCCCAGGGTGTCGACGCACTCTGTGTGATCCCGATGGATCCGACCCAGCTTGACCCGGTGCTGCAGAAGGCGATGGACGCCGGCATCGCAGTCATCACCCACGAGGCGTCGAACCAGAACAGCATGCACTGGGACATCGAAGCCTTCGACAACAAGGCTTTTGGTGCTGGCCTGATGGACCGTCTGGCCGCTGAAATGGGAGAAGAGGGCGAATATGCCGTCTTTGTCGGGAGCCTGGGCTCCAAGACCCACAACGAGTGGGTGGACGGCGGGATCGAGCGCCAGCAGGCGGCCTACCCGAACATGGTGATGGTGGGCGACAAGAACGAGAGCTTCGACGACGCCGAGATTGCCTACCAGAAGGCCAAGGAAATTCTGGCGGCCTACCCGAACATCAAGGGCTTCCAGGGCAGCGCTTCCACCGACGTGGCCGGCATCGGTCGTGCCATCGAAGAGGCGGGGCTGCAGGATGAGGTCGCTGTGGTCGGCACCAGCCTGCCCTCGATCGCCGGTGACCTGCTGACGACGGGCGCCATCGATGCCATCGGCTTCTGGGACCCGGCGGTTGCGGGGGAAGCCTGCAACAAGCTGGCGCAGATGCACCTGGCGGGTGAGCCGATCGGCAACGGCACCGACCTGGGCATCGCAGGCTACGACAACCTGCTGCTGGTCGGGGAGAATGTGCTTTACGGCAACGCCCCGGTCTATGTGGACGCAGAAACAGCGGGCGACTATCCGTTCTAAAGCCGCAGAGGTGCGCGCGGTTCTGTAGCAGGGGGGGAGCTGGTGTTTCGCTGCCATTTGAAACACCAGCTCCTCTCCTGGTCTGCCAGAAAAATCAGAATTCTTTTCTGTCGCCGGATTGCAGGTCGTGCTGTGACCGGATCCTTGCCAGGGCAACGCATTCATGGCCAAACCAATTGTACGTCTTGCCGGTATTCACAAATCGTTTGCAGGTGTGCGCGCCTTGCAGGATGTCAGCGTGACCTTGGAAGAGGGCACTGTCCACTGTCTGGTTGGGGAGAACGGCTGTGGCAAGTCGACTTTGATCAAGATCATTGCCGGGGTCTACCCGCGAGACAGCGGCACGGTGGAGATTGGCGGCACCCTCTACGAGCGTCTGCACCCGATCGACTCGATCCGGGAGGGTATCCAGGTAATCTACCAGGATTTCTCGCTTTTTCCCAACCTGACCGTCTCTGAGAACATTGCCCTCAACGAGCAGCTGGCGGCTGGGCGAAAGTTTGTCAACTGGGCCCATGTGCGCCGGGTGGCTCAGGAAGCCATCAGCCAGCTTGAGGTGCACCTGCCCCTCGACGCTCGGGTCGACGAGATGTCGGTGGCCAACAAACAGCTGATTGCGATTGCCAAGGCGTTGCGTCAAAATGCCCGGCTCATCATCATGGACGAGCCCACCAGCGCGCTGACCGAGCGTGAAATTCGCACGCTGTTTACCGTGATCGGCAAATTGCAGCGGCGTGGGATCGCCTTTTTGTTTGTCAGCCACAAACTCAACGAAGTGTTGGAGATTTCGCAGTCGATCCTGGTGATGCGCAATGGGCAGGTGGTCAGTGCTGGCCCGGCCGGCGAATACGACACGGCCCGTCTCATTTATGAGATGACCGGCCAGCGTATTGCGGAGAACGCCTATGAATTTACGCCCGACCCTGGCCAGCCGGCGCTGTTGCGTGTGCGCAGGCTGGCGGTTCCCGGTGTGCTGCAGGAGGTTTCATTTGCGCTGCAGGCACACGAGATCGTCGGGGTGACCGGGCTGTTGGGGTCAGGGCGGACCGAACTGGCCCTGGCGTTGTTTGGGATGTTGCCGATGACAGCTGGCGAGATTGAAATCGATGGCAAGCCAGCGCAGATCCGGTCGGTGCAGGATGCAATTGCCCACGGCATCGGCTATGTGCCCGAAGACCGCTTGACCGAAGGGCTCTTTTTGGAGCAGTCGATCGGGCGGAACGTGGTGGTGCGGACGATCGAGAGGTTGCGTGGGCGGTTGGGGCTGACCGACCCTCTCCAGGTCCAGCAGCAGATCCGCGACTGGGTGGCTTCTTTGCGGATCAAGACTGCCAATCCGGATCTGCCGGTCAAAACCCTTTCGGGCGGCAACCAGCAGCGGGTGGTGGTGGCCAAATGGCTGGCCAGCAGGCCCCATCTGATGATTCTCAACGGCCCGACGGTGGGGGTTGATATCGGTTCCAAAAATGAATTGCACGAACTGATCAAGCGGCTGGCCCGGGAAGGGATGGGGCTGTTGGTGATCTCCGACGATATCCCAGAGCTGTTGCAGACCTGCAATCGCATTTTGTTGATGCGCAACGGCACGATTGTCGAGGAGATCCTGCCGCGTCAAACCAATGAAAACGCGCTGGCCGCAAAACTAATCGAGGATTGAAGCCTGTGAGTCGACTCTTTCGCAGCAACGAAGTGTTGGTGGCGGCGACGATCGTCTTGTTGTCGTTGGTGATCGGCCTGAACAACCCGACCTTTTTTTCGGTGGGCAACCTGTTTGACCTGTTGCGCAGCAGCGTGGTCATGGGCATCTTTGCCATGGGCGTTTTGATCGTGATTGTGTCGGGGGGCATCGATGTGTCGTTCACGGCGATTGCGGTCTTTGCCCTCTATTCCACCACCCTCATTCTCAAACAAAGCCTGCCCGACGCGTCGATTGGGGTGGGGTTTGCGATCGCCGCCGGGATCGGGCTGGGGCTGGGGCTGATCAACGCCTTTTTTATCGCCCAGTTTCGTCTGCCGACCCTGATCGTGTCGTTGGGCACCCTGAGCATGTTTCACGGCTTTTTGCTCTTTGCGATCGGCAACCAGATCATCCGCGATGTACCGGCAGCGATGGAGGCCTTCGCCCGTTCGGCGTTGATTCAGGTTCCCCTGGCGCGCGGTGTAGCCAATCTGCATCCAGCGATTCTGATCACGCTGGGGGCGATCGTGCTGGTCTGGCTGTTGCTCAACTACACCATGCTGGGGCGGGGTGTCTATGCGCTGGGGGGGGCGAGAGAGGCGGCTGAACGGGCTGGCTTCAACGTGCCACGCATCCAGTACTTTATCTATGGCTTTGTCGGCCTGCTCTCTGGGGTGGCTGGGATGACCTTCGGGTCTCTGGCGCGGCAGGCCAACCCGCAGGACATTGTCGGGATGGAGCTGAACGTGATTGCTGCGGTGGTGCTGGGAGGAGCCCAGTTGACCGGCGGGCGGGGGAGTGTGCTGGGCAGTGTGTTGGGCGTCATTTTGGTGGTGATCGCCAGCAACAGCCTGGTGCTGATCGGTGTGCCGACCGTCTGGCAGCGGGTTGTGATCGGTCTGATCATTCTGATTGGCACAGGGCTGCCTGCGCTGCAGGCCAGGCGTGCCAGCCAACGGGGCTATCACCGGGTAGAAGCGTAGGGAGGAAGAGATGGGGCAGAGCACAAAACGCCCGGTATGGAGTCTGGCAGGGGACAGTCAGCCGCTGCGTCTGTTGGCGATCACGCTGTTGATTTTTGTCGGCTTCAGCCTGGTATTGGGGGACAAATTTTTCAGCATCCGCAACCTGCAGTCGATGGCGGTGCAGTTTCCTGAGTTTGGGATTCTGGCTTTTGCCATCATGATCACGATGCTGACGGGGGGAATCGATCTGTCGATCGTCGGAACTGCCAATTTGTCGGCGATTGCTGCTGCGCTGTTGTTGACCCGCCTCTCGGGCGAGGGGGGGGCAGGTCTGGCGCTGGAGCTGTCGATCCCGCTGGCCATGGTGGCTGCGCTGGCGGTGGCGTCGGCCTGTGGGCTGCTCAACGGGCTGTTGGTTGCACGGGCTGGGATCACGCCAATTTTGGCGACGCTGGGCACCAGCTCGTTGTATACGGGGCTCTCGTATGTGATCACCGGCGGACCGGCGATCACGACGACGCAGCTGGCGTTCATCGGCAACGGTGCGGTGGCCGGCGTTCCCATCCCTGTGATCGTGTTTGTTGTGCTGGCGGTGGTCTTTGCTGTGCTTTTGAACCGCACGAGCTTTGGCTTCAACGTCTATATGTTGGGCACCAACCTGCGTGCGGCGCTTTTTTCTGGGATAGACGATGTCAAGGTGCTGATGCGTGCCTACTGGCTGGCTGGGGTGATTGCCGGGATCGCCGGGATCATTTTTCTGGCGCGTGTCAACTCGGCCAAGCCAGAGTACGGTTCTTCGTTTATCTTGTTGACCGTGCTGATTGCGATTTTGGGGGGCATTCGCTACACAGGGGGCTTTGGCACGGTAGCAGGGCTGCTGCTCTCCGTGCTCACCATCCAGTTTCTTTCGACGGGTCTCAACATGCTGATGCTGGAGCTTTCTGGCTCCAGTGCGGCAATTTTTTTCCGTCAATTTGCCTGGGGCGGGCTGTTGTTGGCCGTGATGGTGGTCAACGACTACGTGGAGCGGCGCAGACAGCGGGCGACCTGAGCACCCTGGCGGTGTGGAGCACGCTCCACACCGCGACTGTGCTGCGGTCGGTTTTTTTGCAAAATTTTATTGGGAGCAACCGAAATGAGTACGATCGCCTATTTGGGGCTTGGGATCATGGGCAGGGGGATGGCAGCCAATCTGCTCAAGGCAGGGCATGGTGTGACGGTCTGGAACCGCACGGCAGAGCGCTGTGCGTCGTTGGTGGCCCAGGGTGCGCGGCAGGCGGCAACGCCTGCGCAGGCTGTGGCGGACGCTGAGGTCATTTTGTACTGTTTGAGCGACGACAGGGCGGTGGAAGATCTGCTCTGGGGGGAAGGGCGTCTGATCGACGCTGTCCGTCCAGGGCAGATTGTGCTGGACATGACCACGGTGCACCCGGACACCAGCCGCAAGGAATCCGCTGCATTTGCGGAAAAGGGGGTAGACTTTTTGGATGCGCCGGTTTTTGGCTCCAAAAATGAAGCGGCCAACGGTGGTCTCTGGATTGTGGTGGGGGGCAAACGGGAGGTATATGAAAAGGTGCTGCCACTGTTGGCGCCGCTGAGTGAAACGACCCACTATATGGGGGAGAATGGCCGCGGCGCGTCGATGAAACTGGTCGGCAACCTGGTGGTGGCTTTCCAGCTGGAGGCGATCGGCGAAGCGATGGTGCTGGCGACCAAGGCAGGTTTGGATCCGCACGATGTGCTCGGGGTGCTGCATGTGACCGACTTCAAATCGCCGATCTTCGACGGGGTGGGGGGGGCATTGGTGCGTCGGGACTTTGATGTAAACTTTGCCTTGAAGCTGATGCTCAAGGACGCGAATTTGATCGCGAGCTTTGCGCAGGATCTCAACGTGCCGCTGCCGGGGGGGGCGGCGATCCGTGAGACCATCAAGGTTGGGGTCAACCGGGGGTGGGGCGAAGAAAACGCCTCGGCGTTTATTAAAGTGATCGAGGAGGGAGCTGGGGTTCAAGTAAAAGCCTGGCCAAAACTTGCATGACAAATTCAACGACGCTTCATTCCAGTTCTTTGGCCAGCGATGGGCGTGCCCGCGACCGTGTGGTGCGCGACGAGGCGGGTCTGGTTTCAACTGCACCGTTTGAGGAACGCGCCATCCTGGTGGGGGTCGAAATTCAGAACCAACCGGGTCTGCTGGCGTTGGAAGATTCGCTGGACGAGCTGGCTTTGTTGGCCAAGACAGCGGGTGTGCGCCCGATCGCCCGGATCACGCAGCGGCTGGAGTCCCCCAATCCAGCGACGCTGATTGGGACAGGCAAGGTGGAGGAGCTGCGGCTGGCCGTGCTGGAAGAGCAGGCGAGCGTGGTCATTTTTGACGACGAGCTGTCGCCTCGCCAGCAGCGCGAGCTGGAGCGTGTGTTGGGGGAGGCGGTCAAGGTCGTGGACCGCACAGCGTTGATTCTGGACATCTTTGCCCGCCATGCGCGCACGCGTGAGGGGGCTGTCCAGGTCGAACTGGCCCAGTACGAATATCGGCTGCCCCGTCTGACGCGGGCCTGGACCCATCTGGCGCGCCAGGCAGGAGGGCGTGCTGGGGGAGCAGCCGGTGGGGTCGGGGTTCGGGGTCCGGGGGAGACCCAGTTGGAGGTGGACCGTCGTGAGATTGGCCGGCGGATTGCTTTTCTCAAGCAGCAGCTGGCTGAAATCAGCAAGCACCGTGAGCATTACCGCCGCCAACGCCGCCAGTCTGCGCTGCCGGTGATTGCGGTGGTCGGCTACACCAATGCTGGCAAGAGCACGCTGCTCAACGCAATCGCCGACGCCGATGTGTTGGCGGAGGACCAGCTGTTTGCCACCCTGGACCCGACCACGCGGCGGGTGAGGCTGCCAAGCGACCGACTGGCGCTCTTCTCGGATACGGTCGGATTTATTCAAAAGCTGCCGACCATGCTGGTGGCTGCGTTTCGTTCCACGCTGGAGGAGGTCAATTCGGCCGATCTGCTGCTGCATGTGGTGGACATTTCGCACGCCAATATGGAGGAACAGATTGCTGCGGTCGAAGAGATCTTAGATGATCTGGGGGCCTCTGCCAAACCGGTGGTGGTTGCGTTGAACAAAATAGACCGGCTGCTGTTGGACGACCCCGAACAACGCCGGCGAATCGACCAGGCGTTGGCAGACAACCCCAGGGCGGTGTTGATCAGTGCGGCGACGAAGGCCAACCTGGATTTGTTGCTGGCCGAGATCGACAGGGCGCTGCGCAGCCGGATGGCTGCGATCGATGTGCAGATCCCCTACGAGCGAGGGGATCTGGTGGCTTTTTTGCACGAACATGGGACAGTCGAATCGGTCACCCACAGCGAAAGCGGCACCCATCTGGTCGGCCATCTGCCGATCGAACTGCTGGGCCGGCTGGCTCCTTACTGGACTGCCAGCGAACCGGCTGCAGAGGAATGAGGGGTTGGCGGCGGGTCAGACCGTGCTCTGGGCGAGCAGGCTGACGATCTCTTCGGCGCTGGTTTCGATCGGTTTGTCGGTGGTGTCGACCACCTGAAAGTGCTGTTGGTAAAAAAAGTGATTGGCCGCGCGCATCTCGGCGATCACCGAGTCCCGGTCCACGTAGCCTTGTTCGCGAATTCCAGTGCGGGCGGCGCGATAGCGGCGGTGGGCGATCAGCTGTGCTGGTTCGATCACCAGCCCGAAGACCCTCTGCTGCGCCACTGCAAAAAGTTCCGGAGGTGGGGGAACCTCCGGAACAAAGGGAATGTTGGCAGTTTTCCAGCCCAGAATCGAAAGGTACATCGACAGCGGGGTCTTGCCGACCCGGGAGAGGCCGACCAGCACGATTTCGGCCTGGGGCAGCTCTTCGACCCGTTTGCCGTCGTCGTGGGCCACAGCGAATTCGATGGCTTCGACCCGCTCGAAGTAAGCCCGCCGCTGTTGGTGGTAGAGGCCGGGTTGTTGGAGCGGCTGCATGCCCAGCTGTCGGCTCAGATGCTCCTCCAGGGGACCGGCCAGGTCAAAAGCGGTGATCCCAGCCCGCTCTGCCTCGGCGATGAGCAGCTGGCGCAGCTCCTGTCGGACCAAGGTGTGCAGGAGCATGGCGCCGGGGATGGCGGCGGCCTGGGCGACGATCGCCCGCACGCGATCGGGGCTGACCACCTTGGTTTCGACGTGCAGCGGCACATTGGCCTCGGGAAACTGCGCCAGCACGGTGCGGGCGAGCAGATCCCCGGTGGCGCCTGTGCCGCCGGAGACGACGAAAAGGGGAGGGGCGCTGCGCACCATCAAGCGCCCCCCCGTTCCCCTTCGAGGGCGAGCAGATCGGCAGTGGTGCGCAGGATCGCATCGGGGATCAGGCTGATGGAGTCGATGCCCTGCGCGACCAGGAAGGCGGCGAACTCGGGGTAGTCGGAGGGGGCCTGGCCGCAGATGCCGACTTTGCGGCCGTAGCGGTGTGCAGTTTTGATCAGCTCTGCGCAGGAGCGCAGCACGGCGTCGTTCCGTTCGTCAAAGAGTGCAGCGATCTGGGTTGAGTCGCGGTCGACCCCCAAGGTCAGCTGGGTCAGATCGTTGGAGCCGATCGAAAATCCGTCGAACAGCTCGCTGAACTGGTCAGCCAGGAGGATATTGGCGGGGATCTCGGCCATCACATAGACTTGCAGGCCATTCTCTCCGCGACGCAGCCCCTGCTCGGCCATCACGGCCAGGACCTGGCGTCCTTCAGCCGGGGTGCGGCAGAAGGGAACCATGACGAGCAGATTGGTCAGCCCAAAGCGCTCGCGCACCCGTTTGATCGCCTGCACCTCGAGCAGGAACCCTTCGCGGTAGTCTGGGTGGTAATAGCGGCTGGCTCCCCGCCAGCCGATCATCGGGTTCTCCTCTTTGGGTTCGAAGAGCTGCCCGCCGATCAGGTGGGCGTACTCGTTGGTTTTGAAGTCAGAGAGACGCAGGATCACGGGTTTGGGGTAGAAGGCGGCAGCCAGTGTCCCGATGCCCTGGGCAAGCTTGTCGACGAAGAATTCGGTCTTGTCGGCATAGCCGGCGGTGACCTCCTCGACGCGCTGGCGGATGGGGTCGGGCAGGGTCGCGTAGCGGGTGAGGGCCAGGGGATGGACCTGCACCCAGTTGGCAAAGATGAACTCCATGCGGGCCAGGCCAACGCCGTCGTTGGGAATGGCGGCCTGTTTGAAGGCCAGCTCTGGGCTGGCGAGGTTCATCATGATCTGGGTGCGGGGGCGGGGCATCTGGCTGACGTCGACCTTTTGCACCTCGAAGGGCAGCTGGCCAGCGTAGACCCGTCCGATTTCCCCTTCGCTGCAGCTGGCGGTGGCCGGCTGGCCGTCCTGCAACTGGCGGGTGGCGTTGCCGCAGCCGACGACTGCTGGGATCCCCAACTCACGTGAGACGATGGCGGCATGGCTGGTCCGTCCCCCGCGGTTGGTCACGATGGCGGCTGCTGTCTTCATGATCGGTTCCCAGTCAGGGTCGGTGATGTCTGTGACCAGGATTTCACCCGGGCGAAAATCGCGAATATGGCTGACATTGGGGATGACATGTACCTGGCCTGCGGCAATTTTATCGCCGACTGCCAGCCCGGTGACCAGGAGCTCGCTCTTCTGTTTGAGCCGGTAGGTTTCGATCTGTGTGACCACCCGTTGGCTGTGCACCGTCTCGGGGCGTGCCTGGACGATGAAGAGCTCGCCGGTGCGCCCATCTTTGGCCCACTCGATGTCCATCGGCATGTCGACCCCACGCCGGGCGGTGTAATGCTCTTCGATGCGCATTGCCCATTCAGCCAGCTGGAGAACATCCGCTTCGCTGATTGAGAAACGGGCGCACTCTTCGGGCGAGACCTGGACATTTTTGACCAGCTTGCTGCCGGCTTCGTCGTAGACCATGCGCTGTTCTTTGGTGCCCAGCCGTTTCCAGATCAGCGGCTGATAGCCCTGGCGCAGCGTCGGTTTGAAGACATAGAACTCGTCGGGGGCGACCCGCCCCTGCACCACGTTTTCGCCGAGCCCGTAGGCAGAAGTGACAAAGACGACATCACGGAAGCCACTTTCGGTGTCCAGGGTAAAGATCACGCCGCTGGCTGCCAGGTCGGAACGGACCATCTTTTGCACGCCGACAGAAAGCCCGACCTGGTGGTGGTCGAAGCCCATGTCGACCCGGTAGCTGGTGGCGCGTGGGGTGAAGAGGCTGGCGAAGCATTTGGTCACGGATTCGAGCAGCATGGCCTCGCCATGTACGTTGAGATAGGTCTCCTGCTGGCCAGCAAAGCTGGCCGTCGGCAGATCTTCGGCGGTTGCAGAGGAACGGACAGCGACGTCAGCACTTTTCATCTGGTAGCGCTGGCTCAACGCTTGATAGGCGGCGACGATTTCTGCTTCCATCTCGGGCGGAAACTCGCCGCGTAGAATCAGACGCCGGATCTGGCCGGTGCGCTGCATCAGGTCGTTGACATCCTCTGTCTTCAGCCCACGCAAAATGTCGGCGATCTGGTTGTCCAGTTCGTTGTAGCGGAGAAAGGCCCGATAGGCATCGGCGGTGACGGCGAAGCCGTCGGGAACCTGGATGCCTGCCGGCGTCAGTTCGCGGATCATCTCTCCCAGGCTGGCGTTTTTGCCGCCTACTTTGGGTACGTCGTCGATCGTCAACTCTGCAAACCATTTGATCCATGACATGCTGCTACCTCCTTGTAGAGACCTGCTTCCAGGTCAAGCCCGCTTTGAGCGGCGATCCAGATCTGCACCTTTAGTGTAGCATGGGAAAGGGGAGGGGAACCCCGTACAAAGGGACGACGGCATGGCTGGCCAGATGGACAGGAGATACCTGTCGCGGGCGATCCGCCAAATCCCCCGCTGCAAAGCAGTCATGGTAGAATAGGGCAACAGCTTGAGAGTCACACTTTACCAAATCCACATCTGTCCGGCTTTGCTTCCTGAAGGAGGAGTGGGCGATGAGCAAAAACACATTTACGATTCGCGACAATCGTACTGGCAAGGAATATGAAATTCCCGTCGAAAATGGGGCGATCCGGGCGAAGGATCTGCGCCAGATCAAGGTGGACCCTGCCGAATTTGGGACAATGACCTACGATCCTGGCTACGACAACACAGCGGCCTGCAAGAGTGCGATCACCTATATCGATGGGGACCAAGGAATTTTGCGCTATCGCGGCTATCCGATCGAACAGCTGGCTGAGCAGAGTTCGTTTCTGGAGGTGGCCTATCTGCTGATTTTTGGAGAACTGCCGAACGCGCAGCAGCTGCAGGATTGGCGCTATCAGGTCATGCACCATACATTTTTGCATCAAAATATGACCGAGCTTTTCCACGCCTTCCGCTACGACGCCCACCCGATGGGGATGATGATCAGCGCACTGGCCTTCATGTCGACCCTCCACAAAGAAGCAATGCAGGTCGAAGATGCTGCGGTGCGGATGAAGCAGGTCTACCGGATTTTGGGCAAGCTGCCGACTGTGGCGGCCTTTTGTTATCGACACCGGATTGGGCGCCCGTTCAACTATCCGAACGCCGATATGGGCTATGCCGAGAATTTTATCTATATGCTCGATTACATGCACCAGAGCAACTACATCGTCAACCCGGTGTTGGCCCGGGCCCTGGATGTGCTCTTTATTCTGCATGCCGACCACGAGCAGAACGCCTCGACGTCGGTCATGCGTTCGATCGGTTCAGCCCATGCTGACCCGTACAGCGCGATGGCAGGTGCAGCGGCGGCCCTTTTTGGCCCGCGGCACGGCGGCGCCAACGAGGCGGTGATCAAGTTGTTGAACGAAATCGGGCATGTGCGCAATGTGCCGGGCTATGTGGAGCGGGTCAAAAAAGGTGAATTTCGTCTGATGGGATTTGGCCACCGTGTCTACAAAAATTATGACCCTCGTGCCAAGATTATCAAAAAAATTGCCTACGATGTCTTTGCCGTGACTGGCACCAATCCGTTGATCGATGTGGCGGTCGAATTGGAGCGGTATGCGTTGGAAGACGAATATTTCGTTGCGCGCAAACTCTACCCGAACGTCGATTTTTACAGCGGGATCATCTACCAGGCGATGCGTTTCCCGCCGGAGATGTTTACGGTGCTTTTCACGCTGGGGCGGGCCCCGGGGTGGCTGGCCCAGTGGAACGAGATGATCGGGGATCCTGACCAGAAGATCGCCCGCCCACGCCAGATCTACCTGGGGGCAGAGGAACGCGACTATCTCCCGCTGGACCAACGTCCTTGACGCTTTGGGGGCGGCGCAGGCAGGAGCCCAGCCGTTGTGCTATCTGGGATCAGCTTACATCGCCCTGTCCATGCCAGAAGCGCTCTACCTGTTCGCGCAGACGTGGGTAGGCTGACAGCGAGGGGTTTTCTGCAAAGAGCTGTTGGGCGGACTCGCGCGCGGCCAGCAGCGTGGCAATCTCTGAAAAGTGGGCGACGTGCAGATCGGGCAGCCCGCTTTGGCGGGTGCCGAGGAAGTCGCCGGGGCCGCGCAGTTCGAGATCTTTTTCGGCCAGCACAAAGCCATCGTGGGTTTCGGCCAGCACGTCGAGCCTGGCCTGCGCGCCGGGCGCCGTGCTGCCGCTGATCAGCGCGCAGTAGCTGTTGTGCTGGCCACGCCCGACACGCCCGCGCAGCTGGTGAAGCTGTGCCAGGCCAAATCGATCTGCATCTTCGACGACCATGACAGAGGCGTTGGGCACGTCGATCCCCACTTCGATCACGGTGGTGCTGACCAGGATGGCGTGGTGCCCTTCGGCAAATTCGCGCATTACTCGGTCTTTTTCGCCGCCACTCAGCCGACCATGAAGCAGGCCCAGGCTGAGGTCGGGAAAGATCGTGGACTGCAGCCTTTTGTGTTCGTCGACGGCAGCGCCGACGGCAAGTTTGTCGCTTTCGTCGACGAGCGGGTAGACAATATAGGCCTGGCGTCCGGCGGCCACCTCGCGGCGGAGGAAGCCATAGATTCGCTCCCGTTCGGCCGGGGTGAAGCGTCTGGTCTGGATTGGGGAGCGGCCCGGCGGCAGTTCGTCGATGCGGCTGACATCCAGGTCCCCGTAGACGGTCAACGCCAGGCTGCGCGGGATCGGCGTGGCGCTCATGACCAGCAGATGTGGCTGCTGGCTGTTGGAGGTGCGCAGCGCGCTGCGCTGGGCGACACCGAAACGGTGTTGTTCGTCGACGACGACCAGCGCCAGCCGATTGAAATCGACCCCTTCCTGGAGCAAGGCGGTCGTGCCGACCACGACATCGACGGTGCCGGCGGCCAGGCCAGCGAGCAGTTCGCTGCGGTCCGCAACACGGCCGGTGAGCAAAGCGACCTGGAGGGGAGTTCCGTCCGGGCGCTGCAGCTGGCTGAGCAGGCGGCTGAGGGTGCGGTGGTGCTGTTCGGCCAGAATCTGAGTAGGTGCCAACAAGACAGCCTGGGCGCCCTGGAGGATGGCTGCCCACATGGCCGCAGCGGCGACAGCTGTCTTGCCGCTGCCGACATCCCCCTGGACCAGCCGGGTCATCGGCAGGCTGCGGGCCAGATCGCGTTGAAGTTCAGCGATCACCCGTTCCTGGGCGCCGGTCAACTGGAAGGGGAGTGTCTGCTGGAACTGCTGCAGCCGATCCGGCTCGAGGGGCAGCGGCAGCGCGCTCCCTTGTTGCAGCTGGGCCCGGCGCTGTTGGACGCCGATCTGGATGTAGAAAAGCTCGTCGAAGGCAACCCGCCGGCGTGCCGCGGCCAATTGTTCGAGGTCGTCGGGAAAGTGAATCTGAGCCAGGGCTGCCGGAAGGGAAGGGAGCGCGTGTTGGCTGCGAACAGCTTCAGGCAGCGGGTCGACGACCCACTGGAGATACTCTTCGATTGCTGTATGGATCCAGGAGCGGAGCCGGTGGTTGCTGAGCCCTTCGGTCAGCCGATAGACAGGGGAGAGACGGCCTGTGGCGATGCGCTCTTCGTCAATTTCTTCAAAGGCAGGGCTTTCGAGGGTTTTGTGGCCCATGTACAGCCCAACCTTGCCGCTGAAACGCAGCGTAGAGCCAGGTTTGAGCTGTTTGGCGATCCAGCGATTCCACCAGACGGCATGCAGCGTACCGGTCGAATCGCCCAGGATTGCCTGGGTTTGGACGCGATTGAGGCCGACCTTGCGTTCGCGCACCTCCCAGACATTGGCGACGACTGTCACCTGCTCGCCTGGCTGGAGGGCGGCAATCGTGCGCAGCTGGCTGTAGTCGTCGTAGCGGGCAGGCAGATGCCAGAGCAGGTCGACGATCCGCCGGATGCCAAGTCTGGCCAACGGCTCAGCAGTTGCTTCGCCGATCCCAGCCAGCTGGGTGACAGTGGCTTCCAGGTCGACCGGCGTGCGAGAGCCTTTTTGTGGTTGGCGGGCCAGACGGGCACGTGCTTTGTGGGTCGCTTCGGCGGGAGGGAGGGCTGGGCTGGTCGGGGCGTCCCCAGCTTTTTCTGCCGTACTTGTCTCTGGCCTGTAGAGCAGGGAGGAACCCGCTTCTCTGTCGAAAGGGTCCCCTTCGGGAATGATCAAAGGGGAGAGAGGTGTGTGCTCTTCTGTGTGCTCTTCGACAGGCTGGGGCTCGGCGCTGCTCTCGAGGAAAGCAGGCAGGGTTGCCTGCCGGATCGAGGCGGCAATGGCCTGGCGGTGGTGGGGGTCAGCGGCGCCGTAGGTGCGCATCAATGTGACGAGTCGGTCGATCTGGCGGGGGGCGATTCCTTCTTTGCGCGCTTCAACTTCCCAGCGATCGGCCATTGCCTGCAGCCCGCCGATGACCCCGCGGTTGCGCCACCCCTGTTTTTCTTCGAGGTCGAGAATCCGCTCGATTCGGTTCAGCACTGCTGCATTCGCCGCTGCACCCACGTTCAGTACACCCCTTCATAGACAAGGACCCCAAGCACCTGGGTACCCAGATAGGTGCCCAGGCTGGGGCGGTAGTCGATCCGGTGGATCGCGGTTTGGGGCAGTGTGTCACGCAGGCGTTCGATGAGGCCTGTGCGTTGGGGGTCGTAGCCTTCTTCGAAGATGCCCAGGTCGCGCACCGAGGCAAATTCGTTGACAAACTCTGCCAATTTTTCGACCACTTCGTCGCGCGTCTGGACCTTCTCCTGCGTCATCAGCTTGCCATCCTCCATCATCAGCATTGCCTTGATGCCCAGCATGGTGCCGAGCAGGCTCTGGGAAGGGCTCAGGGTCGTACTGCGTTCCAGGTAGTTCAAGCTTTCACTGAAGGCTGCAAAATAGAGGTGTGGGACTGCGCCGTTGACAATGCGGGCAACGTCGTTGACGCTGGCGCCTGCTTCAGCGGCTGCGGCGGCTTGCTGGACCAGCAGGCCCAGCCCATAGGTGGTGCTCTGGCTGTCGAGGACGCGAATGGTAAAGCGGCCGCGCAGCATCTCGGCTGCTTTGCGAGCTGTAGCCCACATCGGGCTCAGCTCACGGCTCATGTGGATGCAGACGATCTGTTCCCCTTCGCCGTTGGCATGGAAGAGGTCGAGAAAGGTGTTGACATTGGGGGCCTGAATTTCGGGAAGGCGGGAGATGCCCAGCTGTTGCGCCTCGCGCACTTTGGCGAAGAGCTCTTCGGTCGAGAAGTCTGGGTCTTCCTCGAAGAAAGAGCCTCCCACTTTGATCCGGTGTGGCACGACCGTGACCGGGTACTTTTGAAGCACATCTGGCGGCAGGAAGGCGTTGCTGTCTGTGACAATCCGAACTTTATTCATCATCGGTCTGGCGGCGGAAACCACCCCAGCGGGTGGAGGAAGCCGCTTTCCTCCTTTTGTGGTACAATTGTTCGCATAGAGGTTTCGACTACACAACGAGTCAGCGAATCAACTGTGTAGCGCCCGCCTTTTCAGGATACTCCTGGCGTACGGTTTCGGCAAAATTCTGGGCAACTCTGTTGTCATCCTCTGGCCGGTAAAACCCTTCCTCTCCCGTTTTGACAGACCGTCCTGTTTGGAGAGCTTTTTGATCCGTGCTATGATATCAAGTCGATTTTAGCAAAAAA
The DNA here is from genome assembly GCA_903858085.1 of uncultured Chloroflexota bacterium. Taxonomy (GTDB): domain Bacteria; phylum Chloroflexota; class Anaerolineae; order Caldilineales; family Caldilineaceae; genus Caldilinea. Next base: position 20,221 of record CAIOHJ010000176.1, read on the forward strand.
TGCCTGTGCTTTGCCAATCGACGGTGGGCTCGGGTTTCGCAAAAAAGGGGAAAAATCATGTCCAAGTGTCAGCAATGTGGAAAAGGCCCGCAGTTTGGCAACAACCGTCCCTGGTCCAAGAAGGCGACACGACGTATCTGGAGCGTCAACATCCAGAAAACGACTGTGATGGAAGGGGGACGGGCAGTCTCCAAACGTCTGTGCACAGCTTGTCTCAAAAGCCAGACCAAGGCGTGACAGTCGGCCAGCTGGATCTGGGTTGAAGCTGGATCTGGGTTGAAAAAGTCGATTCGGGGGAGAGGAGAAAACCCGCCGGTGCTGTAGAACCGGCGGGCCATTCGCATGGCTGGATTCAGCCGACTCTCCGCGGGGGCTAATGGCGCGCTTCGATCTCGAGGGAAAGGGGCTGGTGGGCGGCTGCGCGGCGCAGCTGGCCGCAGCCGGCGTTAATCTCGATGCCGCGGCGCAGCCGGATGGTGGTGGGAATGCCTGCGTTTTGCAGAATCTGGGCAAAGTGAGCGGTGGCGGCGTCGCTGGAGGGCTGAAACGGGCTGTCGGCGACCGGGTTGAGCGGGATCAGATTGACGTGGCAGAGGATATCGTGCAGCCTGGCAGCCATCTCCTGGGCCAGTTCGGGCGAGTCGTTGATTCCCGCCATCAGCGCGTATTCGAAGGTGACACGACGGCGGGTCTTTGCCACGTACCGGCGCACTGCCTCTAACAGGGTTGTGACTGGGTAGCCTTTGTTGACAGGCACAAGCTGGGTGCGCAGCAGATCGTTGGGGGCATGCAGGCTGACTGCCAGACCGACCTGGAGCTTTTCGTCGGCCATGCGTTCGATCTGGGGGACCAGCCCGACGGTGCTCAGGGTGATGTGGCGGGCGCCGAGGCCGAAGGCATCTGGGGCTGTCAACCGGTGCAGGGCTGCCCAGACGTTGGCGTAGTTGTGCAGCGGTTCTCCCATGCCCATCAACACAAGATTGGTGACCTGGGTAGGGCGTTCTACGCTGCAGGGGAGGGGCAGCGTCGGGTCGGCGAGGTGGCGGGCGAAATAGAGCACCTGGGCCACGATTTCGCCGCTGGTCAAGTTGCGTGCCAGCCCGCCCTGGGCGGTGGCACAGAAGGCGCAGCCCATCGCGCAGCCCGCCTGGCTGGAGATGCAGAGCGTACGGCGCTGGTCGTAGAGCATGAGCACCGCCTCGATGGTCTGTCCGTCAGCCAGCTGAAAGAGCACTTTGACCGTGTCGCGGTCGGAGGAGACGATTTGGGCGACGGGTGCCAGCGGGGTGAGGGTGGCGGTGGCGGCAAGCTGTTCGCGCAGCGTCCTGGGCAGATCGCTCATTGCGGCAAAGTCTTCTGCATACCGTCGATAGATCCATTCCCAAATCTGGCGGGCACGAAACTGCGGCGTTTGGAATTGGGCCAACCACTGGCTCAGCTGCGCGAAGTCAAAATCCAACAAAGCGACCCGTTCGGCGTGGGTGCGCTGTTCTGGGAGGGGTTGTACAGCTTTTGGGGTTGTCAAGGTCGTTCCTGGCCGTTTCTGTCAAAATACCGAATGCTTCTGGCAGTATACCTCTGAAGCGCCATTGCCGCATCTTTGTGTGGGGTCAGGCGAGGATTTCAGCGGTGGGCTTCTGTCGCTCTGGTGTCGGCTGGGTTTGCCAAAACTGAAGCAAGATCACTGGCGTTCTGTTGGGCTCTCTGCTACAATGGGGGGCATGGAGAGGAGACTGTGATGGGTGCCAACTGGAGTCGAAACGCGTTTGTCTATCTGTTGATTGTGGTGGCTGCGGCGACACTTTTTATCAACATCTATCGGCCAGGGGATGCGCCGCAGCAGATCAGCCTGACCGAGCTGGCGAGGCGGGTTCAAGCGGGCGAGGTCAAGACGTTGCTCGTGAGCGGCGACGAGCTGCGTGTGCAGTTTGTCGACGAGGCTGCGCCAGTTCTTTCGCGGCGTGAGGAGGGGGTGCCGGTCACCCAGACGCTCAGGGATCTGGGGGTTCTGCCTGAACAGCTGGCGAAGGTAGCCCTCAAATATGAAGCTCCGGGCAACACGGGCAGCTGGCTGGCGCTGGCCGTCAACTTGCTGCCGCTCCTGTTCATCGGCGCGCTCTTTTTTATTTTATTTCGCCAGACCCAAGGGGGGGGCAACCAGGCGTTGTCGTTTGGCAAGAGCAAGGCGCGCGTCTTTACCGGAGACAAACCGACCGTCAAATTTGAAGATGTAGCCGGTTCTGACGAGGCCAAAGAGGAGCTCAAAGAAGTTGTCGAGTTTCTTAAAGAACCTCAAAAATTTGTGGCGTTGGGGGCTCGGATTCCCAAGGGGGTGCTGCTGGTCGGCCCTCCTGGGACAGGCAAGACGTTGATGGCGAAAGCCGTCTCCGGGGAAGCGGGGGTGCCCTTCTTCAGCATTTCAGGGTCGGAGTTTGTGGAGATGTTTGTGGGGGTGGGTGCGAGCCGGGTGCGCGATCTCTTTGAGCAGGCGAAGCGCAACAGCCCCTGTATTATCTTCGTCGACGAAATTGATGCTGTGGGGCGCTATCGAGGCACCGGGCTGGGGGGGTCACACGACGAGCGGGAGCAGACCCTCAACCAGATCCTGGTGGAGATGGACGGTTTTGGAACGGACACCAACGTGATCCTGATAGCGGCGACCAATCGACCGGACATTCTGGACCCAGCGCTGCTGCGTCCGGGGCGCTTTGACCGGCGTGTGACCATGGACCGCCCCGACATCGTCGGGCGGCGGGCGGTTTTGGAGGTACATGTCCGGGGCAAGCCGGTGGAACCGGGGGTCGATCTGGAGCGGATTGCCCGTCAGACGCCTGGGTTTGTCGGGGCGGATCTGGAAAATGTGGTCAACGAGGCGGCGATTCTCTCGGCGCGGCGCAACAAGCGGGCGATTGGGATGCAGGAGTTGCAGGAGGCGGTCGAGCGGGTAGGGATGGGGGGGCCCGAACGGCGCAGCCGGCTGATGTCGCCCCAGGAGAAAAAGGTGGTAGCCTACCACGAGGCGGGCCACGCGTTGGTCTCCTACCTTTGCAAAAATTCAGACCCGGTGCAGAAGATCACCATTGTGCCGCGCGGCGGGGCTGGCGGCTACGTCTGGCGTGTGGCGGAGAAAGACCGTCTGTTGGCCAAACGTGCCTACTTCCTGGACCACATTGCGGTGGCGCTTGGCGGGCGTGTCGCCGAGGAGCTGGTCTTCGGCGATGTCTCGAACGGCGCTTCGATGGACATCCAGCAGCTCACGCAGGTGGCGCGGGCGATGGTCACCCGGTATGGGATGAGCGAAAAAATGGGGCCGCTGCAGTTTGGCCAGCAGGACGAACTTGTCTTTTTGGGGCGAGACCTGGCCGAGCAGCGTGACTACAGCGAGGAAGTCGCTGAAGAGATCGACGCCGAGGTGCATCTGCTGGTCGACTCTGCGTATCACCGGGTGCGTGCGCTGTTGGCTGAACATGTGGAGCTGTTGCACAAACTGGCCAATACGCTGCTGGAACGGGAGACCCTCAACGCCGAGGAGTTTGCTGCGCTCTTGGCCTAGGGCAAAATGGTTTCGTCTGTGTCTGCTGTCGAAGTGCAGTTGCCTCAGCCGCGCGTCACCAAAATGACGCCGGCGACGATGACAAAGACACCGGCCCAGCGCAGAGTGGTGACCTGTTCGCCGAGAATTGCAGCGCTGACCAGTGTGATCAGGACGTAGCCCAGGCTGAGCGCCGGGTAGGCGTAGCTCAGTTCAACCCGGCTCAGCAGGACCAGCCAGAAGACCGTGCTGAAGCCGTAGGCTGCGACACCAGTCAGCACAAAAGGATTCAGAATCGCCTTGCCCAGGCTGTCGACCAGCAGACTCAGATCGCCGCTGATGACGCCGACGCTGCTCATGCCGCGCTTCATCATCAGCTGGCCAAAAACATTGAGAGAGACGGTCACCAACAGCAGGATCAACTGTTTCATCAAGCAGGCTCCAGAATTTGAAAGGTCTGTGTACCTGGCCCGGATGGACAGATACGTTTTCAGATTGTACCTGCATGACAAGGAATTGGGGAAAGTGGAGACGAGCGAGACAGACGATAGGAGCGGGCAGAGAGTGGGGCCTGCAAGGGAATGGGGAGGGGTGCCGGTCAGAGTGGGTCTGGGCTTTGGGGGGGTAGGCCTGCTGCTGACGGTTGTTGGGATTGTGCGTGGTCAGGTGCCGCTGGCACCCCTCAACCTGGCCATTGCCCTGTTGATCGGCGGAGGGGTCTGGTTTGTGGTCGCCTGGGCCGTGGCAGCTGCCGCGGTAGATGTGGAGAAAGATGGCTGATTCGCTGCACGCACTGGCGCGCCTGCGCGCTGTTTTTTTGGACATGGACGGTGTCATCTACGTTGGCAGCCGCCCCCTTCCGGGCGCCCAGGCGCTGTTTGACTACCTCGACGCCACCGGTCGGCAGTGGATGCTGGTGACCAACAATGCGGCGTTCACTTCACAGCAGTTCAGCGACAGAGTAGCGGCGATGGGGTTGCGGGTACCGCCCGAGCGGATTTTGGGAAGTGCTGAAGCGACCGCCAGCTGGCTGCGTTATCAGGTAGCCAGGGGGTGGCCAGAGGGCAAGGTGATCGTCATGGGGCAGGGCGGGCTGCGCAGCGCGCTGACCCAGGCTGATTTTGAGCTGACCGAAGACCCTTTTGCGGCGACCTATGCGGTCTCGGGGGCCAACTTTGAACTGACCTACCGAGACCTGGCCGATGTGACCCTGGCCATCCGCAACGGCGCCCATTTCATTGGCACGAACAGCGACCGAACCTACCCTACCGAGCGGGGGCAGGTCCCTGGTGCTGGCAGCATCCTTGCCTTGTTGGTGGCGGCGACCGACAAAGAGCCGGTGGTCATCGGCAAACCCAACGCCCCCATGTTCGAAGAGGCTTTGCGCCGCCTGGCGGTGACGCCGAGCGACGCGTTGATGGTCGGCGACCGCTACGAGACCGATATTGTGGGGGCTCTGGCGCTGGGAATGAGCACAGTCGGGGTGTTGACCGGGGTGGACAGCCGAGCCGCGTTTGAGGCGCAAAGTGTGCCCCCGCACTGGGTTTTGGAGGGATTGCCCGACCTGCTTGCCCTGCTGCGCCAGGCAGACGCTGGCCAGGGGATGGCCCCATAGAGAGCGTTGCTGGGAGGGGGGCTGAACGGGCGGCTGCCGGTGGGATCCTGAAGCAGGCTGCATAGAGCGGCCTGCTTTCAACCAAAGAGGAAGAGATCGTTTTTATGGATACAGAGGCGACAGGGGAGAACCTTTCAGAATTGGAGCGGCTGCGGCAGGCGGTCGCCGAGCGGCTTTACAATTCGGTGGGCAAGGCCATCCAGTCAGCGGGCAAGCATGATATCTACACGGCGTTGTCGTTGGCTGTCCGTGATCGGCTGACCGAACGCTGGCGCAAAACAGCGGACGCCCACTATGGGGCGAACCCCAAATTCACCTATTACTTCTCGGCAGAATACATGCTGGGCAAGCAGCTGGAACAGAACATCCACTACACAGATCTGCGCAAGCTGGCTGAGCAGGTTGCTGCGGAGTTTGGGATGAACCTGCAGGAGTTTTTGGATCTGGAGCCGGAGCCTGGCTTGGGGAACGGGGGGCTGGGACGTCTGGCAGCCTGTTTTATGGATTCGCTGGCCACTCTGGATTTGCCGGCGGTCGGCTATGGCATTCGCTATGAATTTGGGATTTTCCGTCAGACGTTTGTCGATGGCTGGCAGGTGGAGCAGCCGGACACCTGGCTGCTGCATGGCAATCCTTGGGAGTTTGTCCATTCCGACGACATGATCGAGGTGGGCTTTGGGGGGTACACGGAGCGGATTCCAGACAGCGGGGGGCGTCTGCGGGTGCGTTGGGTGCCAGCGCAGCGGGTGCTGGGCGAACCATGTACGACGCTGGTTCCTGGGTATGGGACCGACACGGTCAATATTTTGCGGCTGTGGCGGGCACGTGCGGCAGAGGAATTTGACTTCCAGATGTTCGACATCGGCAACTATGCCCAGGCTGTGCAGCAGAAGGTCTATTCGGAAAACATCAGCAAGGTCCTTTATCCCAACGACGGCACGCCGCAGGGGCGCGAGCTGCGTCTGCGGCAGCAGTACTTTTTTGTGGCCTGCTCGTTGCGCGACATGATTCGGCGGTTTCGGCTGCGCAACCAGGATTGGAACGAATTCCCGAACAAAGCGGTCGTTCAACTCAACGACACGCATCCGGTGATTGCGATCCCAGAACTGATGCGTATCTTATTGGACGAGGAGGGGGTGAGCTGGGACCAGGCGTGGTGGATCGCCCAGCACACCTTCGCCTACACGTGCCACACGCTGCTGCCAGAAGCGTTGGAGACCTGGCCGGTCAGTTTGTTCGAATATCTGCTGCCTCGCCATCTGGAGATCATCTACGAGATCAACCATCGATTTTTGGGACAGGTGCGCGCTCATTTCCCGGGGGACAACAGCAGGGTCGCGCGCATGTCGTTGATCGACGAGCAGGGCGGGCGGCAGATCCGCATGGCCAACCTGGCCAGTGTGGGCAGCTTTGCCATCAACGGTGTGGCGGCGTTGCAGTCACAGCTTCTGCGTGAGTTCACCCTCTCCGACTTTGGGGCGATGTTTCCCGAAAAATTTCAAAACAAGACCAATGGGGTCAGCCCCCGCCGCTTCTTGCTGCTGTCCAACCCGGCGCTGTGCGACTTGATCAGCGCAGCGATCGGGGACAGCTGGATCCACCAGACCGAAGCGTTGCAGCAGCTGGAAGCGTTTGTCGAGGATGCCGAGTTCCGCCGGCGTTGGCGAGCAGCCAAGCAGCAGAACAAACAGCTGCTGGCAGGTTTTGTGCGGCAGAGCACGGGCGTCTGGGTGGACCCCAACGCCATGATGGATGTGATGGTCAAGCGGCTGCACGAGTACAAACGGCAGCTGCTCAAACTGCTGCACATTGTGGTTCTCTATCAGCGGCTGCTCGACGCACCCCAGCGGGAGATGGTGCCGCGCACCTTTGTATTTGGTGCCAAGTCGGCCTCGGGGTACGCGACGGCCAAATTGATTATCAAACTGATCAACAGTGTTGCAGAGGTGGTCAACAACGACCCGGTGGTGCGGGACCGCATCAAAGTCGTCTTCCCCGCCAATTTCAACGTGACAATGGGCCAGATCATCTACCCGGCAGCGGAGCTCTCCGAACAGATCTCATTGGCCGGCAAAGAGGCGTCGGGCACTGGCAACATGAAATTTGCTCTCAACGGTGCCTTGACAATCGGGACGTTGGATGGGGCGAATGTTGAAATTCGGGAGCGGGTCGGTGCCGAGAATTTCTTTCTCTTTGGGCTCAACGCCCAGGAGGTGATGGAGCTCAAAGCGCGCGGGTACCGTTCCTTTGATTGGTACGCCAACAACGCTGCGCTGAAACGAGCGGTCGACGCGATCGCTGCCGGCGCGTTTTCGCGAGGGGATGTCACCCTTTTTCGGCCGCTGCTGGATGCCTTGCTCCACCATGACGAGTACCTGGTCTTCGCTGACTTTCAAGCCTATCTGGAGGCGCAGGACCGGGTCGACCGGGCCTATCGGGACCCGGAAGGCTGGACACGCAAGTCGATCCTCAACACGGCGAGGACAGGCTTTTTTTCTGCGGACCGTACGATCCAGGAGTATGCCGAGCAGATCTGGAAGACCCAGCCGGTGCGGGTCGGCTGAGCCCAGGAACCGCTGAAGGTCGGTCAGAGCTGCCGCCAGACCTCGGTGGCAGCTCTGTGGATGAGGGTATGCCGCCGGGCCAGCGTATCGATCTCTTTGCTGTATCCCCCGCCGATCACCGTTGCCACTGGAATGGCGCGACGTGCACAGAGGGAAAGCACAGTGCGGTCTCGTTCCAGCAGCCCCGGGTCGGTCAGCGCCAGTTTGCCCAGGGTGTCTGACCGATGTGGGTCGACCCCGGCGTCGTAGAGCACCAGATCGGGGTGATGCTGATCCAGCAGATCCGGCAGCCAGCTGGCCAGGATCCGGAGATAGCCGCCATCGTCGAGCTCGACGGGCAGGGGGACATCGTAGTCGCTCTGTTGTTTGTGAAATGGGAAATTGGCTTCGCAGTGCATGGAAAAGGTAACCAGGTCAGGATCGTCGCGCAAAATGCTGGCTGTGCCGTCCCCTTGGTGTACATCCAGGTCGACGATCAGCACGCTGCGGACCCTGCCAGAGCGCTGCAGCCAGCGGGCTGTGATGGCCAGGTCGTTGAAGATGCAGTAACCGGAGCCAAAGCTGTGAAAAGCGTGGTGGGTGCCGCCCGCCGTGCTGCAGGCCAGCCCGTGGGCCAAAGCCAGCTCGGCGGTGAGCAGCGTGCTGCCCAGCGCCGCCAGGGTGCGGTGGACCAGCGCTTCGCTCCATGGAAAACCGATGCGACGCAGGGCCTGGTTGTCCAGCGTGCCGGCCAGATAGGCGGCGACGTAGCGGGGATCGTGGCAGAGGGCTGCGTGTTCTGGGGTCGCTGGTTGGGAGAGATGAAACTGGTCGAGGCTGGCGACCCCGTCGCGCACCAGCCATTCGTAGACCTTGCCAAATTTGGCCATCGGAAAGCGATGGCCCTCTGGCAAAGCGACGACATGGTCAGGATGGTAGACGATCGGCAGCGTCATGGAGGAAGGGGGGCCTGCCGGGCACAGCGTGGCAGGCTCGGCAGCGAGCCTCGTAGCTTTCGCTGCCACCGACGAGAATCACGGGGTCGTCGTAGCGTGCGGGCCGTCCGTCGATCAGCCGTTGGGTACGGCTGGCCGGTGCGCCACAGACCACACAGATGGCCTGCAATTTGTCGACATATTCGGCGAGCGCCATGAGCGCAGCCACCGGTCCGAAGGGCTCTCCACGAAAATCCTGGTCCAGACCCGCCGCAATCACCCGCAGCCCGTTTCCAGCCAATTTTTCGACGACCTGGAGGATCGCATCGTCGAAAAATTGCACTTCGTCGATGGCGACCACCTCGGTGCCGGAGGAGAGGCGCTCCAGAATGGCTTCGGCGGAATGGACAACGACAGCATCCTCGCGGGCAACCCCATTGTGGGAGGCGACCCGCACCAGTCCATAGCGGTTGTCGATGGCCGGTTTGAAAATTTGAACTTGTTGGCGTCCGATTTCAGCACGCCGGATGCGGCGCAGCAGTTCTTCTGTCTTGCCACTGAACATGGAACCGCAGACCAGTTCTAGCCAGCCGCTGGTGGGTGGGTGATGCATGGATTGGTGGAGTGTTTGCTTTCAAACGCTTTTTGTCGGTCAGCCCCACACATGTAAAGGGTGTGTGGCTGACCGACTGTGGCTGACCGACTGTGGCTGACCGACTGTGGCTGACCGACTGTTGGGATCAGCCCTGCGTCGCCTTTGCATACCTGGCGTAGACCTCAGCGGACGCTGCTTCGGCACTGCCTCCGCGCGCCCGTGCCTTGCGCCCTGCTTCTTCGGCCTCGCGGCGAATCTGCAAGTCCAACTCGCGGCGGGCGCTCTCGGATTGACGGCGTTCCAGGCGTTTCATGAAACGTTCGACCTGGCCGGCGGTATCTACGATGCGCTGTTCGCCCGTGTAGTAGGGGTGACAGGTGCTGCAGACATCGGTGCGGATTTCCGGGAGCGTACTGCCGGTTGTCCAGGTTGCCCCGCACGAGCAGGTCGCTCGCGCGTTGGGGTAGTATTTGGGATGGATATCTGCTTTCATCTCAGTTCACCTTTTCGGGGTAAACACTCACCTGCTTGCGGCCTCTTCGTGCCCACTCAAAGGTCACATAGCCGTTGGCTTTGGCATAGAGGGTGTCGTCGCTGCCGATCCCGACATTGAGGCCGGGGTAGAGGCGCGTGCCGCGCTGGCGTACGAGGATGCTGCCGGCCGGCACCAGCTCACCTCCAAAACGCTTTACACCGAGGCGCTGCGCGTTTGAATCTCGACCGTTGCGGCTGGAACCGCCGCCTTTTTTGTGTGCCATTTTTCAATCTCCTTTTGCTTGCGGCCAGCCTGTGCTCACGCGTGGATCGCTTCGATCTGCAACCGGGTCAAATACTGGCGGTGACCCCTGCGCACCCGAATTCGTTTCTTGGGGCGGTATCTGAAGATCATAATTTTGTTGCCACGGTACTGTCCAGTAATTTTTGCAGTGACTGTGGCCCCAGCAACCGTTGGGGTGCCGATCTGGACTGCCTCGTCGCCAGCAACCAGCAACACGTCGTCGAGGGTGATTGACTCTCCGATTTCACCGTTCAGTCTTTCGACTTCGACGGTCTCCCCGGCAGCGACACGGTATTGTTTGCCACCGGTGCGAATGACTGCGTACATCCTTCAGACTCCTTTCCTGAGCCGCGTCTGGCTCAACAGCCAGAACTTGAAAGCGGCGGTGCCCCCCGAAAGGCGAGGACACACCTGATTGACCGAAACGCTCGACAGCAGCGTACAGGCAGCATACAAACAGAGTTCAAACAGTTGTTTGAGTCTGCCTACAAACAAACAGTATACAACGGGTAGGGGAGATGGGTCAAACCTGGCCAGAGCCAACCAGCAATTTCAACGATTTACGCCTCCACAAGAGCAGAGGCCGATTGTATTTTGACCTACCGAAAAGTAGGTAGAAATGTCGTACGGTGTGCGGGGAGATCGACCCCGCCAGGCAGATGGGAGGCAGGATGGAGCAAGAAGTTCGTGATTCGACCCAGCGTGTGCTGGATGTTGCCGAGACACTTTTTATGGATCGTGGGTACAACGCGATCACGCTGCGCGACATCGCCGAAGAGGTGGGGATCAAGCAGGCATCTTTGTACTACCATTTCCCGGAAGGCAAAGAACAGCTTTTTCTGGCGGTAGCCGAGCGGATGTTTGCCCGCCATGAGCAGGGGATTGCCGCTGCGCTGGCCAGGGAAGGGACGGATCTGCGGGCACAGCTGCGGGGAATTGCTGGCTGGCTTGGTTCGCAGCGTCCGTTGAAGTATATGAGCCTGTTGCACACGGATCTGGCGGCTTTGAGTGCAGAACACCGGTCGTCTTTGGCGCAGAAAGCGCATGCTGCGCTCTTTTATCCGGTGCGCGGTTGTTTTGTGGCAGCGCAGGAACGCGGGGAGGTTCGGGCCATGCATCCTGACCTGCTGGCCGGCTGTTTTTTGTGGTTGATGGATGGCCTCAGCTACGGGGAGTTGCGGGAAGGCGCACCTCCTCGTCTAGCGATGGCCGAGGAGGTTATTTCACTGCTGTTGGACGGTCTGCTGCCCCGCTCGCTGGAAGGCAAACCGATTCTGGCAGGTCTTGCTGGAAAAAAGGGAGAGAGGATTGCATGAAGGGGAGTGCAGGCCGCCATCGGCTGGCGACAATTTTTTTGATAGTTTTTGTGGATTTATTGGGATTCAGCTTGATTTTGCCGCTGCTGCCCTATTATGCCGAGCAGTATGGTGCTGGCGAACTGATGATCGGGTTGTTGACCGCTTCCTACGCTGCAGCACAGCTGGTGGGGGCCCCGGTGCTGGGGCGTCTTTCTGACCGTCTCGGGCGCCGGCCGGTGTTGTTGGTGAGCATTGCTGGCACAGCGGTCGGCTTTGCTCTGTTGGGGGTGGCTGATCTGCTGGGCCATTCGTTGGGGGGCTGGGGTGTGGGCGCGGCGGCTGCCAACATGCTGGTGCTGACCTTGTTGTTTGTGAGTCGGGTGTTGGATGGGTTGACAGGTGGGAACATCAGCGTTGCCCAGGCGTACATTGCAGATGTTACGCCGCCGGCCGAGCGTGGCAAGGCGTTTGGCTTGATTGGGGCAGCGTTTGGGCTGGGGTTTATCATTGGGCCTGTGGTAGGCGGTCTGTTGGGCGAGCGCTTTGGCTTTTCTGTCCCTGCTTTTGTGGCGATGGCCATTGCGGGGATCAACCTGTTGGCAGTTTACCTCTTTTTGCCTGAATCGGTGACGCCCGAACGGCGTGCGCAGCAAGCCCGTCAGGAGCGAGCTGCCTTCAGCTGGGGGGCGCTTCGTACGGCGTTGCAGCGGCCGCGGGTCGGGCCGCTGTTTCAGATTCGTTTTCTATTCGGCATGGCTTTTTCGATGTTTCAGTCCATTTTTGCGCTCTATGCGGCTGGGAACCCGCTCAATCTGACAGTCCAGCAGACTGGATTGGTGTTGGGCTATGTCGGTGTTCTGGCGGTGTTGGTTCAGGGGGTGGCTATCGGTCGGTTGACGGTTCGTTATAGCGACCGCCAGCTGATGCTGGCGGCTGCCGCCTTGATGGCTGGGGCGCTGTTTTTGTGGGGAGCGGTTCCGAATCTGTGGACGCTTCTGGCGGTCCTGGCGCCTTTGTCGGTGGGGGGGGGGATCCTCAACACGGTGATCAACAGCGCGCTGAGCAAGGCGGTCTATCCGGAGGAGATCGGGGGCACGTTGGGGATTTCTGCGTCGCTGGAGAGCACGACCCGTGTGGTGGCGCCGGCAGTGGGGGGAGCTCTGTTGTCGTGGGCCCGGCCCTGGGGCCCTGCCTTGTTTGGGGGGGCCATGATGGTGTGGGTCGCTGTCTACATGTGGCAACGGCTGTTTGTCAGCCCAGACCCCCCGTTGGCGGTGCGCTCCGGGCAGCCGGGGGGAGCTCCGAGGTGACTCGGGCGGGCGGTTGAAACGAGCGGTTTTGCGCTGTATCCTGAAGGTGGAAAGTGAGATCTGGGATGAAACGGGTTTGGATCGGGGTTTTGTTGGCTGTCGGCCTGGCTGGGATTGGCTACACCGCCTATGCCATGGGCTATCTTCCTGCCCAGCTGACGCAGCGGGTGGCTGCCCCTCCGGTGCAGGGGGAGGTGCAGGAGGGGGAGGTTGTCGCTGCCGCTGCTGAAGAAGAGGGGGGAGTGCAGTCCGACGCAGAGAATTTTCAGGTGCGGGTTCTGGCGGATGCCAAGGTGGTGCCAGCCTTGCGTTCTGACTTGAACATGGCGGCCAGTGGGATTGCCCAGCGGGTGGTGGTGCGCGAGGGGGAGCGAGTCGGGGCCGGCGACCTGCTGGTCAAGCTGGAGGATGCCCAGCAGCGGGTTGCGGTCGCGCAGGCAGAAGCTACTGTCGCTCGTGCGCAGGCGAACCTGGACCGAATTTTGGCAGGGGCTCGGGGGGAAGACATTGCTGTGGCGGAAGCTGCTTTAGAGGCGGCTCAGGCCAGCTATGTGCGGCTGGTCAATGCTGCTGCGCCGGGCAACCTCAAGGCGGCCCAGGCTGCGTTGTCGAAGGCACAGGCGGAGTATTCCCGGCTGTTGCAGGGGCCGACCGAAGAGGCTGCGATTGTGGCCCGGGCCAACCTGGCTGCGGCCGAAGCACAGCTCAGCCAGGCGCGTTCCGCCTACAACCGGATCAAAGACATGCCTGATGTGGGGATGCGTCCAGAATCGCTGGCGATGCAGCAGGCGACCATCGCCTATGAGGCGGCGCAGGCGCAGTATGCAGAGCTCTTCAACGACCCCTCCCAGGCTGACCTGGCCAGCGTGTCGGCCTCGGTTCGGCAGGCCCAGGCCCAGGTGGAGACGATGGAGAAAGGCATGCCCTCTGATTTCACCGTTGCCGAAGCGCAGGTTGCACAGGCGCAGGCGCAGTTGAATGCGCTGCAGGCTGGAGCCCGGCCAGAAGAGATTGCCGTGGCCGAGGCCGATGTGGCTGCGGCGATGGCGGCTCTTCAGCAGGCCTTGGTCGCCCTGCGCAACACTGAACTGCGTGCCCCGTTTGCTGGGGTGGTGGCTTCGGTCGAGATCCAGATCGGCGAACAGGTGGTGCCCGGCCAGCCAGTGATTCAGCTGGCTGACGACAGCAGCTGGGAGATCCGCACGTCCGATCTGACCGAACTGGATGTGACCGGGATTGCTCGTGGGCAGCGTGTGACCCTGACCTTCGACGCCTTGCCAGAGCTGGCGCTCAGCGGCCAGGTCGACCGCATCCGCCCGATCGGCCAGGACAACCGTGGGGATACGGTCTACACCGTGGTGGTGGTGCCGGAGAGCCAGGACGAGCGTCTGCTTTGGAACATGACGGCGGTCGTCGATTTTGGGGTGAAATGAGCTATGGCTCTTTACCTGGCCATCAAGGAAGTCTGGCGCAACAAAGGTCGTTTTTCTCTGATCGCGTCTGTTGTGGCGCTGATCACCGTGCTGGTGCTCTTTATTGCAGCGCTGGCAGAAGGGTTGGCTTCAGCCAATCGGGAGTATATCGAAAAATTGAACGGCGAGCTGTTGGTCTTTCAAGAAGGCACGCAGCTGTCGACGACCGCCAGCCGGATTGGGCGTTCGAGCATTGCCGAGCTGCGCCGGGTGGAGGGTGTGAGCGCTGTCGGGCAGGTCGGCTTCAGTTCGGCCAAGCTTCTGCCCCCAGATGGGGGCGACGAGATCAACATTTCGTTGATCGGGGTAGAGCCGGGGTTGCCTGGGGAACCGACAGTCTTTGCAGGGCAGCAGCTGGAACGGGCGCGCTCCAACAATGTGATTGTCGACGAAGGGGTCATTGCCCGCATCGGCGCGCAGGTTGGCGATCTGATCCGCATCAAGGTGAACCGGGGGACGACTGAAGAGTTCTACAATCTGAACGTTGTCGGGTTGACCGATCGGCGCCAGTATTTTTTTCAACCGGCTGTCTTTGCCCCAATGATCACCTGGGACAAGATGCGCCCGGAGAGCAGCGGGCAGTCGGGCACCGAGCTGGTCTCGAATGTGGCAGTCGTCAAGGCAAGGGACCCAGGCGCGCTGGAACCCCTGATCCAGCGCATCGATCAGGAGGTCAAAGATGTAGAGGCCGCCGACCGCCAGACAGCCTGGGAGGCCATTCCTGGGTATGCTGCCCAGCAGAGCACGTTGAGCACCCAGCAGTTTTTTACCTTTTTTATTGGGGTGCTGGTCGTCGGCGGCTTTTTTCAGATTCAGACGCTGCAAAAAGTGGCCCAGATCGGCATGCTTAAAGCGATCGGGCTCTCCAACTGGACAGTCGGGTGGACGGCGCTGTTGCAGATCGTCGCCGTCAACGCGATCGGGGTGGCCATCGGGGCTGCGGGTACGTTGGCGTTGACAAGCAACTTCCCGGTTACGGTGCCGATCTCGCTGACTGGAACGACTGCGCTGACCTCGGTCGGGGCCCTGCTGGCGATCGGCCCGCTGGGGGGAATCGTTTCGGTGATCGCCTTGCTGCGCATCGAGCCGCTGCGGGCACTGGGGATGGCACAATAGCGCTACACGCCGCGAGGCGCGGCACAGAGAAAGAGGCAGAGATGATCGCACTCGAAGCCATCAACGTGACCAAGATTTATGGAAGCGGTGTCAACGCCGTGAAGGCGGTCGACGATGTCTCGCTCAGTGTGAGACGGGGTGAATTTGTTGCGCTGGTGGGGCCGAGCGGTTCTGGCAAGACGACGATGCTGGCCATGCTGGCGGGGTTGCTCAAACCCAGCCAGGGCCAGATCGTGATCGCGAACAAAGACATCGGTCAGATGAGCGAAGGAAAACGAACGCAGTTTCGCGGACGCTATATCGGTTTTTCCTTTCAGGCCAACAACCTGGTGCCTTATCTCACAGCGCAGGAAAATGTAGAACTGTTGCTGCGGCTCAACGGAAAATTGAATCGCCAGGGACGCCAACGCGCGCACGACCTGTTGACCCGTCTGGGGCTGGGCGAACGGCTGCGCAACCGCCCTGGCCAGCTGTCGGGGGGGCAGCAGCAGCGTGTCGCCATTGCTCGAGCGCTGATTCACGAACCCGAGGTGGTCCTGGCCGACGAACCGACTGCCAGCCTGGACACCGAGCGTGCCCATCAGGTGGTTCAGACATTTGCCGATCTGATCCACGAACAAAATCGGGCCGGGATCATGGTCACCCACGACCTGCGCATGTGCAAATATGTCGACCGGGTGATCCAGATGATGGATGGCAAGGTCAGCCGGACGATCTTCGACCGCCAGGCAATTTTGCAGCTGGCAGGCTCTGCCAGCGATCTGGAGGGTGTGCCGCCCTCACCGGCTGCAGAGCCTGCCAGCCTGGGGCTGTAAACGTCTGCCGCCAAGGCACCGGTGGACGGGTTCTGAAAATCGCGCCGCCGGCTTCTCCTTGCTCCTGTCAGGGAAGTAGTATAATGGCCCTTCGTTGGAGTGTGAGGGGCACGCCGAAAATAAGACAGGTAGAGGGCGATGATAAAACCCTGGTGGGTACTCTCAGGGGTTGCTCTGGCAGTACTTCTGGTCTATACCAGCTATACATGGATGCCCTGGCCACAGGTCGCACCTGCACTCCCGGAGAGCCTGCCGCAGCTGCTCGGACAGCGCGATCCGGACAGAGCCCCAGCTGCACACCGTGTGCGTGCTGCCGCCAGCGTTGTGCCGGTTCGCAGCGCCGAGATCGGCTTTTCGATCGAAGGAGGGGTGCAGAAGGTGCTGGTCGAAGAAGGGGATCTCGTGGTGGCCGGCCAGCTGCTGGTCAAGCTCAAAGATGATCGCCAGAGGGTGCAGGTAGCACAGGCGCAGGCTGCTTTGAACCGGGCACGAGCAGCGTTGGCTCTGCTCGAAGCAGGCTCTCGGCCCGCGGAAATTGCCCAGATGGAAGCCGCTCTGGATGCCGCTGCGGCAAACTACGCCAGGCTGGTAGAAGGGGTGCTCCCAGGGGCGATCGCCGTTGCAGAAGCCGCAGTGGTGCAGGCACAGGCCGAATACCGGCTGGGGACAGCAGGGGCTGACCCGTTGGCCGTGGTCGAGGCGACTGCCGAAGTGGAGCTGGCGCGGGTGCAAGTGGAGTCCGCTCGGGCTGCCTACAACCAGGTGCGCGGGGATCCAAACATCGGGATGCGCTCCGAAGCGATGGATCTGCAGGAGGCAACTGCTGCATACAACGCCGCGCAAGCCAGGCTGCAGCTTCTGGAACAGGGTGCCTCGTCTGAAGCGGCCGCTGCACTGGCAGCAGCAGTCAAGGTGGCCCAGGCGGAGCTGGAAGCGCTTCGTCGGGCCGAGCCCGGTGAGGTGGCAGGTGCAGAAGCGTTGGTGCGCGAGGCCCAGGCTGCACTGGAGGGGGTCCGGTCTGGCTCCCGGGCCGAAGAGATCGCCGTCGCCCAAGGAGATGTCGATATTGCCGTGGCGCTGATGCAGGAAGCCCTGGTCGCCCTGGCAGAGACCGAACTACGGGCCCCCTTCGACGGGACCGTCACAGGCCTGGCGATCGAGCGGGGTGAGACGGTCTCTCCGGGCACCCCCATCCTCCAGCTGGCTGACCTTTCCAACTGGCAGATCGAAACCTTGGGGGTCACTGAACTCGATGTGGCCAGCATCGAGATCGGTGCAGCAGTCGATATCACCTTTGACGCCTTGCCCGGGCTGGTGCTGCCGGGCAGGGTGCACTCTGTCCGGCCGGTCGGTGCGCCCAGCCAGGTCGCTCTGGCAGATGGGCTGTTTTCCCAGCAGGATCTGTCGATCGAAGAACAGCTGAACGGCGACATCGTCTACCGGGTAAGGATTGAACCAGAAGGCCACGACGGTCGTCTGCTTTGGCGGATGAGCGCGCTGGTGGATTTCGGCGAACGTTGAACTTGGAATTTTGCTGGCCCTCTCCCTCCTGCGGTTTTTTAGAACGATCCCCTACTTCAGCCAGGTTCTTCAGTCGGTGCGGCGGTCGGCTCTTCAGTCGGTGCGGCGGTCGGCTCTTCAGTCGGTGCGGCGGTCGGCTCTTCAGTCGGTGCGGCGGTCGGCTCTTCAGTCGGCTCCTCAGTCGGTGCGGCGGTCGGCTCCTCAGTCGGTGCGGCGGTCGGCTCCTCAGTCGGTGCGGCGGTCGGCTCTTCAGTCGGTGCGGCAGTCGGTGCGACAGTCGGTGCGACAGTCGGTGCGGCGGTCGGCTCTTCAGTCGGTGTGGCAGTCGGTGCGGGTGGGATGGTCAGCTCCAACGTAAACGAGGTGTTGACCGGTGCCTGAACGGTGATCAAATACTCCTGTGTGGTTGGCAGGAGCCACCTCCACTCTCGCGAGGGCTCTGTCATCGATTTATAAAGTACGCCGTCGCTGCTTCCCTTTACGGCAAAGGAAGCAGCTGGGCTGGGAGAAGTGAAACGGATCTGTGCAGTTTGTCCGGCCATGGCACCGAAAAGATAGGTGCGTGGGGTATGGGCCCAGAGTGATCCATCGCGTGTTGCGCGGATGGCCCCTGGTGCGAAGAGGATCCGTTCCGGTCTGGCAGGGGTAGGCGTCGGGTTCAACGGTTGCACGATCAGCTCAATTTGGTAGCGGATGGCGGGGGGACCGTTGATCGAAATCAGGTACTGCTGCGTTGTGGGCAGGATCAGGCGGCTCTCGCGAGCTGGGCTGGAGAAGGGTTTGTAGATGACACCGTCGGCCAGCCCCTGGAGGGCGAAATTGGCCTGGCCCCCGGGTGAATCGAGCAGAATGCGTGCCGACTGGCCAGCCAGGGCCTGGAAAAGATATTGTTGGAATTGGCTTGCAGGCAGGGTTCCGCTGCGGACGGCGTTGGTCTCACCTGGCCCAAACTGGATCTGGATCGGGTAGGCAGGTGGCAGCGCTGTAGGCGCTGCTGTGTGGGAGGCAGCAGGGGGCGCTGTCTGGCTGATCGGGCGCACCAGGGTGGGGTTTGTCCCGATCCAGCAGGTCTGTGTGCCGAGCTCGCAGCGAACAGCCCACCATTGGCTATCTGGGCTGACCCCGAGCACGGTGTAGGTAAACCCACGTTCGGCCAGCCCGAGCTGGCGAAAGGTGCTCCCGGGCCCCTCGAAGAGGCCGACGGTGCCCAGCACCAGCAGGCGTGTGACTTCAGTGGGCAGCAGGTCGGAGAGTGGCGGGGCTGGGGAGATGCTGGTGGCTGGCAGGGGAGCAGCGGCAAAACCGTCTCTGGCCAGGATGGCTGCAGACCAGAAGAAGGGCCCCCCCTCCACCTGGGAAATTGCCAGCAGGAGCTCGTCGGTCGTGTTGGGGCCTTGGACGCGCAGCCCCAGCGCAGCGACGGGGCTGACCTGGGCAGGCCACAGGCTCAACGGATCGCTGCCCCCAAGCCACCCGGCTGCAACTTCTTGCGGGACGAAACTGATCGACTGCAGCGGAGCCAGCAGTCGATCCTGAAGCTGGAGCAGGGCCTGGTCCGAGGTCATCTCCTGGCCGGCTGCCGGCCAGTCTGCCAGAAGAAACTGTGTGCCCATCAGCGTCTGCAGCGTTGCGCTGTCGCGGTTGACCAGCGCTGCAATCAGGCGACCGTTGAAGTCGGCCAGCGTCGGCGGCGGCGGGGTTGTCGGGAATGTGAAGCCAGGGTTGACTGTAATGCAGCTGGTGAGCAACAGACTAAGCAGCCAGCTCGAGAACCACACATGTTTGAAGACAGCCATCTTGGCCTCCTTGAACAGAGTTTTATCGTGAAACGACTTGGCCGCACAGCGCGTCTGCTGTGCAACGTCCGAAACAAGCCACCTGGTCGACCAGGCAGGAGTTTACGACAGCAAAATTTTGTCTTCCCGTTCTGGCGGGGCGTCCGTTGCAATGGCTGAGCCCTCTATCCAAAGAAGACGTTGAAGAGCGCAGATCTGTTGCGGTCAATTTGGGAGAAAAGAGGGCGGGGGCTGGCTGCGTTCAACAGGGAGGAGCATCGACTTCGTGTACCTTGAGGGCGGGTGGCTCGGCGGCGTTGCTCTGCTCCATGTCGGAAAGGATGCGCGCCAGCTGGCCGATGGCGACGCGCTGCTTGCGATAGAGGTCGCTCTCGCTGATTGCCAGACGGTCGGCAATCTCTCGAATTTTGCGTCCCTGGACGAAGCGCAGTTCCAGGATATTGTAAAGCAGCCATTCGGGGGCTGTGAAGTTCTGTTTGCCTTCTGGCCGGAGCCGTTCCAGCGCCTGGCCGATCACCAGGCGCAGGGCGCGACTGGGGTCGTCGCCGGCCTGCTGGATCGTTTCGCCGACGACGCGCAGCCGGATCAGCGGGCTCTGGGTCAGTTTGGGGCCGCCCCAGTAGTGGCTGAGGGCGTCTTTGACCCAGGCCTCAAATTCGGGGCTGTGGATCGGGCTGGGGTCAAGCAGCATCAGCAGCGGCTCGCGTGCGCTGTCGGCGGTTGCATAGGGCACCTTGCCGCGCAGCTGTTGGATGCGTTCGAGATCTGGAATGAGGTAGCGCAGATTGGCCAGCATGCTCTGCTGGAGTTTGCGGTCGGTGAGTGCCTGGGCTGTGCGGCCAAGAATGGTTTCGACTGCCTCTACTTCGCCGCCGTTCAACAGCGGCGTCTGGCTGTGGGCCTGGGCGCCGAGCAGGCCGATGACGTGCTGGGAATTTTCTGTGCTGGCCGCTTCGGTCAGGGGCCACAGCCAGTAGCCACGGTGAAAAAGAGGAAGACGGGTCTCTTGCGGGGCCGAGCGCAGCGCCTGCCCCAGTGCATCGGACCAATCCTGGATGGCCAGAATCTGATTTCGTTCTGTCTCGCTGCCGAGGGTCGCCTCCAGAATCAGGTCAGGGCCGACCACAGCCGCCGCAAAGGCAGACGGGGCACGCAGCAGCTCGCACAGCGCGGCCAGATTGTTTTCGAGCAGCTGGCGCAGGTCAGTGGTGGCCAGCATACGCCGGTCCAACTCGCGCAGCCAGGCGATTTCTTCTCGATCCTCGCGATAGATCAGCCGGTCCACCGCAGATTTGGTGACGCTGAGCAACAGCTGGCTCAAAACGATGACGCCTGTGAGGACGCTGAAGAGGATCACATTGCGCGGCAGGCCGAGCCAGCGTTCGAGCGACGGGGTGGTCTGAATGGCCAGGATGACCAGGATGGCGACGACCGGTCCACGCATGAAAAAACGCAGCAGCCGGTAGCGCACGACGCGGTCAGGGGTGACAACCCCAAAATAGGCGACCGTGTAGCTCATCAGCAGCAGCAGAAACCCGACAGCCACATTGCCGAGGATCGAGACCAGCAGCACCAGCCAGCCAGATTCGCGCGGGCCAAAAAGCAGGGCAAAGGCAATCAGGTAGGGAAAGATGGCGATGGCTGGCGCCACAAAGCCTGTCTGCAGATAGGCCATGCGCGCGCGGGTGCTGGCTGTCAAACAGCGCTGGCGAGCTTTGCTGATATTGGCCCAGGCCAGCCCGCTGGTCAGCCCGTAGTAGAAGGCAAAGGGCCAGAAGAGGGGTCCCCCTTCCAGATAACTCAGCGGCCTCTGAAAAAAGACCTGTCCGACGATCGCGCTGCCAAAGAGGGCATCGAGCGCGCTGGCCGCTGAGAGCAGCCCGGCAGCCAGCCCGAGCCACCGTCTCCGCCGAAGACGGTAGTTGGTGGTGGCCAGCACAGAAAGTGAAAAAAGATAGGCCGCAGCGGGGGCTGTTGCGATGCCTAGCCACTGCAAACGCAGCCAACGGTTCGCCGAAGCCGCCGAGGCGACGCTGTCAAGGGCGACATCCGAGGCGAACACCACCATCAAGCAGGCCAGCAGCAGCGCAAAGCGGCGCGCAACTGGGTTGCGAAAATTGTAGGTCAGCGTATAGGCCAACAGCGCAAAGGTGAGAATGACCAGTGCACTGGAGACCAGCACGTTGACAAAATTGAGCCACGCTGTCATGCTCTCAACTGACCCACTCGATCACTTCCTGCACCACAACCCAAAGCCCATAGCGCTTTTGCAGGGTGAGACAAAAGCCTCCTCCCACCATCGGTGAACGCCGGATGTGAATGCGCACGCTGGCGTCCTGTACGGTGCGAAAATCGATCAGGTCGAGTTCGACCAAAGGGCCCGTCACAGGAGGCGCTGGCTCGTCAGCCAGCAGCCACTGGGTCTCTCCATCAAAGCCCAGATCGCCCTGGACTTCGGCAGGGTGGGCTCGCACCCGCAGACAGGTCGCCACACCGTCCGAACTTGGCTCGACATAACGTTGTTGTCCCAGTTTGTGGATCAACGCTGTGCGCCGAATCCGCAACGTGTCTGGCTCTTGTTTGTCTGCACAACGATAGTAGTGCGCCAGGGTGTGGGTGGGGCCAAAGGCGTTCTGTTGGCTCAACCGAAAAAGCAGCTCCTCGCGCACGCCCCCCCACTTGTAGCGCCATTCTGGTGCACGCAGCTGGTCTCCATAGTCGAGCAGCGCCAAGGTGGCCTCCGCACCCATCCGGCTGAGAATGGCCACCGGGCTCAGCTGGGTAGGGTCCTGTTTGAGTCGCGCCAGCAGCAGCTGTGGGCTGGCCTCCAGCTGGTCGCTGTCCAGCAAAACCCGGCGCGTGGTCAGGCTGAAGTACACACCAACGAGGGTGGCCCCCCCCAGCAGCAGCACCAGGATCCATGCCACCCAGTCCATCGACATGACAATGCGCTGGAGAGAAGGCATGCTTCCCAGCTGTTCAAAAAATGTGCGGACTGCTTCAACCATCTGTGCCATACCAGCTTTTCGATCCCTTGCCTCAGATTGTACCATTCCATGAAAAAATCGTGAGAATGGAAGAACCAATACTGCCATACCGGCTCTGCTGCTGTTATCCTGTACAACAACTGAACAAGATATGTTTAACATTTGTTTAACCTTCTGTTCGGTTTCAACTTTGGCTACTTTCAACCGTGTTGACACTTCACTCAGGAGATGAACCATGAAGCAGATGCGCCTGTGGACAGGATTGCTTGTTGTTGCCTTGACCATGACGGCATGTGCCCCGGTGGTACCGGTCCCCGCACAGCCTGTCGAACCTGCTGCGGCCGAGGAAGCGCCGGCTGAGCTGGGCACCATTGTCGACATTGCCGTCGGTGCTGGAGATTTCAACACCCTGGTCGCTGCGGTCACCGCTGCCGGTCTGGCGGAGACCTTGCAGGGGGAAGGGCCTTTCACTGTCTTTGCACCGACCGATGCGGCCTTTGCGGCGCTGCCCGAAGGGACTGTTGAGGCGTTGCTGGAAGACCCGGCCGGGGCTCTGACCGACATCCTGCTCTACCACGTCGTTGCCGGCAAGGTCATGTCGGGCGACCTGAGCGACGGTATGACGGCGGAGACTGTGCAGGGAGCGCCGATCACGGTAGGAATCGCTGATGGCGTAGTCACCATCAACGAGGCGACCGTGGTTGTGGCGGACATTGAAGCCAGCAACGGCGTCATCCATGTGATCGATGCGGTGATTCTGCCTCCGGCTGAGGAAGAAGCTGCGGCCGAGGAAGCGCCGGCTGAGGAGGCATCGGCTGAACTGGGCACCATTGTCGACATTGCCGTCGGTGCTGGAGATTTCAACACCCTGGTCGCTGCAGTCACCGCTGCCGGTCTGGTTGAGACCTTGCAAGGGGAAGGGCCCTTCACCGTCTTTGCGCCGACCGATGCGGCCTTTGCGGCGCTGCCCGAAGGGACTGTTGAGGCACTGCTGGAAGACCCGGCCGGGGCTTTGACCGACATCCTGCTCTACCACGTCGTTGCTGGCAAAGTCATGTCGGGCGACCTGAGCGACGGCATGACGGCAGAGACCGTGCTGGGAGCGCCGATCACAGTGGGGATCGCCGATGGTGTGGTCACCATCAACGAAGCGACTGTGGTTGCGGCAGACATCGAAGCCAGCAACGGTGTCATCCATGTGATCGACGCTGTGATTCTGCCTCCGGCCGAGTAATTCTGACAGCTCTCTGCTTCAGAGTGATTCGCTTCTCTGGCCAGCGGCTCTGAAAAAGAACCCAGAAAAAATCCTGTGCAGTGAGCGGGCGATTCCATCGTCCGCTCACTTTTTTGTGGGGGGGGAGGAATGTGTGTACACCGGCAACCGCGATCGGCTGTTTGAACTGGCTGGGCTGTTTACTCGGCTGGGGTTTACCGCTTTTGGTGGGCCGGCGGCCCATATTGCGATGATGCACGACGAAGTCGTGGTGCGGCGCCGCTGGATCGAGGAGCAGCACTTCCTGGACATGATTGGTGCGGTCAATTTGGTGCCAGGCCCCAACTCGACTGAGCTGGCGCTCTACATTGGCCAGGTGCGGGCGGGCTGGCGTGGGTTGTTGGTAGCGGGCTGCTCTTTTATTTTGCCTGCGGTGCTGATTGTCGGGATCTGTGCCTGGGCGTATGTGGAATATGGCAGCACACCGCAGGCTGGCGCGCTTTTGTATGGGGTCAAGCCGGTGATTGTGGCGATTGTGGTGCAGGCGTTGTGGCGTCTTGGCCGCAGTGCGCTCAAAACCCCGTTGCTGGCGGCAGCGGCTGTGGGGGTGTTGGTGTTTTATCTGTTGGGGGTCAATGAGCTGCTGCTGTTGTTTGGTGTTGGGGCACTGGTTGCAGCAGGAGATCGGCTCTGGAAGCGTGGTGCTGTTTGGGCTCTGCCTGGGCTGGGTGTTGTGGGTCTGGAGGGAGAACCCAGCCTTTCCCAGCTTTTTGGAGTCTTTCTCAAAGCCGGTGCTTTGCTTTACGGCAGCGGGTATGTCTTGTTGGCATTTCTGCACAACGACCTGGTCGTGCAGCTGGGGTGGCTGACCCACCAGCAGCTGTTGGATGCGGTGGCGGTCGGCCAATTTACGCCGGGTCCTGTCTTCACAACGGCCACCTTTGTCGGCTACGTGGTGGCAGGGGTGCCGGGGGCTTTGGTTGCCACGCTCGGAATTTTTCTACCCTCGTTTTTTTTGGTAGCAGGGCTGGGACGCGTCGTGCCGTGGTTGCGGCGAAGCTCCTGGAGCGCTGCGCTGCTGGACGGCGTCAATGCGGCGGCGTTGGGGCTGATGGCAGGGGTAAGCTGGCAGTTGGGCCAGACGGCGGTGGTGGACTGGCTGACCGCGCTGCTGGCTGTGGGCTCCTACGTGGTGCTGATGCGTTGGCGCATCAACTCGGCCTGGCTGGTCGCAGCGGGTGCTGGGGTGGGTCTGTTGCAGTCTATCCTTTGATAGCTCCTTCGACCATTGCAGCAAAAAAACTGCGCCGAGCGAACAAAAAGAGAACGACGACCGGCAGTGCAATCAGAATGCACGCGGCAGAGACCACCTGTAAATTGATGATGTTCTGGCCGAGAAACTCATAGAGGCCGAACATCGCCGGCTTGAACTCATTTTTGGCGATCAACAGATAGCCTGCAATAAATTCGTTCCAGACATTGACAAAGGTGAGCAGAAATACGGCCATCAGACCAGGCAGGGCCAGTGGCATGCTGACCCGCAGCAGGGCACCCAAAGGGCTGCAGCCGTCGATCAGGGCCGCCTCTTCCAGATCGCGTGGGATGGCATCGAAAAAGCCTTTGGCGATCCAGACGCTCAGCGGCAAAAAGAACCCTGTGTAGACGACGACCAGAAAAAAACGGTCGTCGTAGAAGGGAATTTCTGCCTTGCGCAGGGTGACCCCCATCTGGTAAAGCGCCAGCAGGTTGGTCAGCAGGGGGATGCCGGTAATGGCCAGAATCGCGACCAGCAGGGTCTGTCGTCCGCGAAAACGGTAGCGTGAGAAGGCGTAGCCGGACATGCTGGCCAGCAGCATGACCAGCAGAGCGGTTGCGCCTGCATAGAGCAGCGAGTTGGGGAGATAGACGCTCACCAGGTTGCCGGTCAGGCGGATAGGGAGCAGCCCTTCTGGCGCGGGGCGTGGCGCCAGCACGCGCTGGTAGCCTTCCACCGACCAGCGGCAGGCGCTCGGGTCGAAGGGCTGCGTGGCACTGTCGCAGGGGAAGAAATTGGGGGGGGTACGGAGGATATCGCGTTCGCCTTTGAACGAAATCAGCACTGTGGTCGCCACTGGGATGAGCGCAAAGAGACAAATGGTGGCCAGGGCTGCGTGGAGCAGCCAGTGTTGGGCGCGTTTGGAGGTCAACGACGGCATGTCAGACGTTCCTTTCTTCCAGGCGGGTGACGCGCAGGGTACCCAGGATCAACAGCCAGTTGATCGCCGCGATCAGCAGGGCCAGTGCCGCCGCGCGGCCAAATTCAAGCTGGCGCCACCCCAGCGTGTAGAGCATGTAGCTCAAAACTTCGGTAGAGCTGCCAGGGCCACCGCCTGTCAGGCTGAAGACCATGCCGACCCCGTTCATGCCGCTGAGGGTCAGGCTGAAGAGCGCCACCACCAATGTCGGCAACATCAGGGGGACAAGGATATGTCGCACCACCTGGCTGCTGTTGGCCCCGTCGATGCGGCTGCTTTCGATGACTTCAGCCGACACGGTCTGCATCGCTGCCAATAGCAGCAAGATAATGAAGGGGAGCGCCTTCCAGGTCGAAGCCAGAATCAGATAGATCATGGCCGGCGCGGGGGGAAAGGGAAAGTCTCCCACCCAGGCCGCAGCTCTGGAGGCAGTTAGCACCGAGAGTCCTTCAGGTGGAAAGAGTGCTGGATTTTGCAGGATGCCAGCCAGCAGACCGTAATCGGGCACCACCAATAGCCGGAACACAATGCCGACGATAATGTCGGCGATGACCCATGGGATGAAAAGCAGCGTGACATACAGGCCGGAAAGTTTCAGCTTGCGGTTGAGCAAAAGTGCGATGAAAAAGCCCAGCAGCAGGGTGAGGCCGGTGTAGCCGACCAGAAAGAGTGCTGTGTGGCCGACACTTTCACCGAAAAGCCCCATCTTGAAGAGGCGGTCGAAATTGCGGGGGCCCACCCACTCCCATCCGGCGGGCTGGCGCTCGTGCAGGCTCAGCCAGATCGTGTAGAGCGCAGGGTAGACTTGAATCGCCAACAGCACGGCCACCGTGGGAAAAATCAACCAGAAGGGCAGCATGCTGCGGATCGTTTTGTGTGCACGTCTGCGTCTGGCTGAACCTTGTGTCATTGCTTCTGTCACCTTGTCTGCGCTGGGCGTTTCGAAAAACAATCGGTGCCGACAGGGGGATCGTTGCCAAAGGGGCGCAGGCCAGTTTGTGGCTGCCTGCGCCCTTTTCGACCTCAGTTGGCTGCGTTGTACTCGTCTTCGACTGCCTGCAGCTCTGCTGCAATGTCGGCGCTGGGATCTTCTTTGATCAGCTTGTAAACCACGTTCATGATCAACTTCTGGGCTTCCAGTGGGCGCTCCAACGACCCGGACCAGGGGCTGCAGGCGCTGGCGCTGATGGCCTCGCTGGCTTGCTGGTAGAAGGGTGTCTGGAACTGCTCAGACTGGCGGGTCGACTGCAGGGCTGGGAAACCAGCCCCTGGGCGCAGAACCCAGTCTGCATTCTGTTCAGGGGTCAGGATCCAGTTGATGTAGTCGTAGGCGGCTTCGGGGTTTTGGGCGCCGACCGGGATTGCAAAGCCTGTGACCGAAATTTCACAGCCGGGCTTTTGTCCTTCTGCGGCCAGGAACGGGGTCAGCACGACATCTCCGGCGGCGATGGCGTCGAGCATATCTTCCTCGTTGCCTTTGCTGTACTGTGTGCCATCTGGAGCGGTCAGGGGATTGATATAGCGATAGCCGAAGAGTCCGGTGGGGAAGGAGCCCGCCGAGGCATCTTTGAACGCTTCTTCTTCCTGGAAATTGCCGGCGAAGGCGATTTCAGGGGCATAGTCTGACTGGACGACGGTGCGCAAGAACTCGATTGCAGCGATATTGGCGGGGGTGTTGAGGGTCATTGCACCGGCGCCGTCATCGAACTTGCCGCCGAACGAAGAGACGGTGGTCCAGACAGCCCGGGTGGTGCCGGTGCCGTCGAATGCGGTGGAGCCCAAAAAGGTCATGGCGTACAGCCCTTCTGCCTTGAGCCGTTCGGCCTCGACCAGGAACGCCTCGGGCGTTTTGGGGTAACCGTTGGGGAAGCGGTCGGCCCAGACATAGACCAGGTGGGGGCGTTCGGCGATGGGGATACAGTAGAGGCCGCCGTCGGGGCCGGTGCATGCGGCGAGCGCACTCGGATCCATCTCGCTGTACCAGGGTTGGGCTTCGGCCCAGGGGCGCAGATCCTGCATGACGCCGTTGCGGTAGAAAACGCCGACGTCGCCGCCGCCGGTGCCCATTTCGTAGAGATCGGGCACATCGCCGCCGGACTGCACCGCAGCGATGATTTCGGCGGACATCCGGTCCCATGCTTTGGGTTGGTTGACCCAGTTCCATTTGCCGGCGAACGCCTCGTTGAACAGTGGAATGGTGTCGCGCAGGTATTGGTTGCCGACCCGTTCGTCGCTGGCTGGGTCTTCATTCTTTTCGTCGTACTGGTACCAGGTGACGAAATCCTGGGCGGCTGGGGCGGCCGCTTCGCTTTCTGTTGCTTCGCCCTCTGTTGCTGGGGGGGCTGCTGCACAGGCGGCAAGCAGCAGGCTGAGCACACCCAAAAACCATAAAGTCCATGTACGTTGCATACGCAAGAGTCTCCTTTCAAACAAACTGGCGTGAGGATGGTGTCGACGCTGACGATGGTGCCGCCGGGCAAAGACGGGAGGACGACAATGTCCCTGAAAAATGAGGAAGTGCACCGGGCGAACAGAATGTTCAACCCCCAGTATACCGAAGAAGCGACAGGCGTGCAAGCGTCCTGTTTAGAGGGCTACTTGAGCAAGGCCAGCAGGTCGCGACCGACGACGATGCGCACTTCGACCGGGGTGGAGCCATCCAGCCCGTTGATTTGGGCCTGCTCTGGGTCAAGCTGCAGGTCGCCCAGCAGCTGTGCTGCGACTGGGGCGGTGACCCCATAGTTGATCACGACTGTCTGGAGGTAGTCGCTGCGGTCGGCGTCGCCGATGGCAGCAACTTGCCAGCCTTGCTGGTTCAACAGCTGGGCAGTGCGGGCTGCTGCCCCCGGCTGGGCGGTGCCGTTCAACACCTCGATACGGATGGCAGCGGGGTCGGTCAGGGCTGGCTTTTGTGTGCCAGGGGGGGTTTCGATCGCTGCAAAAAAGGCGTTGAGTGCAGTGCGGACGCGTGCGCGGTCTGGCAGCAGGATCCAGGCCCCTTCGCTGCTGAAGGTCTCTTCGCCGTAGCGGTTGTCAAGCACCAGTTGTTGGGTGTCGCCGCTGTGGGTGCTCTGGAACCGTCGGGCGAGCTCGATGGCCAGCGTGACCGGCAGGTCAGTCTGGAGGCTGCCCTGCATTGTGGCCAGCAGTTGGGGTACCCGGCTGAGCAACTGAGGGAGGCTGCCGGCAGCGGTAATCTGGTCGACGACTGCGCGGATGAGCTCCTGTTGACGGCGGGCGCGGCCATAGTCGCTGTCGCTGTGGCGGGTCCGGGCGTACTTCAGCGCGGTTTCCCCGTCCAGCTGATGGGTTCCTGCCTCGAGATGAAAGGTTTCGACCCCATAGTCGGCGGTCGGGTATTCTTCGTCGTGGATCGTGTAGGGGACATCGACTGTGACCCCGCCGATCAGGTCGATGAGTTGACGGAAGCCGTCGAAATTGACCCGGACGAAGTAGTCGACCGGGCGGCCGACGAAGCTGCTGACGGTGTCTTTGACCAGCTGGGGGCCGCCCCCCGGGTAGCCCTGCAGCTCTCCTTGCAGATACGCTGTATTGATCTTGCTCGGCGTGTTGAGCCCTGCGATCGGCACCCACAGATCGCGCGGCATCGAGATCATCCCGACACCGCCGGTGTCAGGGTTGAACGAGAGCAGGATCAGGGTATCGGTGCGTGGGGGGCTGTACTCGTCGGGGCGTTCGTCTGTTCCCAGCAGCAGAATTTGAACGCTGGGGGAGATGCTGGCGGAGGGGGAAGTTGTTGCAGGGAGGGCCCCTTCTTTTTTGGCGGAGGAAGGGAGCAGAACAAGCTGTTCAGGGGCTGCTGCCGGTGGCGTGGGGCTGGCGGCCAGGCGGGTCAGGCTGAACGATTGGATCAACTGGTCGGCTGCCCAGTCATGCAGCCACATGCCAGCTCCCATCGCCAGCAGCAGAACGACAGCTGCATAGACGATGAGCCAACCGACAACAGGGCGTAGTTCTTCTTCCGGCAAAGAGGATCCTGCGGGGACCGCAGGGGTGCGCGCACGGGCCATTCTCGACATACGGAGAGTATAGCAGAACTGATTGGGTCTGCCAACCTGGCTTTGGCTGTTTCGGTGGTTTCAGCGCGGCAGGCTCTCTTGGTAGAGCGCGCCAGCGGTGAGGATGAACTGGGTACTGTGGGTGCGGTCGATAAAGAGGCTCTGTACGTTTTGCAAGGGAGTGCCTTCGGCAGCCTGAAATTGCTCCAGATAGGAGCCGTCTTGTTTGTTGAAGACCAGGATCCGTTCGGAGGGGCGGTCGACCAGATAGACCGCGCCGTCGCCTTCCTGGTCGACCCAGAGATCGGTGGCCTGGGCTGGCAGGGTGACGCTGTTGCTCAGCCCGAAAGGCAGCTGTTCGCCGGTGCGATAGCGGACCACCTTGCTGTCGTTGTACAGCAGCCAGATATCGCCGTCGATGCGCATTCGGGTCAGCCCGTCCAGGTTGACCTGGGTGGTGGGCTGGAACCAGGGGGCTGGCTGGTCGTAGCGTCCAATCTCGAAGCGAAAGATCTGGTTGGCTTCTTCGTCGGCCACATAGAGCCGCCCCAGGAAAGCTTCGATCTGGGTGGCTTTGCCCCAGCGCACCTTTTCGCCGAAGAGGAGTACAGAGGCGCCGTCGACCTGTTGGTTGTAGCGAAAGATCTGGTTGGTGTCGTCCAGCACGAGCAGGCTGGATTTGTCGTCGTAGCCGGGTGTAGGGGGTTGCCAGGCAAAGTCGATCAGCGTGCCGACGGTTGCGCCGTCGACCTCCTCTCCTTTGCGCAGGACCACCTGTCCTTCCAGGCTTTCCAGGCTCTCGTTGTCGGGGGTCAGCCGGTAGGCGACGACTTCGCTGCGACCGGTATCGAGCAAAAAGAGATCCTGGCCCACCACCATCAGCTGGGCAGGTATCTGGTCGGGCTCAAAGGTGAGCAGCGGCAACGTCAACCCGTAAAGGGCTGTGATGCGTTCGACCTCCTGGCGGTCGCGTTCGATGAGGCTGAGCAGCGCCTCGCTCCGTTGGGTGCGGCCGGTGATCTCTTCAGCGTTCAAGAGAAAGGTGTTGGCCTCGGTCAGCGTGGAGCGGGCTGCCGCCAGATCTCCTTGGTCGAGATTCTGGCTGGCGGTCGCGTGGCGGGCTTCGGCCATGCTCAAAAGGACATCTGCTTCTGCCCATCTTTCGGCTCCCTGGCGCCAGGAGAGTGCAGCCACGACTGTCGGGATCAGCAGGAGCAGAATGACAGCGCTGGCGATCACAATACGGGCTCTGCTGCCGGTAGCCGGTGCAGGAGGCAGAAAGGGGGCTGCTGCTGGCTGTACTTTTGGGGGGGAGGTGCGCGGCTGGGCTGGGCGGCTGCTCTCCAGCCCGGGAGAAGGGGCTGCGGAGGGCTCTTCCTGGCGGTCGGGCAGCATGCTGGCCACCAGATCGCGTGTCCGGCGGATTCCTACCTGCGTGAGGGCAGCCAGCTCTTTTGCCCTGTTTTGCCATCCTTGCTGCTGGAGGATGAGCGGGGGCCGGTCTGGCTGCACGGGGGGACGTTTGGGGGGACGCTCTGTTTCTGTGGCAGTGTGGGCAGCCGGCCGGGCTGCCTGTGCAGAACCGGCCAGCGCAGCGGAAATTTGGGAGGCTGCTGGGGAGTCCTTGGGCCGGCCAAGGGAGGGGGCGCTGGCAAGAGGGGCTTTCCCCGACGAAGCAGGGCTGTCCGAAGTGGGTGGAGAGGGGAGGGGCTCAGGCGCAGGATTTTCTGGGTCGACGATCAACACGACGCCGGGCACATCGCTGCGCCCGGCCTGGATGCGCAGCCCCTCTGCTGCATCGATGCAACTGCCGGCGTCCACATAGGCGGTCGTAGCGGCCAGGGTACGGATCGAAACCAGCTCGAGCCACTCGGCGCTCCCAGCAACCATTGCGGTCGGCGAGATCACCCGCTGGCGGTGCAACGGCCACAGTTCGAGCAATGGGGCAGAGAGAGGGTCCTGCGGGGCCAGTCGATCTTGCGGAAAAACGCCGATCGAACCGTCTTCGTCGGTCAAAAAGGCAAAAGCATTGCCCAGCCCGGCCAGAGCCAGCCGGTCGGCCATAATCCCGACACAGATCACACCTGCCTGCCAGGGTGTCGGCAGCTGTTGGGCTTCGGCGACGAGGATCGACTGGGCGCGCCGCACAGTCTGGGTAATGACTTCGGACTGCGTGCCACGTTCAGAATAATAAGTGCGCTGCATGGCACTGAGAATGCGCTCTGTCAGCGAGCCAGCGCTGGGGTGTCCCTGCAGATCGACCAGCGCACACAAATTGCCGCGCTGCGCCTGGGGGGTATCGTCCATCGGCACGACAATTCGCACACCGGGGGTTCTGTTCTCGACTTCTTCGACCAGATAGGCAATATGGATTGGCATGAGCAAAAATGATGCAGTGCAACAGGAAAGTTGGCTGCACAAATTGTAGCGTGAAGCAAGGAGAATGTCAACGTGAATCGCATAAGTTTACTTTCCGGTAGAAAAGGGGCATGCAGCCTGCGGGCGAAGCCGTTTTTGCGGCGATTCTTGGCGATTGGGGTAGAATCGGGGAATGGAGTTGCAGCGTTTCTGCCGCAAGCCTGCTCTACGCCGAAGCTGACGAGGAGTGTATGACGGACAATTCACAGCTGCCAGGGACAGTCGAACCGCGCTCGGCTCAACGTGTTGCCGAGCGCGCACTACAGTGGAGCCGAGTAGGCCGAGCCGTGGGGGAGGAGGTCGACCTTCCCGCCCCTGAAATCATTGCGCTCAACCGGATGGGGTTTGGCCCTCGTCCGGGAGATCTGGAGGCCCTGTCTGCGCTGGGCAGCGACAGCACCGCGCGGTTGCAGGCCTATGTCGACCAACAGCTGAATCCAGAATCGATCGACGACAGCACATGCGATGCGCTGCTGGCCGCCCAGGCTTTTGTCACACTCGGCAAGAGCCGACAGCAGCTCTGGCAGGAGCATGTGGTCAAAGAAGGTGTCACCTGGGAGGAGCGCATGCAGCCGGTCGCCGAGACCCTGCGGGCGACTTTTCTGCGGGCGATCTACAGCAAGCGACAGCTGGTCGAAGTGCTGGCAGACTTCTGGCACAACCATTTCAACGTCTATGGCTGGGATTCGTGGAGCGCGGGCACGTGGGTGCATTACGACCGGGATGTCGTGCGTGGCAACCTGCTCGGCAATTTCCGACAGATGCTGGGGGCGGTGGCGCAAAGCGCAGCGATGCTGTACTACCTGGACAATGTCTCCAACACCAGCGCAGGCCCGAACGAAAACTATGCGCGCGAGCTCTTCGAGCTGCACACGCTGGGGGCCGAGAACTATCTGGGGGTCGCCTCGATTGTCGGGCCAGACGGGCAGTATCTGCATCCTGCCCCCAAAGACGCCAACGGCCATCCGCTGTTGTACATCGACGAGGACATCTATGCCGCGACCCAGTGCTTCACTGGCTGGCGCATCAACACGGAGAGCGGCGATTTTCAGTTCGTCGATTCGGTGCACGCCAAATACTCCAAAATTGTGCTTGCACAGGCCACGCCCAGCGGTGCTGGCGTCCAGGATGGCGAGTTTGTGCTCGACCTGCTCGCCGCACACCCGGGCACGGCGCGCTACCTCTGCCGCAAGCTCTGTCGGCGGCTGATCGCCGACGACCCCCCAGAAGCAATTGTAGAAGCGGCTGCAGCGGTCTTTTACAGCCAGCGGGAAGCGCCAGACCAGCTCAAGCAGGTTGTGCGCACAATTTTGCTCTCCCCTGAATTTCGGGCCACATGGGGGGAGAAGATCAAGCGCCCGCTGGAGTACACCTGCAGCCTGCTCCGTGCGTCCGGCGCCAATTTCGCCTGGAGCGATTCCTTTCGCTATCGCTATGATGCGTTGGGCCAGGCGTTTTACAGCTGGCGCCCGCCCGACGGCTATCCTGACCGCAAAGAGGAGTGGTCAAGCACCATGCCGATGCTTCAGCGCTGGCGGTTTTGCAACTGGCTGATGGATGGCTGGCGGGTCGGCGGAGAGGGGGCTGACAAGGATACGCTGCGCATCGACTGTCGCAGCCAGCTGCCGGCCCACATCACCTCTGCAGCAGCCATCGTTGATTTCTGGGCGCAGCGTTTGCTGGGGCGCAGCCTGCCCGCAGCAGAACGGGGAGCCCTCATCGAATTCATGGCAGGTGGACGCAACCCGGAAAACAGCCTGCCAGCCAGCCAGATCGACGAGCGGCTGCGTTTTTTGGTAGGGCTTTTTTTCATGGCCCCCTCGTTTCAGTGGCGCTGATCCTGCTACAGGAGAGAGACAAAGGAGAAAGTTCGATGTTCAAACCCTCGCGACGGGGCTTTCTCGTCGGCTGCTCGGCTGCGATCGCAACCTGGGCCAGCGGCCTGAGTTTTACCGCTTTTGGCAGTGCCGGGACCGAACCGAACCAGGAGATTCTGGTGGTTGTGTTTTTGCGGGGCGGGGTCGACGGCCTCAACATCGTGCTGCCGATCGCCGGGGAGGATCGCGCACACTACGAGGCGCGACGCCCGCGGCTGGCTGTGCCGCTGACAGGTGCGAACGCTGCCCTGCCCCTCGACGCACGTTTGGGGCTGCATCCAGGGGCCACTGCGCTCTATGGCCTCTACCAGGAGCAGAAGCTGGCGATCGTCCATGCCGCAGGGTTGACCAGCGACACGCGCAGCCATTTCGACGCGATGCAGTTTATGGAGCTCGGGACCCCGGACAGCAAATCGAGCACGACCGGCTGGCTGACGCGCCATCTGCGCAGCGCCAGCAACCTCCCCGCCTCTCTCATCGTCCCCGCACTGGCCGTCGGCAATCTGCAGCCTTCCTCGCTGCTCGGCAACCGCCAGAGCATCGGCATGACGACCCCCAATGACTTCAATTTTGGCGGACACTGGGAATTTGGGGACTGGCAGCGGGTCGCTCTGCGCAAAATGTACGACGGCAGCTCCTGGCTCCATCAGGCCGCTTTGCAGACGATGGATGCGCTGGACGTTGTCGAGCGGGCCAACCCTGGCACCTATGCCCCCGGCAACGGCGCAGTCTATCCCAATGGCAGTTTTGGCCGCAGCCTGCAGACCGTGGCGCAGGTGATCCGGATGCAACTGGGGCTCCAGGTCGCTACCCTCGATCTGGGCGGGTGGGACACGCACGAATACCAGGGGGATGGAGGCACCGGGTACCTCTCGGACAAACTCAAAGAGTTGGGACAGGGGATCGAAGCGTTGTTGCTCGATCTTTCCAACGACAACGGTACCGACCACACCCGCCGGCTCACCGTGGTGGTCATGAGTGAGTTTGGACGCAGTTTTCAGGAGAATGCCAGCCGGGGCACCGACCACGGCCACGGCAACATCATGCTGGTGGCAGGAGGGGCAGTCAACGGGGGACGGGTCCATGGGGAATGGCCCGGGCTCGCAACCGATCAGCTCTACGACCGTCGCGACCTGGCCATCACCACCGACTACCGCCGCGTGCTCAGCGAAATTTTGATCCGACGGCTGGGCAACCCACAGCTGGGGGCTGTCTTCCCCGGCTATCGCAGCTACACCCCGCTGGGTGTCGTCCAGGGCACCGATCTGAACCCGGACTACACCGAAGCGACTCCTGCTCCCAGCCAGCGCATCTATCTGCCTGCCGTGCAAAACTGACGCTTGCGCCCGAGCCGATTTCGTGCTATTACATAAAGTAAAGAGTATGGATAGTTTGAAAGGAGCTGGAAAAGATGTCTGCCTTGTGCGTCGAGTGTGATGCGGAGTTGAATCTGACCCGCCGTGCCCGGCCTGGCCAGCGACTTGTCTGTCCCAACTGCGGTGTGCAGCTGGAAGTGATCAGCGCCTACCCGGTCGAAGTCGATCTCGCCTACGACGACGGCGAGGAATGGGATGACCTGGAGGGCTACGGGATCGACGAGGAGGAGCTCGATGAGCTGGAGGAGGCAGCAGCGCCCCTGCCGGGCAAGCGTCGCCGTCCGCCGGAAGCGTTTGACGACGAGTTCGATGAAGCCTTCGACGAAGAACAGGAGTTTGACGAGGAGGAATGGCTGGGGCTGGACAGGGAAGAGCAGAGCAGGGAAGAGCAGAGCAGGGAAGAGCAGAGCAGGCGCAGTGGCCGCTGATCGGGGAGCGTCTGCAGGGCAGAGATGACAGGCAATTTTGAGCGCTACCGGATTCCAGCTGCCACCCACCGTGTGGAAGAGGAGATCAAGCGCAGCCGGTTTGTGACGACGGTCGGGTACACCCCCACGTTGGAGGCGGCGCGCGCGTTTGTGTCGGCAGTTCGGGCGGAGTTTGTCGACGCGTCGCACAACTGCTGGGCCTATGGGGTCGGTGCGCCGGGCAGCAGCAGCCAGATCGGGATGAGCGACGACGGAGAGCCCCACGGCTCCGCAGGCCGCCCGATGCTGACTGTGTTGTTACATAGCGGGGTCGGCGATCTGACAGCTGTGGTCACGCGTTATTTTGGCGGGACGCTGCTGGGGGTCGGCGGGCTGGTGCGTGCCTACAGCGGCGGTGTGCAGCTGGCACTGCGCACCTTGCCCACGGTGGAGCGCATTCCCTGGGTGCAGCTGGAGGTGGTGATCGATTACGCGGCTGTGACGCCGTTTCAACGGATGCTGCCGGAGTACGAAGCGACACTCCTGGCCCAGGAGTTTGCTGTCGATGCGACGTTTCGTCTACAGTTGCCCTTCGATCGGGCCGAACCGTTGCGGGCTGCGTTGGTTGAACTGACCCACGGTCAGGCATTGGTGGAAGCTGTCGATCCCGGGTAAACTAGCAAAAGGCCGGTTCTAAACATTCTGATCGAAGAGAGAGCAAAAACGTATGGCGCTTTATGGCGGTATCGAGGCGGGCGGCACCAAATTTGTCTGTGCGGTTGCCAGCGAACCTGGGGAGATTCGGGAGGAGATTCGATTTCCCACTGCGGCGCCTGCGGAGGCCTTGGCGCAGGCAGTGGCATTTTTTCGCTCCCATGCCGAGCGGGAGCCGTTGCTTGCAGTGGGCGTCTCCTGTTTTGGGCCGGTGGATCCCAACCCGGCTTCGCCGACCTTTGGCTACGTGACCACGACCCCCAAGCCGCACTGGGCGCACACCGACGTGGTCGGCCAGCTGCGCGCCGCCCTGCAGGTGCCGGTGGGGTTTGACACGGATGTCAACGGGGCCGCCCTCGGCGAGCACCGCTGGGGCGCGGCGCGCGGGCTGGACACCTTCGTCTATCTTACGATCGGGACCGGGCTGGGAGGGGGCGGGATGGTCAATGGACGCCTGCTGCACGGGCTGATGCACGCCGAGATGGGGCATATGCGCATCCCCCACGACCGCAGCCGGGATCCCTACCCGGGCTGGTGCACCTACCACGGCGACTGCTGGGAGGGGCTGGCCTGCGGCCCGGCCATCGAAGAGCGCTGGCAGCAGAAGGGGGTGTCATTGGGGCCGGAACACCCTGCCTGGGAGCTGGAGGCGCATTATCTGGCATTGGGGGTGACGAACATCATTCTGACCCTTTCTCCCCAACGGATCATCCTGGGCGGAGGGGTCATGGAGCAGCAGCAGCTCTTTCCGCTGGTGCGTCGCGAGGTGCGGCAGCTGCTCAACGGCTACGTCCAGAAAGCAGAGGTCAGCGACGCGATCGACACATACCTGGTGCCCCCCCAGCTGGGCAACCGAGCAGGGGTGCTGGGGTCGATCGCTCTGGCGATGGATGCAGCGCTGTGACAGGGGAGCGCTCGATGGATCCGCTGGTTTTTGAACCGACCGAACATCCCCACCGTCGACGCAACGCCCTGACGGGCGACTGGGTCCTGGTCTCCCCCCATCGCACCAGACGCCCCTGGCAGGGTCAGGTCGAAAAGCAGCCCCAGGAGAGCCGTCCTGCCTACGACCCGACCTGTTATTTGTGCCCGGGGAACGCCCGTGCAGGTGGGCATCAGAATCCTTCCTACAGCAGCACCTTTGTCTTTGACAACGATTTTGCTGCGCTGCTGCCGGTCGGTCCCCACGGGGAGGTGGGAAGCGGCGAGCTGTTTCAAGCGCAAGCGGAAACAGGCCTCTGTCGGGTGATCTGTTTCAGCCCGCGCCACGACCTCACCCTGGCAGAAATGGCGGTGCATGACCTCTGCCAGGTGGTGGCGGTCTGGGCCGAGCAGGTGGAGGAGCTGGGCGCTCGGCCGGACATTCGGTATGTGCAGGTCTTTGAAAATCGGGGGGCGATCATGGGCTCCTCCAACCCGCACCCGCACGGTCAGATCTGGGCGAATTACACGGTGCCGCTCGAACCGGCCAAGGAAGACAGAGAGCAGCAGCGCTATTTTGAGCGCCACGGGCGTCCGCTGCTGGTTGACTATCTGGAGCAGGAGCTGGCGCAGGAAGAACGGCTGGTCGTACAGAACGAACACTGGGTGGTGGTTGCCCCGTACTGGGCAGTCTGGCCTTTTGAGGTGCTGGTGCTCCCGCGGCGTTCGGTGCTGGCGCTCCCTGATTTGCGCGAAGAGGAGCGTGGGGCGTTGGCAGAAATTCTCAAGCGGCTGACGACCCGCTACGACAACCTGTTTGAATGCAGTTTTCCCTACAGCATGGGGTGGCACGGCCAGCCGACCGACGGCGAGCGTCATCCTCACTGGCAGCTGCACGCGCACTTCTACCCGCCGCTGCTCCGTTCGGCCACAGTCAAAAAATTTATGGTGGGCTATGAGATGCTTGGGATGCCGCAGCGTGACATTACGGCAGAACAGGCTGCCGCTCGGCTGCGGCAGATGAGCGAGCTGCACTATCGGCTGGCGTCCCGTCCGCCTGAGCCAGAATGGCCTGGGCCGTGAGGTTGTCGGTGGCCAGCACGTCGAGGTAGCGGCCACGCAGAGCCCCCAGAATGGCGGGGGCCTTGCTGAACCCGCGCGCGACCGCAATGACCTTGGGGATGCGGCGCAGATCTTCCAACTCCACCCCGATCACGCGGCGGTTGATTTCGAGGCCAGCGGTGTTGCCGGCGGCATCAAAAAAGCGGCCTGCCATCTCCCCGATCGCACCCAGGGCACGCAAGGTGGCCAGATCGGCGCGTGTCATCAGACCGGCCCGCAGAAAGCTGGAATCTTGTTCGTCGAGCGAGCCGATGCCGGTGAGGGCGAGCTGCACTGCACGCGCCCGCCGCAGTGCCTCGCTGACAGAGGGTTCTGCCAGAAACAGATCGCGAACCTCTGCCCGTTCTACCAGCACAGGGGCGTGCAGGTCGTAGTGGCGTCCGCCGAGCTTGGCCGCCACCATGCGGGCCAAATCGGGCCCGTCTATGACCAGCGCACCGACCCCGCCCATGAGTTGGACCACATCGATCTGGCGGGCCAGGTGGTTGGGCAGTGCACTCACGGTGGCATGCACGCCAGTACCCCAGGCGACGCCGATCGTGGCGCCGGGGGGCAGATCCGGGATGATGCGCTGCAGATAGATGGCGGCCAGCTGGCCTGCCCCTGCCACCAGCGCAGCTGGGTTGTTGTCCGGCTTTGCCTCCAGCACCAGCGCATCTGCCAGCTGAAAGCGGGCAACCAGAGCGCTCTCCAAGCCGAAATCGCGCGGGATGGGGGTTTTGATATGGACTTCGACGATGCCCCGTTCCCAGGCCTCTTTGAGCAGGCGTGAGACCTTTGAGGTCGAAACCCCCAGCCGCCCTGCGATCTCGGCCTGGTCTTGGTTCAGCTTGTAATAAAGGCTGGCGACCATCGCCAGCAAGTCGTCTCGTTCGTTCATTTGACTGGTGCCTTTTTTGCAGCCCGGCCAGCCCTTCACGTGCAGAAGAAAATGCAGTTTCTGCAAATTCTTGCAGAAGAATACCATGCCGTCCGCGAAGCTGTCAATCCAGCTCTAACTTGAAAGCTGGGTGGGTCAGCCGGGAAGAGCGGCTGGTGGGGGGGCGTGCGGGGTCATTTTGAGTCTCCAGCAATTCCAAATGAGGAATTTAAGGGGGCGAGTGTTGGATTTCAAGGCCGTCAATCATGAAGTCAAAGAGGTGTTGCCAGTTGTCAAAGAGCAGGTAGCGCGTCAAGGCTCTGAAATCATGAAAGAAGGTGCGCCGAACGGCAAGGGTCTCGCGCAACAGCCGATACTCATGGTTGGCGATGTGCAAAGTCGTGTGCACAAGAAAAGCCAGCAAATTGAGGGTAAATAATGTATTGGCGAGATAGAGTGCGCCATGGCCAAAGTTGTGTTCCAGGTGGTAGCCTTGATTTTTGAGCACATTGATGTTCTCATTTTCGACTTTCCAACGGGTACGGCCCATGCTGGAAACCACAGCAACATTGGCAACCGAAAGCGCATGATTGGTGACCCAAGCATTGTGGTAGATGGAAGCGCCGGTTTTGGCATGCGTGATGTGTAACTCGCACCAGTTGCCGTAAAGCGCATCGTTGCCAGCACGGAGCGGGACCCGACTGGCAAGACGATAGGTCCAGAGTTCATGATGACGACCGTTCCACCGCCGCACTTGATGGGTCGTGACCCCGCCAGTCTTTTCCAGCAAGGCAACTTCTTGGTAGAGCGTAACATGTGAATCAGGTTTGCAGACGAAAATGAAGTACTGCTGGTAGGTTTGGTCAATCAGTGCACAGAGGGGTTGATTGGCATACAGATCGTCCCCCAAATAGGTGACGCTGCGTGGTGCAAAGCGGGCGCGATGTTGCTGCAGCCAACGTTTGACTGCGGTGCGTTCACAGTCCTGTTTTTCATGGCCATCCTGCGGCACGATGCACTCGGGCGGCAACGACAAGACGTGTGGACAATCAGGTTTGACGATCACCGGTGCGATGGCGCTATGATAGTAGTGCACTGTACCCTGGCTATCCCGTCGCTGTTGACAGTGCTCACAATGGATTTGGGTCGATGTATGATAGGTTACGCCGTCCATGGCAATCAGGAGCGTTCCCTCCAGGCAGCGATAGCTGTCCAGGTGACCAGCTGCGGCCAACTCATCGATAACCCACCAATAATCGGCGTGGATTTCGGTGGGCGCTACGGGGTCCAGTAAGTTTCGAATCTGTTGGTCGCTTGGAATTTGCGCCATTTCGAATAGCGTTTTTGCATTGCTGTTTTGCTTCTTCTGCTCCATGTCACGCTGGAAGGCGAGAAATGAGGCCGCCTGCATGAAAAAGACGGAAAAGGCCGCCAATGCACCGTCGGTCATCGTGTACTTCTGGCTATTGTTACCTTTGCGCACATCAGTCAGCGTCAGCCATGACGCACGCAATCGCTCAATGATCCGGCCCATTTTTATCTGTTTGGTCATCGTTCGCTCCTTGAATTCGATGACCTACAGTAACAGATTTTTGCGCCCTTGTCACTAGCATTTCCTCATTTGGAATTGCTG
>CAIOHJ010000177.1 GCA_903858085.1 uncultured Chloroflexota bacterium
GCTGGCGGCGGAGTGCGTTCACTAGATGCGAGCAAGGACGGTGACCGATGAAGGGTGGTGCGCTGGATCGCACAATTGGACGGCTCCCTGAACCGGAAAGGCAATGGCCCACCCGGCGTCACCGTGTTGTGAAAAGGCTTTCAACAGTTGGTTGAGATCACTGCGATGTACCAAAGTATGCGTCCCCAATCGCTTGCCGCCGGTTCTGCTTATCAGAACAAACGTTCTGGGTAGGGAGATGCCCGCAGGGACGGTTGACCTGCGTTGTGGAGGCGAGATTTTCCCGGCGTTCGCTGTGGGGATTATGTTACATCGGGAGGACACTGGTATACTTTGAACATGTTGTATGGCCCTTCAGTGG
Organism: uncultured Chloroflexota bacterium; assembly: GCA_903858085.1. Lineage (GTDB taxonomy): Bacteria > Chloroflexota > Anaerolineae > Caldilineales > Caldilineaceae > Caldilinea. The sequence goes on from CAIOHJ010000177.1 coordinate 362, forward strand.
ATTTCACACGGTTCTGTGCGATGGCTGACCGTGTATAGCGAGAAAGCCTCGTTTATGCCAGAGCGTGTCTATGTTGCGCTAGATTTGGAGACCACTGGCCTCGACGCCAGCCAGGAGAGCATCATCGAAATTGGGGCTGTCAAATTCACCAGCGACCGGGTTCTGGCCCGCTTCAGCAGCCTGGTCAATCCGTTGCGGGCAATTCCGCCACGGATCACCCAGATCACGGGGATCCACGACGACGATGTCGCAGCCGCCCCGACGCTGGACCGGCTGCTGCCCGAGCTGCGTGCCTTTGTCAGCGGCGAGGTCAGCGCCGTGATCGCCCACAACACTGCGTTCGACCTGGGCTTTTTACGGGCAGCAGGGGTCCACTTTCAACGCCCGGCTTATGATACGGTCGAACTTGCGACCATCCTGCTGCCTGCGGCAACCAGCTACAACCTGGGAGAGCTCTGTCTCTACCTGGGCATTCCTCTGGTCGATGCCCACCGGGCTCCTGACGATGCCGAGGCGACGGGCCATCTCTTTCGCCTGCTGCAAGAACGGGCGCTCGCACTGCCCCAGGCAATTTTACAGCTGATCGCCGACAGCGCAGAAGAGAGCAGCTGGGCGTTGGGGTCGTTTTTTGCGGACAGCGCAGCACAGGTGAGTGCAGCACAGGGGAACGCAGCACAGGGGAACGTGACAGAGCGCTCCTGGGTGGACGAGAGAGAGCCGGCTGTGCATGCCGGCGGCGACCCATCGAGGCTTTTTTTTTCTGCGCAGCAGGTCGAAGCGTTTTTTGCGGTCGGGGGCCCTTTGCAGCAGCTGTTGGGCCCGGCCTTTGAACGCCGAGCCGGCCAGGTTGCGATGGCTGTCCAGGTTGCCGACGCCTTTCACCAGGGCGACCATCTGCTGATCGAGGCAGGGACCGGCACCGGCAAAAGCCTGGCCTATCTGCTGCCTGCTGCACTGTGGGCAGTCACCCAGGGCAAGCGTGTCGTGGTTGCCACCAACACCATTCCCCTGCAAGAACAACTGTTGGAAAAGGACCTGCCCCAGGCAGCCAGGTTGCTTGCCGAATGTGGGCTGCCGACGCTGCGCACAGCGCTGCTCAAGGGGCGCGGCCACTATCTCTGTACCCGGCGTTTTCATGAGTGGCGCAGCAGCCACCGTCTTTCTCCAGTGGAGCTGACTGTGCTGGCCAAGGTTCTGGTCTGGCTCCCTTCGACACACACCGGCGAAGATGTCGAGCTGGCCTTTTTCAGCGATGCTGAACGGGCCGTCTGGCGGCGCATCTGCTCGGACGGCAGTCTCTGCTCGCTCGACCGCTGCAGCCGTCCTGTGGGGGCTCGCTGGGGGTTGCCCGACGGGGACTTCTACCTGACGGCCCAGCAACGCAGCGAACACGCCCATATTCTGGTGGTCAACCATGCCCTGCTTTTGGCCGACCTGGCCAGTGCTGGCCGTCTGCTGCCCGAATACACGCACCTGGTCGTCGATGAGACCCACCGTCTGGAAGAGGCGGCAACAGAACAGCTCACCTTCCGCGCAGTCTGGCCTGAAATTCGAGATCTGTTGCAGCGGTGGACAGATGGCGGGGATCTGCTTGGCCAGGTCTACCGAGCCGCCGCCGATCTGCGCAGCCCGCCGATCCTGGCGTTGTTGGGGGATGTGGCGGCGCAGGCCCGGCGCTGCGACCCGCGGCTGCAGGAGTTCACGGCACGGTTGATCGCGTTTGCCCGCAGCAGCGACCAGCCCCGCAGCGAAACAAGCTACCTGCAGCGGATCGCACTCGACAGCCGCATCCGCAGCCAGCCGCTGTGGAGCCGCCTTGAAATCGAGTGGGACGACCTCAGCCGGACTCTGCATCGTCTGGCAGACCGGCTGGCGGAGGTGGCGACCCAGATGGAACAGGCGCAGTGGGCGCAGCACGAACGAACGTTCCTGGCTGCCGTCGAATGGCAGACGGGCGCCGACCAACTGCTTGGCACCCTTCGCCACCTGGACGAGCTCTTGCTGGCACCCCACGGGCAAAAGGGCGAGCAGGTCGCCTGGCTGGAAGTGGGGGCCGAAGAGGCAGGTGCAACGGTCGCAACGGCGCCGTTGAGTGTGAATCATCTGATCGAAGAGGGGCTGGTTCGCCAGCGAACCAGCGTGGTTTTCACCGGAGCCACCCTGCGCACCGGGGCCAATTTTCGCTATCTGCGCGAACGTCTGGGGCTTTGGGATGTCAAACTGGCGACGGTGGACAGCCCCTTCGACTACAGACGCAACGTTTTGCTCTACCTCCCAGGCGACATGCCGCTTCCCAACGAAGGCCGCTACCAACAGGCGGTCGAGCAGGCTGTTCTGGCGGCTGCATTGGCCTGCCAGGGACGCACGCTGGCGTTGTTCACCAGCTACCAGCAGGTGCGGGCCACGGCAGACGCGATTCGGGGCCCATTGGAGCGGATGGGGGTGGCGCTCCTGCAACATGGCCAGGGGGGACGCAGCCGGCTGCTGCGCGAATTTCGTTCCTGCGAACAGGCAGTTCTGCTGGGGACACGCAGTTTTTGGGAAGGTGTGGACCTGCCCGGAGACGAGGTACGCTGTCTGCTGATCGCCCGTCTGCCCTTTGCCGTCCCCAGCGACCCGATGGTCGCCGCCCGCAGCGCTGAATTCGAAGATTCTTTCAACGACTACATGGTGCCCGATGCGGTTCTGCGTTTTCGCCAGGGCTTTGGGCGGCTGATCCGGCGCAGCAGCGACCGCGGGGTGGTCGTTCTGTTGGACAGCCGTCTCTGGCGCAAAGCGTATGGCCAGACATTTCTGGAGTCGCTGCCAGAGTGTAAGACCCGGCGTGCACCGCTTTCCAATCTGGCCGAAGCAGTGACCCAGTGGTTTCAATCCCCGCCATGAACAAAGCTTTCCCTGCCCCGGAGCCCCCCCCTGACCCCACAGCGCCTCGCAGCCTGCTGCGGGGCGTCGACAGCCTCTGGCACTGGCTGGCCGAC
>CAIOHJ010000178.1 GCA_903858085.1 uncultured Chloroflexota bacterium
CCGACTGGACTCAGATCTTTGGTGACGAGCGGCTCACTGCCGCACTACTCGACAGGCTGACGCACAAGGCGCACATCCTGGAGTTCACCGGCGCAGAGTCCTACCGCTTTCGCGAGCGCCTTCAGCGTCAATTGCAATAGCTTGAACCACTCTCTTTTTGCAGAGTGGTTCCCTTTTCGATGATCATCTGGTCCCCTTTTCGTTGATCACAATTTGCTCGGGTTGACCAAACTGGTCCCCTTTTCGTTGATCATCTGGTCCCCTTTTCGTTTGACAAAAACAAGCGGCCATAGAAGCGACCTGTCTCGCTGAGCAGCACAACCTCAATCCCCTCGTCAAGCAACAGGCGCAGCGCAGGCGTTGTGATCTGCACGTTGCCAAACACAATCACCTGGCTGACCTGCAAGACAGCCACCTGTGCCAGCGTCCCCCCCTCTTTGACGACGAGGACACGTCGCCCCTCTCGGGTCAGCCTGCTGCCCTGTTCGATGACATACAGCGGACTACGCATGGCGTCCCCTAGCTTGGGGAAGTGAGGCTAGCGGATCGCAGTCGTCAGAGCCGGGAAGCACGAGACTGCGATGCGGCGGGCGAATGCCCCGATATTCCTTCACTTTTTCACTTTTCCACACAGCGCGCTTGTCCCATCCCGGTGGCCGTCTGCACCCCCACGCCGGAATAGAAGGCAAAGCTGGCAAGCATATGCATCACCCCCAACCAGTAGCGATCGCCGCCCAGCGCGCGATAGGTCACTGTGCCCATGCCGCCGACGCGCAGCCCGCCCGCCTTGCTCTCTACGGTCTGGCTGACCAGGCGATAACGGCTGATCGCCATCACCTCCTCGCCAAAGCGGCGCATCTCTGGGCTGAGCACGACCGGGCTGAATGTGTTCCAACGCTCCACCAGGCTGCCGAAAACCAGGCCGGGCAGCGGGATGGGAATGTTCATTTCCTTGGATTTGAACGAAGTGGGGGAAGCGAACTCCAGCGTCACCTGGCGGTCGAGCTGTTCCGCCTGGGTCAATTGCGCCGCGGTCAGACCCTCATATGTCGTCTGGCCACTCCAGCCGTGCTGCTCGGTATTGCAGATGGTTCTGGCCACGCGCAGCCGATGGCCGTCCAGTTCCCACAGATCGGGCGGCGATTCAAGCAGCGCGGCTGCCAGCGCCCGGCTCACCTCCGGCGTCAGCCCAGTGACGCGCAGCGCAACCTCTGTGCCGGCCCGGATATCGATTTTGCCCCCTCGGCCCTGCACACCCAGCAGGCTGGAGCAGGTCAGCGGCTTGGCGCCATCGTTGTCGTGGATGCGGCCGGCCAACCCGGCGTCGACGCGGCTCAGCGCACCGAGCGCCGCCGCATAGCCGGCGCGACCGACAAATGTTGGCAGAGCCATGTCGTGCTCCGCCACCAGGGATAGGACAATTGCGATCAACATCGATGCTCCCTTCTGCTTTCCCCTGGCCTGCTGTACATACCGGTGCACAGTGCAAGTGTACCGGTATGTACAGCAGGCCGGGGATGCGCATGTGATTACCGCCCGCGTCGCGCCGCCTCGCGTACTTCCTGCAGGTCCAGAATCTCCGCCACTTCATAGCGCCGCGGCAGCGTATTGGCTACCGGCCGCGTGCGCACCGCGGGCGGGAAGGACCCCATACGCCCATGCAACTCGGCCAGCAGTGCCGCCGCAATGAAGTTGAGCGACGGCAGCACGACCAGGATCGGCTCGCTCTGCCATTGAGTGGGGCTCAGGTCAATGGCGGCCATGAGTGCAGCGAGCTGTGGGCCAAAGGGCTGCTGCTCGTCGAACTGCACAGGTACATCCATGAGGGTATCTATCGCCTGGCCGGTGATCGCCTCGATCTGGGCGAGTTGGGCTGCAGTCAGTGGATGTGAAAAATTGAGAAGTATCATGCTGGTTTTGTGTCTTTCCAGGCGGCCAGAAACCGGGTTTCAGAGCGCCGCACTATCTGTCCTCGCTCTGCATGGCGGAGAAGTTGCCCAGGTCTATCCACTGGCCGATATCCGTGCTGAGCAGCACGCGGCCGGTGTCGTCGGGCAGGTCGACGGCAAAGGCCATGCGCACGAAGTTGCCGGGATTTACGTCGGTGTAGATACTGCTCAGCCCGCCATATTGCCAGCGCGCATAGCCGCTGGCCGTGCCCGCCCTGTTGAAGACGTTGCCCGGCTCGTCCGTCACCCACGGGGCTATGCTGCGGTCGAAATAGTCGGTGCCGCTCTGCAGGTTGGTGGCGTCGATCACCACGATCAGGTAGCGGCCCATGGCCACGTGCGACTCGTCGTAGAAATAGACTGCCTTGCGTTTATGGATAGCGGAAACCTTGAAACGCCAGCCGCCGCCCTCAATCTCCTGGCCGATCTGCACAAAGCCGGAGGGGGCCGTGCTGCTGCTCTGTGCACTGGTTTCGGTTGTAGGCTGGGTGGGGGCCGGTGTAGGCGGCGCTGGAATCTCCTGCGCCACGGGCAGGTCGGCATTGGCCGGCGCGTTGTCTACCAGGAAGGCGGCAATCCAGTCGCCGCTCGCCAGTTGCAGCCAGTCACCGCTGTTGTTGCGCGCTGTGATCGCCAGCACACCGCCGGCCTGGGTGGCGCCGACCACGGCATAACCGGTGCCCGGCCCGCCGCGCAGGTTGGCGTTGTTGTTGGCCGTCGCTGCTGCCGGCTGCGGGGTGGTGACCTCTGGCTGCGGGGTGGTGACCTCGCCCAGCTGAATGTCAAGCGCTGCGATCTGCGGGAGCGTGACCTGGTTGCCCAGCACAGCAGTGTACTGCTGCAACCCTTCGACGACACCCCACACGGTCACGATGTCATCTTCCAAGAAGCGCTCGGTGCCCGTATAATCGACCCAGATCGGATCGTCCCAGAGGCCATCCATGCCTTCTGTCACTGCGATGCGCAGCGTATAGCTGGGTTCTTCGCACAGCATGCAGGGATTTTCCTGCACCTGCACCACTGCGCCGATATAGCGCACCTTCTTGCCGACATGCTCCTCGTTGTTACGGAAGAGGTCGTCGTAGGGAACGGACACAGCGGTCGCTTTTTGCGCGTCCAGGTCGGCCGTGTCCGTAGGGGTTGCACGAGGCTCTACGGCGTGAATCTGGCCGACGGTGACCAGCTTGGAATCGGTCGTGACGGAGATTCCTGCGCTGTCGACGGCCACGGTCAGCGTGTAGGTCTTGCCGCCAATGTCGATGGGCACGAGAAAATCGTCGCCGGCCAAGGCGGTCTGTTGGGTGGCCGCCAGCAGGACGAGGGCAGCAATGAGGGCGGGGAAGAGGCGGTGCATGGTGGGGTTCCTTTCAAAAACGCAGGATTTTTTACGTGCATGGCTGCTCAGGAAACAGCCAGTGCACTTTTTACTTGTTGTACCAGATCTTGGGCGGACCGAAGAGGCAGGCCGTCTTGGTAGCCTTTCACCTGAAGTATGGCAACCTGTTTTTCTCTGGCCAGTGCCTTGATTCCCGCCTTGGGGTAGCCGGCCGTGATCAGCAGTTTGCGCGTATAGGTGCCCAGATACTCGCGACTGCCGGCAGTCGATAACTGGTCGATGCCCTTTTTGGGTCCTTCGCTGCCGCGGCCGAGCTTCACCTCAGCAATCGCCACCTGGTTGTCATGGCGGATCACCAGGTCGATCTCGATCTGGTCACCAACGCCGGCAGGTTTGACACCCGACAAGATCTCGAAATGCGGGGTGAGTGCCTGATACACGGCCTGCTCAAAGCGCCCCCCATCGGTCAAGCTACCGTCCGACTCGCAGCTGAATCCCTCGCAGTGATAGCCGTCCAGATGGGCGCGTAGGTAGTCGTCAACTGTAATCAGCTTGGGCAGCTCCTCGACCGTCTGTTTGATTGCGGCTGGAGTAAAGGCAAAGACGTGCAGCTGCTGAGGCGGGCGTTCGCTTTCCAGGTAGACAAATCGGGTTTTGCGGTTCACGGCATGGGCAAAAGCCCCCAGCATCATGATTTTGGTGCCGCCGGTCAGATTGACGACAGTGCCGTTCTCGTCTGGGAGGCGTTCGTCCAGCAGCTGCATCACCTGGTTGAAATCATAGGGGTCCACTTGAGGCAACACTTCGCAGTTGGCGATCAGACGCCTCAATCGCTCGGCGACAGGTTGTGTGCGCCGGGTGCAGACGAGCAACGTACGCGCCGGGTGCAGGTAGCGGTCGATAAACAGGACGGGCATGGGCTGTTCGCCGATGAGAGCGAGATGGGTGGTCATTGTCATGCTTTTGCCTTGGCGCTGCTCGCCTCGAGACTGGGAAATTGCGGAGCGTTCACGGAAATCTGGAGTTGCGCACGTACATCCTCAAAGAGCGATGTGACAATCTCAGCGAAGGCCTTGTATTGAGCATTGGAGAGGGGCGTGCTCCCATGTGCCAAGATCGAATCGTTGCGTGCGCTCAGCCCGTTGAGCAAGGTCTTCTCCACCCGTTGATAGGCCAGACCCACCGGATCGCCAAGTGCAACAAGCAACTCGTAGTTCTGCCGCAGACCTAGCTTGACCCGGCCATCACCTGGATCGCGCAGATGTTCATAAGCTGGACGCAATACTTCCGGCAGGGACATGACATCGAGATCGCCAGAAGTCAGCGATGGCGTGCGCTGCTTCAACCGGGTCTGGGCCAATAATTCGCAGGCACGGTAGAGTCGGGCCACGGCGTCATCATAGCGGCTCTGGCAAGCGCGACGTTCGGCGTTGCGCAGCAAATCGAAGCAGCGTTCGTAGCCGGTCGAGCGGTTGTTGGTGTCGATGACCTGTTTCAGGAAAATGAAGTTCGGGACGATTCGGCTTTGGTAGGGCGTCAAGGTTTTCAGGGCGCGATCATGATCAAATCGGTCCCATGCATCGAAACCGCGCGCCAGCCCAACCCACTCGCGCACGGTCTCCTGCAGCGCAGTCGAAATCGCCCCGGCCTGCAAGATATCGCTCAACAACGTCTCGGCAGCCGCATAGTGATGGTCATCGAAGAGCCGCCGTGCTTCTTCCATACGCTGAAGCGCACGCACCTCCCAACTGTTGACCAACCCAGCGACCTCGGTACCGTCGACTACTTTTACCAGATCGGTCCGAGCGCCTTTGACCAACGACAATTCCCAATTTGCCTGCAGGGCAGCCAATACCAGCGCAACGGACATCGTCTTGGTCCCTCCAGTATAATCAGCTACCCAGCGGGCATCTGGGAATGCTTGCTGCGCGAAGCGCAGCGTGGCTTGCACCACTGTATAGCATTCCTGCAATGAATCCTGCTCCTCGATCTCGCGCACAGTGTATTGGGACGGTGCCAGAGCAACCTGCTGCACAATTGCAGGAGCATCATCCTCTGGGAGACGCCCTTTGCATGGCTTGCCGGCAGCATCGACGGTTGACTTGCTACCGCGTGCTCCGGTCGATACGATGAAATAGACATGCTGTGGCGTGTAATTTCTGATCGCCGTAACGATCGGCTGACAGGAACCGCCTAAGGTTACAACCAGGATTGTCGACATGACCTACCGAGCCTTTCATTTGTCATAGTATATTGTGTCCCAGATTGCAGAGACTGCTCTTGTGTTGTCTGTTGGTTCAATTTGCGGGGTTCGAGTGTTCTCATGACACAGACGGTAATTGACGTACCCGCTGTGCTACCCGCAGACGAACGCGATACTCTGTTACGGGCCGGACTCTTCGAAGCGATTCAAGCCAGAATGCGCCAGTTGCAGATGGAACCTGCGACAGCCCAACAACGGATCGCAGATTGAGCAGTTCAAGGCTGTTGCCATCTTGGTTGACGGCTCCTGGCTCCACATCAATGAAATTCGTGTCAACGGTGTCTTGCACAAATACGCCTACTGCTGACTGACTCCGACTGATGCGTTGATCGGGGGGTGGGATAATGCCCCCACCATCAACATTTGGCGTCGCACCCGGCACATCGGCATGACGCCTTTGGCGTCTCAACCCCTTCAGTGCAGTCTCTTGCTGACGTGCTGGCCGAATATAGAGCACCGGCTGAAATTGTAGGGAAATTATCGCTCCGTCATTTCCGCCAGGCACCAGCCAAACGGTGCCACCGGCTCATTTCTCACTACTAGCACGCGACGGCTTTTAGGGAACTCATCACCCTCCTTGCGGTGAAAGCGCGCAGGTGAACGCCCCTTGTCGGTGAGCAGTCGCTCCCATTGCTTCTTGTCACTTTGCAACGGCGCCCCGATGGTCTTGGAGCGCCAGCCGCCGCCCCAGCCGATTTGCAGGAAGAACTGGTTGGTTGCCAGCTTATTGCTCGTCACGATGTCTAACATCTGATGATACAGACCGGCTATCTTTTTGTACTGGCGCTCTTTGAACCAGTTGTGCTCTTTGGTCAGTTGTTCGACATTGTGGGCACGTACGATCTGTGGCAGCGTCTCCAACCATTGCCAACTTGACCCGTAGTCCAGTTTATGGTCCGCTTGCTCGCTGTGTAGGAATATATCCACAGAGATCGTGGTATGTAGCGTGTTATCCTTCCAGATGGCTTCGACCTCGATCGGCGAGCCGAATTTATCGCTACCAGTAACCACTCTAGCATTGGCGATGCGGAGGTGGCCTTTGGCTAGAGGCTGGCTGTCGGCCACATGTAAGGCACGCAGCAGATCGTAGTTCGGGTTGATGCCCAGGATACGCTGCTCGACTGATTGTGTCGCCCGACCGCGGTTATCGCCAAGTTGATTGACTTCCAGCTTGATTGACCTGTCACGAAAGCCGTGCCATACCAGCACCGTGCGCAATGCACCTTTTAAGCTGCTGCCTGGCAAATAGGGTCGATCTTCAACATCTTTGTACATCTCGCGCAGGATAGCGCCTCTTTCTTTGGTGCTTGGCTCGCCGGGCAGAACATAGCGAAAGCGCTTGCTCTCAGGCGTGAAGTCTTCTGGCTCGAGTAGTTCGGCGGCTGGCCTCCCCAAAATGCGCGTATCAAAGTTGCCTTTCTGGTCTACAAAGTCATCCAACTCGTCTTTCGTGTAAGAAAGACGGCCTAAAATTGAATTCTGTGCGATAGTGGGGGGATGAACAATGAACTGCAACTTTTCCATGAGCGAGTAGATGACATCCCCCTGCTGGTTGGCGTTATGACGAAACTCGGCTTGTCCGAGGTGATTGACCGGACCCTGGGCGAACACTGGCTGCACGAAGGGATCAGCAATGGATGGCTGACCATTCTGTGGGTCGCCTATATCCTGTCGGAGGGGGATCATCGGAAGTCGAGTGTTCAGGAGTGGGTGGAACGTCATGGATTGACGCTGAGCCGTTTGCTGGAGCAGCCGCTGCGCAAGGATGTGGAAGCCAACGACGACAGATTGAGCATTCTGCTGACGCACTTGAGCGACGATACAAAATGGGCTCGTTTGGAACGAGCGCTGTGGGCGGCGACGGTGGCAGCGTATGAATTGGTGGAGACCGGCGTGCGTCTGGACAGTACGACGGTCTCTGGATACCACACCCGCCATGAAGACGGGCTGATGCAACTGGGGCACAGCAAGGACCATCGCCCCGATCTGGCGCAGGTGAAGTTGATGGCGGCGGCGGCAGAACCGACAGGGCAATGGATTGCCTGTGATGTCGTGTCTGGTGAACAGGCCGACGATCCGTTGTATACGCCCCTGATCCAGCGGGTGCGCGAGATCATAGGGCGGCGCGGTGTACTGTATACGGGTGATTGCAAGATGGCGGCGTTGGCGACGCGAGCCGAACTGGTGCAGCAGGGTGACTCCTATGTAACGAGTCTGCCAATGACCGGTGCTGTTAGCCAGCAATTTGACACCTGGGTTGCTGTAGCGGTGAGTGGTGACCGGGTGGCGACTTTGATTTGGCAGGAGAAGACACTGCTGGGTGCCGGTTACGAGTTTGTGCGATCGATGACGTCGGTGATCGATGACCGGCCGGTCACCTGGAATGAACGCGTTCTGGTCTTCCGCTCGTTGACATTGGCGCAAAATCAGGCCGCGGCTTTGGAGGAACGGTTGCAAAAGGCGATAGCAGACATCGAGAAGTTGACACCAGCGCCAGGACGCGGCAAGCGACAGCATACGACAGAGGATAGTTTGGTGACAGCATTCCAACAGGCACTGAGCAGGCATAAAGTTGAGGGCTTGCTCACCATCACCTACCAAAAGGAAGAAGAAAGCAACGTACAGTGGGTTGGACGCGGACGCGGCGGTCCAAATCGTGAGACAAAGACCGTCACCAAGGTGCGCTATGTCATCACGGACGTACAACGCAACCAGCAGGCAATCCGTGCCCAGCAAGATCTTCTGGGCTGGCGCATTCTGGTCACCAATCTGGCGGAAGAACAGATGTCTTTCAGCCAAACGGTCTGTCATTATCGTAACGCACCCATTATGGAAAATACCTTCCACCTGCTCAAAGGCCGTCCGCTCGGCATCAGCCCGCTCTACGTCCGCAACGATGACCAGATTCGTGGCCTGACTCGCCTCCTGACGTTGGCCTTGCGTATCCTCACTCTGATCCAGGCGCAGATTCGTCAATCCTTGCAGCGCACGGGCGAAACACTTCACGGCCTGTACGATGGTCAACCCAAGCGCACCACGAACCAGCCTACGACTTCACGCCTGCTCAAGGCAGTTGCGCACCAGGAGGTTACGCTGACGAAAGTCGTCGTCGGTCAACAGGTTCAGTGGCATCTGACGCCTGTACCTGATTTGATCCTGAATATCCTTCGTCATCTCGGTCTCTCGCCAGCCGCCTACATGAAGTTGGTGGATAATTCAGGATAGTCGCTTCGAAATTACACGAAAGATGAGATCCAACATTCCTGCAGCGTCGATCAACCACGTCTTGCCATTTTGCGTGACATAATCGTAATCGCGTAGCAGTTCGCGCCCGCTGCCGATGTGGAGCGGCGCTAACAGCGTCAGTGTGACATCGTACACGCGTTTAAGCTTCATTCTTGCCCTCCTTGTGCAGCCATGCGCACGGAAACGGTGAACCCAAATCCGTAGCGATAGATGGGGTGCCCCAACCAGGGTATTGTTTCTGGTGGTGTTACATCCACCAATTGCCCCGGCGGCTGGTTGGATGCAGTCGCAGCGCCGATGAATGACCCCTCTGCTACCATGCGCACTTGGCGCCGCACTACCGGATTCACACCGGGCGTGCCGCTGAAACCACCGATCAACACAAGTCGGTAATTTGCCGCACTGGCGCGCAGGCGCCCTATTTCTCCGGGAGTAGGTGCTAGGCGGCTCAACAGAATTTCACCTTGTGTATCTCCAGTGGTGACTATTGTGTCGGTCAGAAAGCTGGGAGCTGAATCTTGGTGAAAGATAAATTGCCCATTGCCTACGCTGCGCAGACCGCCAATGCCCTCGACCGCCTTTAGAGCCAACACATGTTCCATGCGATCAAGCCAGTGCGCTTCCCCGCGCGCAGCGAACCAAAGTCCGCAGCTGTCAGCAAAGAAGGTGCGCCCAACATGGTAGATCTGGCTGGCATTGGTAATACGGTCAATCGTGACCCGCGGCACGATATCTGTCCACCAAATTAGGTGCTCATCGGAGTCATTTTGCGGCAACTGTGCTTTCAGACGACTCCCTTCCTTGAGGGTTGTCCACACAATGCCAGCCTGGAGCAGGATCTTCTGCACCCACTGTAAATCGAGTGCAGCCTGGTCGATGCCGCTAATCAACGCAGCAAAGACTGTTTCCGATACCCACTCGACGCGTTTCACGGTCTTCGCAGTTTCATTCTCCAGCAACGTAGGCGTTAAAGGCAGGGCTGGACGCGGCAGAAGACGCACGTCGCCAGCATACGGAAACGCCGAAGTCAGCAGCAAGGGTGGTGGTGCTGATGGATTTATCAGATCAGGAAGACTGGCCTGCAGAGATGGCACAGTGCTCCACGCCACTACGAGCGCGCTGAAGAGCGTGTCGCTGGGGATGTAGACTAGCGTCTGCTCATTGCCGATGCCCCGTTCGCCCACATGTAGCGGCGAACGCATCTGCAAACGATAGGCGCGAGTCTCCATCAGGCGCCTCCGGTGGGCGCAATAGAGAGTTGGCTATCCAGCCAAGCAAGCAATTGTTGTCGCTGTGCAACAATATTGTTCAATGGCGCCGTTGTCTGGGAAAAATTGGTTTGAACTGTATAGTTCCTCCCGGAGCGCCAATGGATAGCCAAATCCTCGAATACAACTTTGCCACTACCCCGGCTTCCATGCCCACCGATATAGTCATCTTCAACGAGCTGTAGGCAGGTCAACAGGTGATCGATAAGGCTACAATCAGAGTGGACAAATAGATTGAGCACGATCTCCAGTGGCCCAAAAATTGAGCCTGCTGGTACACGTTCAACTTGCCGCGGCGTTGCTTGACTGGTGATTCGATCGATTGCGACCTCGGTTTTGATCTCCGTAAACGGTAGGTCGGTCTTGATCGCAGCCAATTTGCCTGCGGTTGCCTCTTCCATAGGGGTATCACGCACCACGAGTCGAGTCGGGCCAGAAATGGGGAAACCGACTTCTCCGGGGACGCCAAAGAGCGGATTCACCCAGTATTTTTCGTATTGCTCAACGCCCGTCCGTTTGTATTCATTTTCAGTCTGAAAGTCTTTAGGACCATTACCTCCCGCCGTATGGATATGAACGTTTTGAATTGACCTGTTCTGGGGGGCTGAGGTGACTTTCTCTGCAAGCGACCTCATTTTGCCCTTGAGGCTTGATCCCGGAATGTAGGGGCGTTGATCAAGAACATTGCGAATCACCGGAAGATCAACGCCGCCTATCGCTAATGGGCTTGCACTTCCACCCACACGTAATCCGGTCACAGCCCGGATACGACCAGTTACAAGAACCCGCCCTAAAAGTGTGATTTGCTTCATGGTTTCCTCCTCAATACTCCCTTCCGCCATTTTGCTTGTGATACGCCAGGATTGCCTCAAAGAAGTCGACGAATCGGTCGAATCTATCCTTCTTGTCAGTGGCTGCCTGTGGTATTTGATCGATACAGAGTGTTAATACCTCAGCTAGCGTTTCTACAGCGTCGGTCTTCTTGCCTACTTCTTTGGCGCGCTTGGCGGCGTAAGCAAGTTTGGGTTTCAGGAGTACCGTTTGCCGGTACTCTGCCTCTTCATTTAGGTCCCATCGATTCTGGATACTCCGTACCTCCGTAAAAAAATTGCGAATCTGACTGGTGGTTAATTTTTGTTGATTCAGCGCTTTTCCGATAATTTGTGCTTTCTGGACCAACAGATGGACATCCCCGCCAATAATTCGCTCTGCATCACCTGCTGTAAGAAATCCGCTCATTTGTTACCTTCCAATCTAGTCCTTGTTAGCAACTCAACCCACCGAATTTCAAGACCAAGATGCTTGATTTCCCCATGCAAGACTGAAATCACAAGATTGTCGATGCTGTTACGCAGAGAGTTGTCTGTCATCCGTCCCTTTGCCCGATTGATCCCATAGAGCAAATGCCATTGCCACGGACCAAGGAATATATCCGTGTGATTCTGATACAGTCTTTTCTGCCCCTGTTTGGCCAACTGACCTAGCTCTCGTCTGCGGTATGTGTACCATTCAGAGTATATGGTTGCGAGATTGGTCAAAATGCCACGGGGCACCCGGGATGTTGTTGATGTGAACCAAGTGGACATTTCCAGCGTTTGCTTGCGCACTGTGATGAATTGTTCCCACTCTACCGCCTGCCCCAGGAACGCAATCCGATTACGTCCCTCACGTTTGGCCATCTCCTCTGCCTCGCCTGCGTCCCGAGCTGCTTGGTAGATCGGGTAGCGCTCACTCAAAGCCAGGGCGATACCTGCACTGATGGTGATCTGATCATTGCCAGCCGCAAAATCACGCAGCGCTTCGTGAATTTTCCAGGCCAAGTCAGGCAAGTATGACCAGCCACCCACCACAAACAGGTCGTCGCCGCCCGCATACATGAGATAGATGCGTCGTTGCTTTTTATGGTTAAATTCGTCTGCAAGCTGTGGAACGTAGCCCTCAAAAAAGAGCCGCAGCATTCCGCTCAAACCGACTACCCGGCTCAGGCTGGCTAGCTGGACGCCCTGTTGAAAGATAGTGCCCAGTTTGTCCACATCCATGCGCAACACACCCCAGCGCTGAATTCCCTCACTCTCAAGTTGGTCGAACGTTGCGACACGCCCACCACACATCGGCACAGCCTGGGCTAGTGGGCGATAGAGCCAGACGCTGGTAGCTGGAGCAGGAGAACCGGGGAATGCATTCAGGGTTGACATCTCCTGCTTCCAGAAGTAGATTCTTACCAGTTCGCTCGTTGGTGCTTGCCATGCGCCACAGCCTTGCCGATCTTGCCATACAAACTGAACATCATAGCCGAACTGGCCAAACCCCGCACTCCAGTCCAGCACGGCTTCTGCCCTTGTCGCCATCAGTAAGCGACTCACCACCAGAAAATCTGCATTGGGCAGTTGATTGCCTAAGTCTTCAAAGCTACTACAAAGCTGACAGGCGCGTTCTTGGTTCTCATTGAGCTTAGGCTTCTCACCTGGGCCGATCGGACGACGACATATACGACAACTATCTTCCAATTTGCCGGTTCCAGCCAGCGCACAGCCAATTGTCTTCACCATTTCGTCATCGGTTAGCTCAGCGAAGCGGCGGCGCTTGCGCTCGCTCATCGTCACATTGATCCGGCCCCACACTTCACCCACGGCTTGCAGCTCAAGTTCAGAGCGGGCCATCACAGTATGTCCCAACGCTACGTAAAGCGCGCCATCGTGCATTTTTAGTATGCGCTGCGTAAGTTCAACCTGCAGCAGGTCAAGCTGGGCTGCTGCGCTCAACGGCGCCAGAATGTAGAAGTTGCCGCCGCCCGCATAAAGCAGATTGCATGATGGCAGTTCCAGTCTGTCCAGCAGCCACTGAGCAATGATCTCGCTAAGAAGCTGCAGGTAGACGCTGCGCCCGCGCAGGCTTTTGGCTGCACCCTCGCTGCCAATCGTGTACAGCCAATCTTGCACGCCGGAGACATCACCGCCGATGAGCAAGCCAACTGCACTGGCTTCGGCTGACTGATCGGCAAGGCACACAGCTAGTGCGGCCTGAACTCTTGTATAGTCGTACAGCGCCACATCACTGTCGGTAGCGCCAGGTGCCGCCATGGACCATCCGTATCTTTGCAGGATACCAAGCACAGCCGCTTCCCGAACCGGCGGCGCTATGTCAGAGGCAATGGCGCCCAGTTCGCGTTGCATGGAATTCCAAACAGAAGCATACTGCACGGCAAGATCGGTCGGCCGATCCGGTGAAGGGATAATGGTGCTGCGCTCCATGTCAAGAAGTTGAGGCGTGTAATAAGCGTGGGACTTCTTACCATACAGATGGCCGATGAGTGATTGCAGCGCAGGCAATGTCTTTTCACTGTCGGCACCACGAGCGGGTAGCGCAAGCCAATCGGCCTGCCTCAGAAGCAGTTTATCATCTATATTAACGGGTTGCGATGCTGCGCCAGCGCGGCGTGCAATGATGTTCAGCGCGCTGGCATAAGCCTCTAGTGCTGTATTGCATCGTTCTACAAGGTTCATGCTCATCGTCTGCCTCTCCTGTGACCATCTGGTCGTTGACTATTGCGGGAATCTGGAGCACAGATCCCTTACTGCGCTCCAGATAACCTCTATTACTCTAGTGGCATTGCCGTCATCTGTCATGGGACTCAACTCCCAAACTCCTCAAACCACGCCCCCAACTCTCGCCGCAGGAATTCGCGTTTCGTCCCTACGTCGGGTGTCAGGCCGAAATAGCTCTCCAGTTTGCTGTAGATGGTCGTGAGCTGGTTGGTCACGGTTTTTTTGTGTTTGCCCAGCCGACGCGCGGCTTCGTCCACGCCCATCACCTGCTGGGCGAAGAGCGCGGCCACGCTGCGTTCGGCGGCAGTCAATTCGGACTCGACGAAGTGGCGCAGGCGTGCCTGCTCGGCCGCGCCCAGGGCCTGGCGGGCAGCGGCCGGCGACGCAGCTGCTACGGCGGGCGTGAAACGCGGCGGCACCGCGATGGGTGGCGCCAGCGGCAGCTCGATCAGGTGCACTGTGTCGCCGGCCGCAGGCCAGAAACGTCCAGAGTGGCGCAGCGCCTCGTCAGAATGCAGGTGCCATACGTGGTCCCCAGGACCGAGCAGAAGCTGGGCCACGCTCAGCCCGGTCAGCGCCATGCTCTTGCGCCCACCTGCCAACAACAGGTGGATGCGACGGCCCGCAGCCAGGTGCGTCTTGAGCACGGCAAAGAGCGTATCGGCAAAACAGTCCAACTCGGCGGATGTGAGCGTGTCGGCCACGTCCACCGCCACGCACTCCAGCGGGGGAGCGTCAGTCGCTTCGGCAAACGCGCTGCACAGCGCAGGCAGAGCGCCGGCAATCGGCGCAAAGCGCGCATCCGTATGCACGGCTACCACCCGCGCCACCCCCTCCTGCCGCAGCAGAGCGGTTGCCAACGTAATCACTTGTGGCTCGGCGCCCAAAGTGCCAATCAGGACCGTTTCCATGAGGGAGCCGTTTCAGTGCATGGATGTGGGATGCGGCTGGCGGCTGCTCCGCTGTCCTTGGTGGTCGATAGCGGCAGCACCCGGTATATTCTGCCCGGTGTCAGCGATCGATCCGGGAGAGTCCAAAGAGTATACGACGGCCCGCTGATTTGCGCAAATCAGCGGGCGCGCCCCCCCTTCGCCCGCTGCCATTCTGCATGATATACTGCGGGTACACGGCTCCATTCGGCCAACAGCCAGCGCCAGGGCGTGGAGAATCTTTGTTGGCGACGGCGCCGCCAGGCAGAATGGCTGATGGAAAAACGCCAGGAGCGCACAGCCACATGAACGATCGCCCGGTCAATTTCTACTTTCTTTCCTCCGGTTTCTGCGGCACCCGCTTTTATTCCCATGCGCTGCGCCTGGCTGCCAACGCCGAGGTCTGGCATCAGCCGGGGCATGACGAGATCAGCAAGGTCACTGACCACCTGGAGCGGCGCTTTGCCACACATCCCGACCTCTTTCTGCGTTCTGCGCTGGCCGAGTTTCCCGGCATCCGGCGGCGCATCGACAAACGCCTGGCCCTGCCCTGGATCTACGGCGATACCCTCAACTGGATGCGCGGGCTGGGATACATGCTCTACCGCGCCATCGGTCCCGAACGGCTGCGCCTGGTTGCGCTCGTGCGCCACCCTGTGGCCACTGGTCGCTCCATGCTCGCCCACTTCCGCCAGGAGACGCGCTCGCCCTATTCTGACCTGGCTCTGGCAGAGGAACTGGCGCAGCGCTGGGTGCGCCAGTATGCCATGATCGCCTGCCAGTTCGAGGCAATCGACGATCCGGCGGTGTGCCGGACGATCCGCCTGGAAGATACCAGCCTCAGCCAGATCC
>CAIOHJ010000179.1 GCA_903858085.1 uncultured Chloroflexota bacterium
ACCCGCAGCCCAGCCTTGCGCAGCTGGTGTGCCAGTGCCAGGCTGGCCGCTGCCGTCTTCTCGTCGAACTGGGTCACCAGCAGCTGCGGCTGGGTGTCCAGGCGCACAGGAAACATCCCATGTTCTTCCATCATCAAGATCACCCGCTCCAACCCGAGGCTGAAACCGCAGGCGGGGATCGACTGGCCACTGAACATGCCGACCAGGCCATCGTAGCGCCCGCCGCCGCCGCCAGAGCCGCTGAAGCCTGGGAACTCGATTTCAAAGATCGGGCCGGTGTAATAGCTGAGCCCGCGCGCCAGGTAGGGGTCCACACGCAGGTGTGGGGCTGCAGGTCCCTGCGCACTCAGCGCAACCACGGCGCGCAAGTCAGCCACCCCTTGGCTGCCCATCGCCGATTCTTTGAGCAGATCTTCCAGCCAGTCAAGCAGACTCTGGTCCGGGGCAGCAGCGAGGGTGGCCAACAGACGTTCGGCTGTCTCTGCGGCAATCCCGCGTGCTGCCAGCTCTTTACGAACCCCATCCATGCCAATTTTGTCGAGCTTGTCGATGGCCACCAAGGCTGCGCCTTCGCTGGCCGGGGGCACCCCGGCGATCTCCATCAACCCGTGCAAGATCAGGCGGTGGTTGAGGCGAATCTGGAACCGTTCGCGCCCGACAAAACCCAGTTCTTGCAGGACTTCGGCGCCAGCAGCCAGCACTTCTGCTTCGACCGTCGGGCTCGTCGAACCGACAATGTCGACGTCGCACTGATAGAACTCTCGATAGCGTCCCTTGGCAGGGCGGTCCGCCCGATAGACCGGTTGGATCTGATAGCGCTTGAAAAAGCGAGGCAGCTTGCTGCCGTATTCGGCGACCACCCGGGCCAGAGGCACCGTCAGGTCATAGCGCAGCCCTGCATCGCTGACCCCATTTTCTGTCGGCGTCCGCGCCAGCGCTTCTTCCAGTTTCTCGCCGCGCTTGAGCACACGAAAGATCAACTGGTCCCCTTCGTCCCCGTACTTGCCCAGCAGCGTGCTCAGCCGCTCCAGGGTCGGTGTCTCCAACGGCTCAAAGCCGTAGCGTTGGTAGACCCGCCGGATGGTATTGACGACGTAGTCGCGCCGCAATACCTCCAACGGCAAAAAATCGCGCATGCCGCTCAGCGGCTCGGTATTGACTCGGCTCATCGCATCCCTCCAACAAGATAGCCCCACCTTCCGCCAGGGGGGTGTGGACAAAGTCTCCCATTCATGCTGCCAGCACCTCCTCTGGCTTGGTGTAGGGCAGCGCAAACGATTCAGCGACCCCCTGGCAGGTGAGGTATCCCTGGTAGGTGTTCAGCCCATGCAGCAGGGTCTGTTGCTGGCGCACGGCGTTCAAACCTGCACCGGCGATCTGCAGCACATAGGGGAGGGTCTGGTTGTTGAGGGCGAACGTGCTGGTGCGCGGCACCGCACCGGGCATGTTGGCCACACAGTAATGCAACACGCCGTCGACCCGATAGGTCGGGTTGCTGTGTGTCGTCGGCCGTGTAGTCTCGATACAGCCCCCCTGGTCGACGGCCACATCGACGATCACCGCCCCTTCGCGCATCCGGCCGATCAGGCTGCGTGTGACCAGATGGGGCGCACGCCCCCCTGGAATCAACACAGCCCCAATCACCAGATCGGCGTCGTGCACGATCTCTTCGATATTGTATTCGTTGCTGGTGCGTGTTCGCAGCAGCCCACCGTACAGATCATCCAAATAGGTCAGCCGGTCATGGTGGATCTCCAGCACGGTCACATGTGCGCCCATCCCGACCGCGATTTTGGCAGCGTTGCTGCCGACCGTGCCGCCGCCCAGCACCGCCACATTGGCGGGTGCCACCCCAGGCACTCCCCCCATCAAAATGCCGCGCCCGCCTTGTGGTTTTTCCAGATAGAAGGCACCGACCTGGGTTGCCATTCGCCCGGCCACCTCGCTCATCGGCTGGAGCAGCGGCAGCTTGCCATCGGCGGTCTGGACCGTCTCGTAGGCGATCGCCGTCACTTTGCGCTCCAACAATATCTGAGTCAGCCGGCGGTCAGCGGCCAGATGCAGATAGGTGAAGAGGATCAAGTCAGGCCTCAAACAGCGGTATTCTGACTCGACCGGCTCTTTGACCTTGACCACCAGCTCCGCCGACCAGACAGTCACGGCTTCGGCCACAATCTCGGCGCCGGCGGCCAGATATTCCTGGTCTGGGATGGCGCTGCCCAAACCTGCTCCGCTCTGCACCAGCACCCGGTGGCCGCGTCGGGTCAACGCGCGGACTGCGCCAGCTGTCAACCCGACCCGGCTTTCGTTGTCTTTGATCTCTTTGGGCACGCCAATCAGCATGGGATCTCCTTTGCCGATACTTCTGGGGGGGAGGAGGGCTTTGCGTGCTGGCTCTCCTCCATTCCCTGTTTCA
>CAIOHJ010000180.1 GCA_903858085.1 uncultured Chloroflexota bacterium
ATTCGGCGCAGGAGTCGTTCAGGGTCTCCTCTAAACTCATCCGCCCCGATGGGGCGGGCGTGCCATCTCTAAACTCATCCGCCCCGATGGGGCGGGTGTGCGTGCCATCTCTAAACTCATCCGCCCCGATGGGGCGGGCGAACGAAAACCAGCGGTTGACGGAAGAATTGGCGGCGACGCAGGGGGCGCTGCGTCAGGTGAACCGCTCAGAGCCCCGACCGTCAGGGAGGGTCTTTCTCTTTCTTGCATTTTCGCCTGGGGTGCTTCAGACGCACAGAGGATTCCCTGTTCGCACGCCAACTCGATCAGCGTCTCGGCAGCGGTGGCATGAGGCATGTGAGGCGCGCGACACAGGCCACACCCGACAAGGCGAGCGAGTTGCCAACCGCTCTATATGCTGCACCCCCCCCAACACCGCATCCTTCCAACATGCGCATGGACAAAGGGCGTGACTTTCAAGAAGTCCGCGATCCGTTGGCTGAATTCGGATCAGAAAGCCAATAGACAGCCACGGCCACAGCTGGTATACTATTGCTCAATTGTAAGCATCCTTGCACTCTTGTTGTCATCTTGTCACGGTTCAAGGGAGGGTTATGCGCTGGCAAGCCTACCACAGACCCGCTACGGTCGAAGAAGCGCTGTCTCTGCTCCACCAGTACGCCGGCAAGGCTCAGGTTGTGGCTGGCGGCACCGATTTGCTGTTGGATCTCCAGCAGGGCACCCATGCAGCCCCTGCCGCCTTGGTGGATGTGACGGCGATCCGAGGGTTCAACACCGTGGCAGTGGAGGGGGGGGCTGTGGTGGTGGGGGCCGCAGTCACCCATGCGGCGATCGAATCCAGCCCGCTGATCCGGCAGCACGGCACTGCGCTGGCCGAGAGCTGCAGTGTGGTCGGTGGCCCCCAGGTGCGCAACGTCGCCACACTCGGCGGCAATGTGGCCCACGCCCTGCCCGCCGCCGACGGCACGATCGGACTGCTGGCCTTGGACGCCGAGGTCCAGGTCTGTTCCTGGGTGGAGGGAGGGATGGCCGACGTCTGGCAGCCGCTGCTCTCGATCTTCGCCGGCCCCGGCAAAAACCGGCTCACCCCCCACCAGCTGCTGGGCGCTTTTCGTTTTTCGGTTTGCCCTCCCCACAGCGGCAGCGCGTTCGACCGTATCATGCGCCCGCAGGGAGTTGCCCTGCCCATTCTGGGTGTGGCCGCCCGGGTCACCCTGGACAACGCCGGCGGGCGGGCGCAGGCCGCTTCTATCGCCGTCGGACCTGCCGGGCCGATCCCGTTCCGGGCCACCGAGAGCGAAGCAGCGCTGCTGGCTGCCCCAGAGCTGGGCCCACCCGCCATCGAAGCAGCCGTGGCCGCCGCCCAACAGCAGGCTGCGCTGCGCACCAGCAAACATCGTGCATCCAAAGAATACCGCCACGAACTGATCGCCGTGCTGCTGCGTCGCGTGCTGACAGCCGCAATCGAACGAGCCCGCCTCTGTTGACCAACCCACAGGAGAACACAATGCCCATCCTGACCCTGACTGTCAACGGCGTCCAGCAGAGCCTGGACGTGCCTGCCCATCGTTTTCTGGGCGAGTTGCTGCGCTACGATCTGGGGCTGACGGGCACCAAGATCGGCTGCAACGAAGCCGAGTGTGGCGCCTGCACGGTGATCGTCGACGGGCGCAGCGTTGTTTCGTGCATCTACCCAGCCTTCAAGGCACAAGGGGCCGCAGTCACAACGATCGAAGGGGTGGCTGCTGGCTGGCCCCCCACCGCCGAGGAGAATGCCTGTCTGCACCCGCTGCAGGAAGCGTTTGTCGAGCACGGCGCCACCCAGTGTGGCTTCTGCACCCCAGGCTTCATCTTGCAGGCCAAGAGCTTGCTCGATGCCAACCCTGCCCCCAGCGACGCCGAGATCAAGCATTGTCTGAAAGACACCTACTGCCGCTGCACAGGCTATGTTTCGATTCTGAACGCGGTCAAAGCAGCGGCCGAGAAGATGCGCACCGGCCACATGCCGCCGCCATCGCTGCCCGCACAGGTCGAACCGCTGGCCCAGATCGGACGGGCGCTGCCGCGGCCGGACGCAGTCGCCAAGGTCACCGGGCAGGCCCTCTACACCGACGACTATCTCTTTGACCGCATGCTGCACGGCGCCACGCTGCGCAGCGCACACCCCCATGCCCGGATCCTGAGCATCGACAGCGCAGCGGCCCTGGCCCTGCCCGGTGTGCGCTGCGTGTTGACACAGCAGGACATTCCCGGCGAGCTGCGCCATGGTCTGGTCGAGTATGACTGGCCAGCCTTTGCCGGCGGCCCGTATCCGGCCCGTTATGTCGGAGATCCGGTCGCGCTGGTCGTCGCCGACAGCAACGAACAGGCCCATGCAGCCCTTGCACATATTCGGGTCGAGTATGCACTGCTGCCAGCGGTGACCGACCCGGTCGCCGCCCGCCAGCCGGACGCACCGGTGCTGCACCCCGACCGGCCCGGCGGCAACCTGCTCAAGCATATCCAGGTGCGCCACGGCGACATTGCCGCTGGCTTTGCCGCCGCCGATGTGGTCGTCGAGCGCACCTACCGGACCCCGATGACCGAGCATGCCTTTTTGGAGCCCGAGTGTGCAGTCGGGGTGCCCGCCGGCTGGGAGGACCCGCGCTACGGTCGCCACGACAAGCTCACGATCTATGTGGGCAGCCAGATTCCCTACGCTGACCGCGACCAGGTGGCGCGCTGTCTGGGGCTGCCCAAAGACGCTGTGCGCATCAAAGGCACGGTGATGGGGGGAGGCTTTGGCGGCAAGGAAGACATTGCCGGCCAGGTGCACGCGGCGCTGGCCGCCCAGGTCACCGGTCGCCCGGTCAAACTCCTCTACACGCGCGAGGAGAGCCTGCGTTTCCACCCCAAACGCCATGC
The DNA here is from genome assembly GCA_903858085.1 of uncultured Chloroflexota bacterium. Lineage (GTDB taxonomy): Bacteria > Chloroflexota > Anaerolineae > Caldilineales > Caldilineaceae > Caldilinea. Next base: position 2,905 of record CAIOHJ010000180.1, read on the forward strand.
CACCCTCATCCGCATCAAGACCGGGGCGCTTCAGGACGGCACGCTGACCGCCGTCGAAGCCGAGCTTTATGGGGACAGCGGCGCCTATGCCAGCCTGGGCGAAAAGGTGATGACGCGCGCCACCACCCATGCGACCGGCCCGTATGCAGTAGGCAGTGCCCAGATCGACTGCTACGCCATGTACACCAACAACGCCCCTTGCGGTGCCTTCCGCGGCTTCGGCGTCACCCAGTCGGCGTTCGCCGTCGAAAGCAACCTGGACCTGGTCGCCGAAGCGCTGGGAATGGACCCGATCGCGCTGCGCCGCAAGAATGCCCTGCGTGTCGGCTCGACCACGGCCACCGGCCAGCAGCTCAAAGAGAGTGTCGGGCTGCTCTCCTGCCTGGAACAGGTCGAAGCCGAGATGCGCGCCTGGCCGCTGGAAGGGGCGTCGGAGCAGCTCTTTGCGCCGGTGCGGGTCGGCAACAAGCTCTATGGCTGGGGCGTGGCTGCCGGCTACAAAAATACCGGGCTGGGCGGCGGCGCACCCGACAAAGCCGAGGCCGAAGTGGAAGTCTACCCCAGCGGCCGCGCCGAGATTCGCACAAGCAGCGCCGAAATGGGCCAGAACCTGATCGGGGTGCTGGCCGCATGCACGGCCGAAGAGCTGGGCCTGCCCATCCAGAAGGTCAGCGTGTTGGTCATGGACACCGACCTCTCGCCCGACGGCGGCCCCACCACCGCCAGCCGCCAGACCTATCTGAGCGGCAACGCAGCGCGGCTGGCCGCCCGCTCGATGCGCGAGCGGATACAGGGCGTGCTGGCCGAAAAGTTTGACCTTCCTCCCGCCGTGTTCGCTTTTCATGAGGGGCTGGCCTACGTAGACGAAAATCGGCTGGCTCTGGTCAAAGGGGCCAACGGCACGTCAGCCACACCGTCAGCCACACAGCGCCGTCTGCACACCTTGTCTTTTGCCGAAGCGGTGCAGACGCTGATCGACGAAGGGCACCCCCCCAAGCTGCGCTACGAATACTGGGCCCCCAAAACCCAGCCGCTGGGCACAGGGGGCGACATGCACTTTGGATTCTCCTACGCCGTACACGCCGCCCTGGTCAGCGTCGACTGCGAGACCGGGGAAGTGGCTGTCAAGCGGGTGATCTCCGCCCACGACATTGGCCGGGCGATCAACCTCCTCAGCCTCACCGGCCAAATCGAAGGGGGGATCGTGATGGGGATCGGCAATGCGCTGACCGAGCACTATATCGAAGAGCAGGGGCGCCCCTGGACCCAGCATCTGGGCCAGTACAAGATGCCAGGCATCCAACAGACCCCAGAGATGCGCCACTTTGTGGTGGAAGATCCGACCGCAGAGGGGCCCTACGGCGCCAAAGGGGTCGGCGAGATCAGCTCGATCCCGATCAGCCCGGCGATCACCAATGCCATCTACCATGCGACCGGCGTGCGCTGTCGGGCGCTGCCCGTCGACCAGGACGCGCTGCTGTTGGCCATGAAGCGGGGCGACCGGGATCTCGACCGTCGCTGGGGGGATTTGCCAGCCTGACCGGCGCAGCCAGCCCTGTGCCCCGCAGGGGAGGCACGCTTCTGCGAAGAATTTGCTGGGCCCGACAGGCGGAGAGAGCCCGACCGCCAGCCGTCGGGCGCGCGTGGTGGGTTCGCCGCCTGGGGAGGCTGCGCGCCACCTGTGGCTCGACGCGCAGGCTGATTGTGGCGGGGCGGGGAGCGATTGGCTTTCCGCCCCCTGCCCGACAGCCAACCTGAGCAGCAGGCTTGCCGGGTCTTTGCCAGCGGAGCGCTCTGCTGGTATACTGGACCCGTTGAGTCTGTGCCTGCATTGCCCCGAAAAATTGCCCGAAGTTGCCCCGTTTTGGTTGGTGAGCCGCTCTCTGCGCTTATTTTTTTGTCGTATTCGTATTCAAAGGACCAAGGGACAATGTCTGCTCTATCTTCCGAACCTGTATCGAATCTACCCACTTCTTCTGAAGGTCTGGCTGCGTTCAGCCGGCGCCGTTTTTTGCAGCTTACTGCGGTCTTGGGGGTCGGGAGCGCCACAGCTTCCCTGCTGGCTGCCTGTGCTCCGGCGGCGGCCCCGGCGGCGGCCCCGGCGGCCGGCAGCCAGGCAGCAGGCGAGCCGGTGCGCGGCGGCATTCTCAAAGCCGCCTTCTCCGCCGACCCGGCCGGGTTTGACCCTGTCCGTGGCCCCAGCGGAATGTCACATGTCGTGATCGAGCAGGTCTATTCGACCCTGATGGCCCTCGACCCGGACGCCACCCCCTACCCCGAGCTGGCCGAATCCTATGAGATCTCCGAAGATGGGCTGACCTACACCTTCACGCTGCGCCCGAATGTCACCTTCCACAACGGCGACCCCTTCACCGCCGAGGATGTGAAATTCACCTTCGACCGTCTGCGTGCGCCGGATTCGGGCTACTCCTACGGGGCCCAGGTTTCGACGATCGAGAGTGTCAACGTTTTGGACCCGCTGACGGTGGAGTTCAAGATGACAGAACGGACCGGCCCCTTCCTGATCTATGTGGCCTTCCCCGGCTCCTCGATCGTCCCCAAGGCATTGGTCGAGTCGGGCCACGACCTGAACGCCCAGCCGGTCGGCACCGGGCCGTTCCGGTTTGTCAGCTACGAGCCGCGCAGCATGATCCGGTTCGAACGCAACGAAACCTACTTCGAAGCGGGCAAGCCCTACTTCGATGCGATGGAGTACCACATCATCGCAGACACCACAGCGCTCAACACTGCGCTGATGACCGGCGTGGTCAATTTCTCCAACGAAATTCCCCCCAAAGACTGGGCAGCGCTGCAGGCCAACCCGGATCTGAAGGCGGTGACGCTGGAAGGTTCCCGCTACAACTGGATGCTGCTCAACAACACGGTGGAGCCCTTCACCGACGCGCGCGTGCGCCAGGCGGTCTCGTATGCGCTCGACCGCGAGGCGCTGGTCAAAGGTGCCTTCTTCGGCCAGGCCACGCCGATCCTGGGCGGCGTGATCCCAGAATGGAACTGGGCCTATGCGGAGGATGTGCAGTTTACCACTGCCACCGGCGAGCCAGAGAAGGGCAAGGCGCTGCTGGCCGAGGCTGGCTACCCCGACGGCTTTGAAACCACCCTGACCATCGCCTCCTCCTTCCCGGCCCAGATGGCCATGGCCCCCATCCTCCAGGCCAACCTGGAGCAGATCGGCATCCGGGCCACGATCGAGACCATGGAAGTCCCGCGCTACTGGGACGAAGTCTGGGGGCCCAGCAACTTCAACATCACCACCATGTACTGGCTGAGCCCGCTGGCCGACCCCGACGATTTCGTGGCCAACAACTATGGCTCTGCCAACGCCGGGATCAATGTGCAGAAATATGCCAGCGAAGCCATGGACAGCTTGCTGGCCGAAGGGCGGACTGCACCGAGCCAGGAAGCGCGCAAAGAGGCCTACCGCCAGCAGCAGCAGCTGTCGATGGACGACATGCCGATCGTGCCCCTGGTCAACGGCTGGCTGTTGATCGGCCACACCAGCCGGCTGCAGAACTACAAGCCGATGCGCACCGGCTTCCTCAAGACCCTCAAGGACGCCTGGCTGGCAGAGTAAGGCCCACCGGTCTGCTGTGGGTGGCTTGCTGCCCACAGCAGACCGACAAGACAGCCTGTTGGGACTGGCGCTATGTTACGTTTGATTGTCGTTCGGCTTGCCTGGTTTGTCCCCACCATTTTGGTGACCTCGATGGTTCTCTTCCTGGCGGTCAACGTCATCCCGGGTTCAGCGGCCAAAGCTGCGCTGGGGATCGACGCCACACCGCAGGCGATCGCGCGGTTTGAACACGAGCTCGGGCTGGACCGCCCGTTGTATGTGCAATATTTCGAGTGGCTGGCCAAGGTGCTGCAAGGGGATTTTGGCACCTCCTTCCAAAATCGGGTGCCGGTCGGCCCCGAGATCCTGGCGCGGCTGCCGGTGACCTTGGAGCTGGCGCTGTTGGCCTTTCTGATCGCCAATCTGATCGCCGTGCCCCTGGGCGCGTTTGCGGCCTACCACCACCAACGCCCTGTCGACACGGTCATCTCGGCGATCGCAACCCTCTTCGGCGCCATCCCCACCTTTTGGATGGCCACCCTGCTCATCTTGTTGCTGGGCATGACCCTGCGCTGGCTGCCCGCCGGCGGCTATGTCCCGTTTGCCGACAACCCGGCGATGAATTTGCGTCTTTTGCTGATGCCAGCCCTGTCGCTCGGGGTCGTCTCCTCGGCGCTGCTGCTGCGCATCATGCGTGCGGAGATGATCGAAGTCTTGTCGTCCGACTATATTCGGACCGCTTTTGCCAAAGGAGCCAATCCCAGCATTGTGATCTGGAAACATGCGCTGCGCAATTCGTTGATCCCCTTTTTGACGGTCGGTGCGGTCGAGTTTGGCTGGCTTTTCGGCGGGGTGGTGATCATCGAAGACATCTTTCTGCTGCCGGGGCTTGGCTCGCTGGTGTTGGTCGGCATCATCAACCGCGACTACCCGGTGCTGCTGTCGAGTGTGCTGGTGATCACGGTCGTCGTGCTGACGCTCAACCTGGTGGTCGATCTGCTGGCTGCGGTGCTCGACCCCCGCCAGGTATATGCGAGGTCAGAGCAATGAGCGGGCAAAACGCTGTGCGCTCTCCGAGTGGCTGGCGCCGCTACCGGCTTTTGTGGGTCGGCGGGCTCCTGGTGGCCCTGGTCTGTCTGGCAGCGCTCTGTGCGCCGTGGGTGACCCCCTATTCGCCCTACGACCTCGACGTGGCCGACATGCTGCAGGCCCCGAGTGCGACCCACTGGCTGGGCACCGACGAGATCGGCCGCGATGTGCTCTCGCGCACCGTCTTTGCCGCACGCATCTCGCTGCAGGTGGGGCTGGTGGCGGTGGCGGTCGGGCTGTTTGGGGGGCTTTTGATCGGCGTAGTCGCCGGCTATTGGGGGGGGCTCCTCGACCTGGCCCTGATGCGGGCGATGGAACTGCTTTTTTCGTTTCCGGCGATCTTGCTGGCGATTGTGCTGATGGCGGTGCTCGGCACCAGCATCCTCAACGCCATGGTGGCCATCGGCATCATCTTTATTCCTGGCTTTGCCCGGCTCGCCCGTGTTTCGACCCAGAAGGTGCTGCGTCAGTCCTACATCGACGCGGCACGCACCATCGGCATGGCCGATGCGCGCATCCTCCAGCGCGAAATTCTGCCCAATGTGATGACCCCACTGCTGGTCGAGGCGATGACCGCCTTTGCCTACGCTGTCATTTTGGAATCTTCGCTGAGTTTTCTGGGGCTGGGCGCGCAGCCGCCCGAACCCTCCTGGGGCAACATGCTGAGCACCGGCCGCGGCTTTATGGCCCAAGCGCCCTGGCTGGCCATCGTCCCTGGCGCAGCCCTCTTTGTCGGCGTGCTCGGGTTCAACCTGCTGGGCGATGGGCTGCGCGATTTCTTTGACCCGCGCATGAAGGATTGAGCATGCAAGAACAGATACGACCTCGTCGCCGGCTGGACAGCCCCCCCGTCCTCGCCGTCGACAACCTGAGTGTGCAGTTGCAGACGCGGCAGGGCACTGCCAGGGTGGTGGACGGGGTCAACCTGGAGGTCTGGCCCGGTGAGATTGTCGGGGTGATTGGGGAGTCGGGCAGCGGCAAGACGATGACTGCGCTCTCGGTCCTCCGCCTGATGCCCCAGGTCGCCCGCATCGTGGGAGGAGACATCCGGCTTTCGGGCACTTCGCTGCCCAGCCTCTCCGACGCCCAGATGCGCAAGCTGCGCGGCAACCGCATGGCGTTGATTCCACAGGACCCGCTTTCAGCCCTGAACCCAGTGCAGCCGATCGGGCGCCAGGTCGGCGAGCCCTTTGTGCTGCACCGTCGCAGCCGGTGGCAGGCTGCCCTGCAGCAGGCTGTCCGGCTGCTGGGCGCCGTCCACCTGCCCTTGCCAGAGACCCGTGCGGCCGAGTACCCCCACCAGTTCAGCGGTGGGATGCGCCAACGGGCGATGACGGCCATGGCGCTGGCGTTGGAACCCGACCTGTTGATCGCCGACGAACCGACCACGGCGCTGGATGTCACGATCCAGGCCCAGGTCTTGCGTCTGCTGGGAGAAATTCGTGACGAACATGCGACGGCGATCCTGCTGATCACACACGACCTGGGTGTGGTGGCGGAAAGCTGCGACTGGGTCTACGTGATGTACGCCGGGCGCATCGTGGAAGAGGGGCCGGTCGGCCGGCTCTTTGCCCATCCCAGCCACCCGTATACCCAGGCGCTGTTGAACGCCACCCCTTCGATCGAGCTGGCCCAGACCGAGCTGGCCGCCATCCCAGGGCGCATCCCTTCTCCCTACGAGATCGGGCCGGGCTGTCGTTTTGCCGACCGCTGTGCGCAGCGGCTGGCGCGCTGTGCCCAAGAACCGCCGCTGCTGCCGGTCGCAGCAGAACATCTGGCCCGCTGCTGGCTGTTGGAGGAATCGCGTGGGTGAACCGCTGCTCGAAATTCGAGATGTCTCCAAGGTTTTCCCGCTGGGTGGGCTGCCCTGGCGCCGCCAACAGATCGAGGCGCTCTCCCAGGTGAGCCTGACGCTGCAGCGGGGCGAATCGTTGGGGATCGTCGGTGAGTCTGGCTCCGGCAAATCTACACTCTGCCGGATTGTGCTGGGGCTGGCGCGGCCGACGGCCGGGCAGGTGCTCTTCAACGGCGGCGACATCCACGCCATGGCCCCGGCGGACCTGCGCCGCCAACGTCGGCAGATGCAGGCCATCTTTCAAGATACGGCGGCCAGTTTCAACCCACGCCAGAGCGTGCGCAGCGTGCTGCTGGCCCCGTTGGAGGTGCACCAGATCGGCACTCGCGAGAGCCGTCTGCAGCAGGTGGTGGAGGTGCTGCACCATGTCGGGCTGGACAACAGCATGCTCGACCGCCATCCGCATGCCTTGAGCGGCGGGCAGCGCCAGCGTGTGGCGATCGCGCGGGCGATTCTGCTGCGTCCTTCGCTGGTGGTCGCCGACGAACCGACCTCGGCGTTGGATGTCTCGGTGCAGGCCCGCATCTTGAACCTGCTGCGCGAGATCCAGCAAGAGCTGCAGCTGACCTATCTCTTTGTCAGCCACAACCTGGGGGTCATCCGCTATGTCTGCGACAGAGTTGCCGTGATGTACCTGGGGCAGGTGGTGGAACATGGGCCGATCGCGCAGGTTTTTGCCAACCCGCAGCATCCCTACACGCGGGC
>CAIOHJ010000181.1 GCA_903858085.1 uncultured Chloroflexota bacterium
CAGCAATGGTGCGGCCCAACTTCAGCAGACGATGATAGGCCCGGCCCGTGAGATTCAACTGACGCATGGCTGTGCGCAACAGTTCGCGCCCGGCGTTGTCGAGCGGACAGAAAACCTGCAACTCGGCAGGCCCCATATCGCTTTCCCATCACGAGATGTTTCGGCTCTACCGCCAGAAGGATGGGGTCGAAAAATGCTTCCACATCAGGCACCATGCCTTGACAGCACCGTTAACGATGAAAACACGGTCTATTTTCAGAACCGAGTTATGGCCGTCCATCGCTTCGATCTCCTGGTTCTTTGCTTATCTTTCGGGTTTGGTGGGAATTACCCATTACACGCACACCCCGGTCCCACACGACACGTATAGCTCCTGCGAATACATGTATCTCCACATGCTTTCCCAGTCGTGCAAATCTTGCAGCACGACCGCGCCGGCGCGCTCTGCACCAGCTCCGTGCGCGTCGCCCACGCTGGCGTCGGTGTGGGCGGTTTGGTGGCGATCACCTGTTCCCAGTCCAGCTGGTCATAGGCCTCGCACGCATCAGAAACCTGCGGCAACGTTGTGCGGTCCACCGTCACGGCGGCCGCTGGCATCCAGGCCACCTGGCCGTCCCACAGCCGGATCTTGACGAAGGGACCGTTGCCCAGCGCTTCCATTTGTTCAGCCGGCGGCTGGAAGGCGCCAATGCCGAGCACCTGAACGGGCGTGCCTGCGGACACATTGCGCAGCGGGCTGGTGCCGCTGCCAAAACACTCGTGGATGATGGTGTTGCCGGCGGCCGTGGCGTTAGGTTTGAGCGGCGTCCCCACGTAGGCGACGACTTGATAGGTGGGCTCCGGCTGCATCGGCGCCGGTGTCGGACAGGCTGTCGCCTGCACCACATACTCGCGCCAGCACCACCCGGTGTCGTTGCCGGAGTAGCGCACCTGCAGCCACTGCGGTTGCACCTCCAGCACGGGCAAACATTCGCCAAAGGTTAATGTGTCGAGCAGCGCGGCGCCGGCATCGGGCGCAGCGCGCACGTTGAGGGCGTCGGTCTGGACCACAGCCCAGCCCAGGTCGCGGGCGGCGCTCGCCGTGGCGGTCGCGGTGGCCGTAGAAATCGGGGCAGCGGCAAGCGCCGCCGGCTCGGCAATCCGCACGAGTTCAGCGTAGATCCACTCGCCGCCGGCTACCTGCACCCACTCACCGCTGTCACTGCGCCCGATGACGGCAAGACTCTCGCCGGCGGCCGCGCCACCGATTTTCTCAAAGTCCATGCCCGGCCCAGAGCGCAGATTTGCGCCCTTGAGCACCACGGCCAGTAGCGGCGTGGGTGTCGCCGTTGGCGTAGGGGATGCCATCGGACGTGGCAACGGGGTCGCAGTTGGTGCTGCCGGTGTGGGCATGGCGATCGGTGTGGACCGTTTGGGTGGCAACGAGGCCTGGGTGGCAGTCTCTTTGGCGGCCAGGTCCGCAGACGTGGCTGTTGGCGTGCGCGGTGCAGTGGGCAGCGCGGAGGGGAAGGGTTTGGCGCGTGCGATTGGTCTTGCGCTGACCTCGCTGGCTATCGACGGCCTGGGCATGGGCGTCGAGCGGTGGGACGGCTGGCTGACCATGTTCCAGAAGAAGCCAACCACAAGCAACACCCAGGCGATCGAGAAGAGGGGGCCGTATTTGCCCTGCCTCCAGAGCCAGGCAGCAATCTTGTAGACAATGACAACCAGCCACACAATGAGGGTGAGCAGGCCGTCGCTGGACGTTGTTCGCTTCCGAGGCATTGCTGTTGATCCTGGGTAACCGTTCAGGTGGTTGGAGCGACGGGAAGAAGTGAGGGCTGGTTTTGTTGAAGAGTAGCGGCAGCGCAGGCTTCCGTGAGAAAATCCAAGACATCGCGTTGTTGCATGCGCAAGGTGGTGACGGTGGTCAGGATGCGCGCAACAAAGAGCGAGCCTGTGGTGCTCTGGGTGCCAAGCATCTGTTCAGCCAGGTAGCGCGTAATTTCACGCGTGTATTTGAGTTCGCTGGCAGTGGTGAGAATGTTGGAGAGGTCAAAGGCTGACTTGGAGAACTTCTTCAACTCGGCGACAGCTGCATCGCGAATGTCGAGCAGGCTGAACTCGAAGAAGGGGCGCTCGTCCATGCGGTTGGGCGCTTCCAAGTCAGTGTCCATGCCCCTACGGGGCACAACGAACAATGAAAATGCCTATTTTCAGGTTAGTGTAGAACCAGTAGACAATGCCGTTGGTCAGAATACTGAAGCGCGCTTCGGTCACACTGAAGTACCGATAGAGCTGCGAGGCGTGCGTCTGGTCAAGCGCAGCTGCGTGGTGCTTGCACTCGAAGAGAATGATAGGCTTGCCATCCATCAAAATGGCATAGTCGACTTTCTCGCCTTTCTTGACACCAACATCTGCATTCAGTTCTGGTGTGACTTCACTTGGGTCGAAGACGTTGTAGTCGAGCGACTGGATGAAGGGCAGTACCAGGGCATTTTTGGTTGCCTCTTCCGTCTGGATATGGTCGAGCTGACGCGGGATCCGGTTAGCGATTTCGATCAGTTTGTCTTTGAGATCCATAGGGAGTGTTTCTTCACTGATGACGTGAGAAGTATGGATAAGTCCTACGCGCCAGCAGCGCCGTTTCCGTGTGGAAATGCGCTCTCACTGGTATATCGCCATGCTATAAATCGGGCACGTACGACCTTTCTGTATTGGCAATAGGGCGCTCAATACGCCAGAAAGATGCGCTGCGCTAGCCGGAGTCAGCCGCAAGCGGGAGCAGCAACAGGCCATCAATTATAACATGAAACAGGGTTGGGTGCGAAATTAGGTCTGAGAGCCTTACCGGACCGTTCATGTACCTGCTAGGGTAATCGCTGAAACGTCCCCAATTCCTGCGCCATCGCAGCAAACCCATTCCTAAGCGTAAGCAACTAACGGGTCATGGGTCAGGCGGTAGGGGTTACGGTTTCAGGGCGGCCCAGGCTGATGCAAACTTTTCAAACTGCGCCTTGCCTTTCGCCGCCTGTTCGGCCACCAGCTGCTCCACCGCCTCAATTTCCGTCGTGTAGCGATCCGGCGGCAGAAGGCCGGTGTGCAGCCCGACGCGCAGCATGAGCAGATGTGTCGTCACGGCGTCGGTCTCGTTGTACTCGGCGATCTCGTCGAGGTGGCCGGCCAGGTAGAGGTCGGCCATCTCGGCGCCGTCGACGTCCAGCTTGCCTGAAAAGCCGCAGGCGACGGCGAACTCGCCCAGCTTGGGTTTCTTGGCGCTGCTGCCGTAGCCGCCGATGATCTCCAGGATGTCCATGTGTGCGTCGGACCACTTGTTGTGGTAGTCCCAGCCGTTGCGGCCGGCCCGTTTGGAGAACGTCGGGCACAGCACGGCCAGGGCGATGGCGCGCTGCAGCAGGATCGGCAGGTCGGCGGAGGCGGAGTTGTAGCCCCACAGCTGGTACTGTTCGGCGGCGACCTTTTCCAGGAAGCGCTGGATCAGGTTGCCTTCGGGGCTGTGGGCGAGGGTGCGCACGCCCAGGTTCAGGTGGACGGCGCCGGCGGCGTCCACCTGGCGCATCACCACGGCGATCGAGACGACCTGTGAGAGCGCCAGCTTATTGGCCCGGCTGGCTTTGCCCATGCACTCTATGGCGCAGATGCACTGGGACCTGATCGTCCGGTTGTCATGGTAGAGGGCGAAATTGACGCACTCACGATCCAGCAAACAGCGAACGATTTGGTCGTTGCTGTGGCCACC
>CAIOHJ010000182.1 GCA_903858085.1 uncultured Chloroflexota bacterium
CGGGACAACTACGAAAATGCCTTCCCGTTGCTGCGTGAGCGGGGGATGCAGGCGACTGTCTTTGTCGTGACCGACTTCATGGACGAAGAGCGGCCAGCCTATTTGACCTGGGCGATGGCTCGTGAAATGGTGCAGGCCGGCCTCTCGATCGAGTCGCACGGCCGCAACCATGTCAGCCTGGCTGGCCAGGGGGACGACTACCTGGTCTGGCAGGCGCTGGGCAGCCTGGAGACGATCGAGTACGAGTTGGGGATCCGTCCCCGTTTTATTTCCTACCCGGCCGGCGAATATGATGCGCGCACGATCGCCGTCTTTGCCAGCGCACACTACTGGGCCGGGCTGACAACTCGTCAGGGCAGCACCTTGGACAACTCAGCGCTGTTCGAGCTGCCGCGCATCCGCGTGCGCAACACGACGACCCCCGACGAACTGCTTCGTCTGTTGTCGCTGGAGTGGTGAGGAATTCCAACAGCCGGGGTCTGCCTCTGTTTCAGAATGGACGTCTCAGGCGCGACCGCTGGCACCCATCAGCTGCAGACGATGGCGTGCCACCTGGCGCACATTCTGCATGGACTGGCTGAGCACGCCGTAGTGATCGGCGCCGGCGTCGAGCGCGGCGCGCGACCCGGCACACCAGGCGCGTGCAATCGCCGCACCGATGTTGATTTTGACGACTCCCAGGTGCACCGCCGCATGGACATCCTCTTCATGGATGCCGCTGCCGCCGTGCAGGACCAACGGGCCCTGGGCCTTGTCCCGGATGGCGGCGAGCAGTTCAAGGTCGAGCCGGCTGGCCTGGCCATGTTCAGAGCCAACGGAGACAGCCAGCATATCGACCTGCCCCTGCTCGAACATGCTGGGGGCCTGCTCTGGGTCCGTGAATTCAAGGCTGCCCTGGCCGCCGCCGAAGGTACCCAGTTCGCCTTCGACCGCCGCCCCGAGGGCATGGGCGACCCGGGCGATGAGAGCCGTTTCAGCGATCGCCTCGGCCAGCGGCAGCGCATGGCCGTCGAACATCACCGAATTGTAGCCGGCGCGCAGACAGCGCAGGTTGAATTCGAGCCCAGGGCCATGGTCGAGATGCAAAATGACAGGCACCGGGGCCTCCAGCGCCATAGCCCGGATCAAAAGTGCCAGGGGGCCTGGGGCCTCGCCGAAGGCTGCATGGGCCAGGTCGCCGGGGTACGTCTGGACGATCACAGGAGCATGCTCGTCGATCGCCGCCTCGATGACGGCCTTGGCCATCTCAAGATTGCAGACGTTGAAGGCGGGCAGGGCAAAAGGCTCTGTGTAGATCTGGCGATAGAATTCGCGTGGGTTGGCGACAAGCACGGCTGGGTTTCCTTGACTGTTAAAAATTTTGATAAAAAAGGGTGCGTCTCTGCGGTGCTTCGTTTTACACGGACCGCACAATCTGTTCCACGACGTTGCGCAGCACATCGACCGGCTGTGCGCCAGAGACAAGATAGCGCTCGGCAAAAACCAGTGCTGGAACACTGTTCAGGCCGTAGCGGCGGGCGGCGTCGAGATCTTCCTGGACCTGTTGGTCGAAGAGAGGGTCCTCCAACGCAGCAAGCAAGGCGGCCTGGTCGAGCCCACACGCATCAGCCACCCCCCCCAACACCGCCCGCTCGGAGATATCCAATGCCTGTGCCCAGTAGGCGTGCATGAGACGGCCGTGGAAACGCTCTCCACACCCTGCGGAGAGTGCAAATTTTTCAGCGACCAACGCGGGCCGGCTGCGGATCCCAAACGGGCCTGGGTTCAGTGTCAACCCATAGCTCTCCCGAGCGACAGCGGCCAGACGCGAGCGACCCGCCTCGATCTTGGCCAGATAGTCGGGCGGCAGCGGCGGGGAACCGGCGGGACGCAGCTCAAAAGAACGCCAACGGACGTTCAGCGGCGGCAGGGCTGCCGGATGAGAGTGGGTGAGCAGCTCCAAACTGGAGCCGACAAGATAACACCAGGGTCAGACAAAGTCTGACCAGACATCGATTGTGATTGGCTCTGTCATGCCAGGAACCGCCATTTTTTCGAAATAAAAGGTCGTCCACCAAGCTGGTACCCCCTGTAGGATTCGAACCTACGACCCACTGCTTAGAAGGCAGTTGCGCTATCCTCTGCGCCAAGGGGGCTGATTGTTTTCGGTCAACTGACCCAATCCTACTATAAAACGACTTGCCACAGAATGCAATCTGGATCGGCGCAGCAACTACAAATTCGAGGACGCCCCTCTGCGGTACAGCCCTTTTGTGCCAAACAGGCAGATCAACCCGTTCGCTCGATAAATACAGGACATTTTTGCAGGACATCGCGGGATATTTTCACGATAGACAGTTGTCTCCATATCCGTTAAAATTTTGATACAGTTTCGACAGCTCTATAAAAAATTAGGGAAAAGGGGAAGCCGACAAACTTTTGTTTTTGTGTCGTTCAGCTTTTGAGCGACAGATGGACCTATAGCTGACCAGACCCGAGTAAGGCTATGAAACTCTACGACCGCCCTATTGACGTCGACCTACTTCATTGTTTGCGCAGCGGTTGGTCGTGCGCTGTTGTGCGCCGGCGCAGCAGCGACCGAACAGCGGTTTCCCTGTTTCTCCGACAGAGCCGCGGGAAGAGGAGGCAACGATGAGCCCTGCGTTGCCCTTGGCAGGCCCGGATCCTCAGAAATTGTTGGAGCTGCTCTGGCTGCAGGTGGTGGCTCTGCAAAAACAGGGCCAATATCTGGACGCCATCGCTGCTCTGGAACAGCTGCGCCTTTACGCTTTCACGCAGAGGCAGACAGAGCATGCGCTACGGGCTGTGTTGGAGTTGATCCGCCTCTACCAACTCGTTGAAAACGCAGACATGGCGCAGCTTTGTGCGCAAATAGCGAGTGAATGGCTGCCGCAGGTCGACAACACGCTGTTGGTTGCGGAAACGCTGCTGCGGGTGGCTACGTTGGCTCCTGAGATTGGGCGCTACCAACAGGGAGAAGAGGTGGCGTTGCAGGCCCTGCGTCTGTACGAAACCCATAGAAACATGCAGGGGCTTTGTGAGGGCTGGTTGTTGCTGTTCATCTTTCACAACCATACCGGGCGCTACCAATCCGCTGGCGTCTATCTGCGGCAGGCAGAACAGCTGCTCCAGACAATCGATCTCGGGGCGGTCTATCAGGTCGCTGTTCTCAACCAGAATGCTCACTGGAACTGGTACCAAGGGAAACTGGTCACAGCCCTGCGTTGTGCCGAGCAGGCCGTCGAGTTGGCTGATGCGACCGGCCAACAAAAACAGCGTGTGGAGAACCGGATTGTCGCTGGCAATCTCGAACGGGCGCTGGGTGAATATCACAAGGCGCAGCTCTGGTACCAACAGGCAGAACGGTTGGCACGCGGGGGTGTGTTCAGCCAGTTTGTGGGCTGGGTCAACGTACAGCGGGCCTGGCTGGCCATTTTGCAGGAGCACTACGGGGCGGCACGCAGATTGCTGCACAGGACCCTGCAGACACAAAACCAGGGTCGGGCAATCACTGTGGGCGTTGTCCAGGCAATTCTTTACAGCCTGACCGAACGTACAGACGAAGCGGCAGAGCTGCTACAGCGCTCCTTGACCCATTACCTGGAATCGGGCAATCTGGTCGCTGCCAACACCCTCCGGCTGCATCTGGCTGCCAACTGGCTGCGCAGAGTGGAGCTGGTGCGGGCAGCAGAGGAGCTGCGGACAGCATTGGGCTGGATGGCCGATCAGCGGATCGACTATTTACCGCACTGGTGGCATCCGCCGACCCTGACGTTGGTCTGTACCTATGCCCTCCAGTGGGGGATCGAAGTCCAGATCGCAGAACAGATCCTGCTCCGCCATCTGGGCGCATTGGCCCTCGTCTCCATGAAGCAGTTACAAACTTCAGCGGACCCGGCTGTGCGACAGCGAGCCACAGATGTGTTGGAAATTTTGGAGAGCGATCCGCTCACTGTGCTGGGCGAGACGCTGGATCCACCGGTGCGTGCGGTGCTGGCAGATCTCTTGACCAGGCGTCGGCTGCTTCCTGAATCGCTGAACGATCTGACCTCTTTGTTGATGACAGCCGAGCAGCGCAACAGCCCCAATCCTACCCTGGTGGCTGTCTTCGGTCTTTTTGTACAGGGGGTCTCGCGCAAGGAGATCGCTGCGCAGCTGCACCTGTCGACACCTACAGTGCGCAACTACATCAACCACATCTTCAAAAGTTTTGACCTTCCCTACAACCCTGCAGAGCGCGATGTGCGCCGCCAGCAGCTGCGCGCCCGGGCATTGGCGGCAGGCTACATCGGCGCAGAGACCGTTAAACCGTAGCCCCACACCCCCTCTCTCCGCCTCCTGTCTCCAGCACTTCTACCTGATATGTGCCTGGAGGCAGTGTATCGAAGCGGAAAGAGTCAGCTGAATCTGTCTGGACACGCCGCTGCACCAGGCCATCCAAATTCATTGTGAAATTGCCTAATACACGTCGGCGCAGATAAATCTACAAATTCATATGACGCAATTCGCCGAATTGTGGACTGCACACTCTAGCAGATTGCGTCACGATATCAACGAGTTGTTTGCGCCGACGTGTACTGGCCATCGAGCTACACACTGTTTGCCCACGATGGAGTTACACCATCAGGCTGCGGTTAGCGAGCGTATGAAATTGTCAAGGTGCGGAGTTATATTTTTGCAAGCCCATAGGTCTAACTGATCGGGAGAATTCCATGTGCTTCGGTCTTCTATAATACCTGAAGAGGAACCCCTTGGATACAGGCAAGCGTTCTTTGTGGATGTCCTGCAAATGGAGATCCGGTCAAAGAAAATGATTGGAACAGAACGTTTGTGTTGGAGCTGGAGAGGGCTGTGGCTGGAGCAAATCTCGGCTTGTCAACGGTCAACCCTGACAATGTGCCACCCACCAGCCTGGTGCCAATACAAGAGCCCACGATCACACAACAACAGTTTTTGCCCTATATCGCAGTGGCTGCTGCACAGGAAGTGGCTGCTGCACAGGAAGAGATCGCTCCTCCTGCCGCTGCACCGATCGCTGGATCCTTCTCAAATTGGCTGTATCTCCCTGTGGTGTCACAACAACCAGAATAGTCAACCTGCTTTGTCGGCACCCAGACCGCTGAACACAGACGCATTTTTTCAAGAGCGTGCTGCCCGGTGTACCCAAACACCGGGCAGCACTGCCGTGCAGGCCCCAGAAACAGACCCGATCGTTTCTGTACGGGCTTTCCCACAACCATCTGTCACCCACCCAGTCAATGATTCTGCAAAGCATACAGTCTGTGCCATACTGTGTACAGTGATGAGGAATTTGAGTTGGTATGCAGTGGAGAAAATCTTTTGAACGAACCCAATCGTCTGGCCGACGCTCTGGATGAAACAGCTCTGATTGCAGTTGATCTGCTTCCCCCTACTGTCGCCGCGGCTGCTCGCCGCGCAGGCTGGAGCCGGCTGATGCCGGTACAGGTCAAGGCAATTCCCTTTTTGCTTGACAGCCGCGATGTGATGATCCAGGCCCGCACAGGCAGCGGCAAAACTGGGGCCTTTCTTCTGCCGCTGCTGGAACGCCTCGATCCCGCCCGGGCAGCCTGCCAGGCACTGATCCTGGTACCGACGCGTGAACTGGCTCAGCAGGTCTGGCACGAAGCCGAAGTACTCTTCGCAGGCACCGGTCTGCGAACCGTCGCCGTCTACGGCGGTGTCGGCTATGGCACCCAGATCGACGCCCTCAAAGCAGGAGCACAGGTGGTGGTCGGCACGCCGGGCCGTGTGCTCGACCACCTGCTACGCCGCACGTTGACGCTCAAAACCCTGCGGTTGCTGGTCTTCGATGAGGCAGACCGGATGCTGTCGATGGGCTTCTACCCAGATATGCGAGAAATCCAACGTTACCTGCCCGACCACCCCATCAACGGCTGTATGTTTTCGGCGACCTACCCGCCCCAGGTGTTGCGCACAGCCCAGCAATTTCTCAACAATCCCGAATTCCTCTCGCTGAGCCAGGACCATGTCCATGTTGCCGAGACCACCCATCTCTTCTACAAGGTGCCAGACATGGGGCGCGAACGAAGCCTGGTACGGATCATCGAGCAGGAAAACCCAGCCTCCGCCATCATCTTCTGCAACACCAAGGTCAACGTACATTTTGTGGCCGTGGTGTTGCAGCGGTTTGGATACGATGCCGACGAACTGAGCGCAGATCTGTCGCAGGCCGACCGCGAGCGGGTGCTCGAACGCGTCCGCCAGGGCACCCTGCGCTTTCTGGTAGCTACCGATGTCGCAGCACGCGGGCTGGATATTCCAGATCTGTCCCACGTGATCCAGTACGAACCCCCCGAAGACAGTGAAAACTATATCCATCGTGCCGGCCGCACCGGCCGGGCCGGCGCAGCCGGGATCGCCATCACCCTGGTCAGCCGGGTCGACCAGACTGTACTGGAGCGGGCAGTCAAACAGTACTCGCTGCCGATCCTCGAACGAACCCTGCCCACCGAACAGGAGGTTCAAAACGTCGTCTCCGAACGGCTGACAGCCCTGCTGGAAGCCCGGCTGCGCGACCGCGATAAGTTGCAGGCAGAACGCAGCCTGCGTTTTGTCCCGCTGGCGCGCAGCCTGTTGGAAAACGAAGAAGAGCTCCCCATCATCGCAATGTTGCTGGATGACTACTACCAACAGCTGCTGCATGCCCCGGCCCGCTCCCCGGCCAGCACACAGCCGCAGACCCCTGCTCAAGCCCCGCCAGCTCCAACAAAAGACGAAACAACAGCACCCCGCCGCCGTCGCCGCCGCTGAACACTGCCGCCCTCGGGAACATTCTCCCCAACCCCGCCGTCCTTAGAAGCATCTGGCTGGCCGATCGGTGCCAGCTGGCTTCTACAATGCCGGACAAGGAGGCGCAATGTTCAAACAGATGCTGATTTTGTTGGGGGGAGGGGCCCTGTTCTTGGGGCTGGCTGGCTGCCAACCTGTCCAGCCCCCTGGCCCGGATGGAGCGACGACACACACACCTGCACCTGCCGAAGCAGAGACCTCTCCGCCGCCTGCACTCGAAACAGCCACCTGGCAGCTGACGGCGGTGGCCGACAGCAACGGGACGCTCGCCCCGGTTCCCGCTGAGGTCACTGCAACCGCTGCCTTTGCGCAGGGTATGCTCAGCGGGCAGAGCGGCTGCAACCAATATGGGGCTGCATACACGCTGGAAAATACATCGCTCCAGATTACCCCTGGCCCGATGACGTTGATGGCTTGCCTGGGGCCACAGATGCAAATCGAACAAAATTTTCTGGCTGCGTTGGCCGCAACAGAGACCTATCAGATCCAGAACAACCAGTTGTCATTGGTCGGATCCAACGGCCAGACCGTGGCGACGTTCGTGCCGCAGGTCGACGCCAGCCTGGCCGGAAACGACTGGGTGGTGACCGCTTACGCCAGCGGAGAGGATGCTGTGGTCTCCGTGCTCTTGGACACCCGGCTGACAGCCCTCTTTGCCGCAGACGGCCTGCTCAGTGGATCGGCTGGCTGCAACCAGTACCACACCACCTACACAACAGACGGGACAACGATCGCACTCTCGCCGATCGCGACCACCCGCCGGATGTGTGCAGCGGAGGTGATGGCACAGGAGAGTGCTTTCTTGGCTGCTCTGGAGGAAACAGCGCTCTTTCAGATAGAAGACAACCGCTTGGAGCTTCACAATGCCGAGGGGACGTTGCTGGTTGTTTTTGCGCTGGCCAACAACGAGTAAGAAAAGCTGGGGGAGGACGAGAAGGGGTTTTCGTCCATCCCCCAGAGGTCTACATTACGGCTGCTGCATCATCGCTTCGGCAGGCACGATCAGGGCGTCTGCCGGCGCCTCAATCTCCTGCGCCTCATTGAGCGCAGAGTTGATCACTTCTGCCAAAATATCGACCGCAGCGGCACCTGTGCCGGCCATCTCTGGGGGCAACGCACCGCTCATCGCCGCCATCTGCAGCAGACCAGCGAGATCCCAGTTGAAGCTGTTGCTCTGCGCAAGCACGTAGCTGGGCTCCTCGATGCCAACTGCGGTCACGCTCTCAGCACTCAACCCCTGGAAAAGGACAGGACCCATCATGCCCACCATCGCCAGTGCCTGGTCGATATCGGCGGCGCTGGGCGCACCCTCCCCCAACGCCCCAGAGGCCGCCAGGCTCTTGACAAGTTCGACAAATTCCGGGCTGCTGATCAGGCTGGCGATATCCAGCGTGGTCACAAAAACCGCCGCCTCGG
Source organism: uncultured Chloroflexota bacterium (assembly GCA_903858085.1). Classification (GTDB taxonomy): domain Bacteria; phylum Chloroflexota; class Anaerolineae; order Caldilineales; family Caldilineaceae; genus Caldilinea. The sequence goes on from CAIOHJ010000182.1 coordinate 8,248, forward strand.
TCCCATCCAGGTCGATGTCCTCGGCCCGCTCGATGCTCATGAAGGGCTCGAAGGCACCCGGATTGCTGAGCAACGCCACCCCGGCCAGGGCACCGGCTGTGGCAGCATCCCCACTGCTCAGCGCTGCCTCAGCATCCACCTGGGCAGCAGCGTTCGCCAGAAGCCCCTGTTCCGCCGCCGCAGCCAGCACAGGGCCAAACTCAAAACCGATCCAACCGGTCAAATCCTGCATCCCATCCAGCAGCGGAGCAATCTCGGTGACATCCACATACAGGACACCCTCCTTGAGCACCAAGGGCACACTGAGTTCAGCCGGGATGGCGTAGCCAGTGTCCGCAGAGAGAACGCCCGCCAATGCCTCGCTGAGGCTGGCAGAGATCTGCATGTCGAACGACCAGCCATTGTAGAAGTCCACGATGGCCTCCGGAGAGTCGACCATGACACTCGTCAAATCTTCCTGGGTCTGGAGCCCGGCCAACACGGACATCGCAGCCTGGGCGGACTCCCCATAGCTGAAGGCGCCTTCCACACCGACCGCGACCGAGGTGTCTGGCAGGCCAGGAATGCCCGCCAGATCCACACTGTAGGTGGCGGACGCCTGATACGACGAGACACTCTGCAGGTTGACAGCAGCTGTCGTCAACAATGCACAGTCCGCCTCTTCCAGATCGCCGCAGAACAAAGCCTCCTGTGCCAGCGCTGTGCTGAAGGAAGCCAACAACAAAATGAACACCAATGCCAAAGAAGCCAATTTTGAACGCATGCCTCAAAACCCCTTTCAAAACGATTTGTGTGTAGAAAATGCAAATCAACTGGTTGCGCGAAGTGCCATGTGACTGAAATGCTTTCTCAGGATACCATACTTCCACAATTTCGTAAACCTGAGAAAAAGTTGTTTGTTGAGCACAGGAGAGAGGGCCGGTGGCCGGCAAAAAATTTACATAATTCAATTGTCGCTCAAACTACTTGTCTGTTTGCCTCTTTTGGGGTAGACTGAAAAGCAGTGTTGTAGTGGTGAAGAGTTCGGGAAGGGTTGCGGTTCACCGCTCTTTAGGGTGAGGTTTGCACACTTGGCGATTCGCCCGTTTCGACTTGACGACATCTACCTGCTTTACCGTCTCAGCCGGCAGGCGACCTGTCTGCTCGACGACCAGGCATTTCTTTTTTTGCGTTCGAGCTGGTTGGCTGCCCTGCTCTCGCTCCTGCCGGGGGGGGAGCAGCAAAATGTAACCTATGTGCTGCGGCAGGCTGGGCATGGGCTGGTGCATGAAGGGTTTGTGCAGCTTGGGCGTTCTCCCTCGCCCCGCGCGGGCAGGCTGCTCTGCCTGAGCCCGAGCCTGGACGCCCCTTCCGGCCACCCGGCGATCTGGAACAAGCTGCTCGCCTATTGCGTTCATCAGGCAGCAGCCTGTGGTTTCGACCGCCTCTACGCCGACGCTCCGGACCAGCCCCTGCTGCTCCAGACGCTGGCAACGGTTGGTTTTGAGCCTTTCGCACACCAGACCGTCTGGTGCCATCCTGCCCGAACAACGACACACTCTGGAGAGGCACGCTCTGAAGAAGCACATTCTGTACAGCCTTGCCGTCCAGTCGACTGCTGGGATCTCTGGCAGCTTTACAGGGTGTCGACCCCCGAGCCTGTGCGCCGGGCCGAGGGGGTGGGGGAGGAGTGCGGGCCTGGCGAGCGCTTTGTTCAGAATTTGGGTCTTGCAACGGGTGGAGTGTATCTGATGCGATCCGCCGGGAAGCTGACAGGTGCCTTCCAGCTGCTGGAAGGCACCCAGGGAAGCTGGCTGCGGGTCTGGACAGACTGGTGTCAGCCAGAAAGCCGCCCGTTGCGCAGGTTGTTTGAAGAGATCCTGGCAGTCGCCCAGACAAGCACAGCCCCGCTCTATTTTGCGTCCAGCGACTACCAAGGGGGGGTGGGTGTTTTGTTGGAAGAGTTGGGATTTGCGCCACTGGTCGATCGGGTTCGCCTGGTGAAACCGCTGGTCCGATGGGTGCGCCAGCGCACAGCCGTTTCCAGGCCAGCGGTAGAGACGGCCAACGAAATTGTGCCGTCGCTCGCCGTGCCCGCCGCAGAGAGCCGCCCGTTTTCCGCTTCCCCCTGGCTGGCCAACCTTGGCCGTCCATCTTTGTCGATTCAGGAAACGTTGTGTGAGAAACCAAGCCACAGTACATCAGTCGCAGCCCCCCCATGATGAATCTTCTGCACGTCAACAACTTCATATGAACACACTGCAAATTACAGATGATCTGGACCTGTTGCTGGCTGTCCTGCCCGATCGCATCCGCAGCGCACTGGAGCAGTCCGAACGCAAAGGCAGCTTGATTGAAATTGTCCTGGATCTGGGACGCCTGCCCGAGGCACGGTTTGCCGACAGCGAACTGGTGCTCAACGAACAGGAAGTGACACAGCAGGATCTGCAAAGGGTGGTCGCTCAGGTCGGCGATTTTGGAGCTGACAATCGAGCAGGGATCGAGCGGACGCTGCATCGCATCTCCGCCATCCGCAACCGCAAGGGAGAGGTCATCGGGCTGACCTGCCGGGTCGGGCGGGCTGTCTACGGTGCGATCGAGATCATCCAGGACATTGTCGACGGCGATCGCAGCATCTTGTTGCTTGGACGGCCTGGAGTCGGCAAGACCACGCTGCTGCGCGAGGCTGCACGCCTGCGCAGCGCAGTCAAACGAGTGGTCATCGTCGACACCAGCAACGAAATCGCCGGGGACGGCGATATCCCCCATCCAGCGATTGGCCGTTCCCGGCGCATGCAAGTTCCCAATCCGTCGCTGCAACACGAACTGATGATCGAGGCGGTCGAGAACCACATGCCCGAAGTGATCGTGATCGACGAGATCGGGCGCGAACTGGAGGCGATCGCGGCTCGCACCATCGCCGAGCGGGGGGTACAGCTGATCGGCACGGCCCATGGCAACAGCCTGGAAAATCTTTTGATGAACCCGACGCTCAGCGATCTGGTGGGAGGCATCGAGTCGGTCACCCTCTCCGACGAGGAGGCACGGCGGCGTGGAACGCAAAAAAGCGTGCTCGAGCGGCGAGCCCCCCCGACCTTTGATGTCCTGATCGAGATCAAGGATCGCCAGCATGTGGTGGTTCATCACGATGTCGCCGAAGCGGTCGACTCCATCCTGCGTGGCCGCGAACTGGCTCCTGAAGAACGCTTTGTCGATGAACAGGGAAAAATTCAGATTCGCCGCAGCGAAACACCCCCTGCCCACAGCGACTTTTCCGGACGAAGCCGACGCAGACACGAAGCGAGCAGGCCGCTGGCCAGCGAGGGCAATGGGCAGGTGCACCTGAGCCCACCTGCCAGCGACCCTGAGCCCACAGAGCCCGCCCGGCGTGGCCCGGTGCGCATCTACCCGTACGGCGTGGGCCAAAACCGCCTGCGTGCAGCAGCCACCACGCTCAACGTGCCAATCCAACTCGTCGACAACCTGAACGCAGCCGATGCTGTGATGACGCTCAAAAACTACTACCGCCAACAGCCGGCACCGATCCAGGATGCCGAACGACGTGGCATTCCAGTCTATATTTTGCGCAGCAACACCGGCGCTCAGATGGAACAGGTGCTGGTCGACCTCTTCCACCTCTCCGTCGACCCGATCGACGCCTTGGATGAGGCCATGCGCGAGACCCAGGAGGCAATCCAACAGGTGCTCAACGGGGCCTCTGACATCATTTTGAGCCCGCAGTCGGCGATGATTCGCAGCCAGCAGCACCAGCTGGTACGTGCGGCCAACCTGATCAGCCACAGCCATGGCCGCGACCCCTACCGCCGGGTACGAATTTTCCGCCGCTAGTTTGGCGACAAGGATCGCACTGTGACTCTGTTGATTACATTCGAGGGGCCAGAAGGCAGCGGGAAGACGACCCAGATCCGGTTGCTGGGCGCAGCACTTGCCGACCGGGGCGAGGCTGTCCTGCTGACCCGAGAACCAGGAGGGACAGCGCTCGGAGATGCAATCCGGGGCCTGTTGCTGGACCCAGCCTTCACCACAATGAGCCCGCGGGCCGAAACCTTGCTCTTTCAGGCTGCGCGCGCACAGCTGGTCGATACGGTCGTGCGACCCGCCCTGGCCACCGGACAGGTTGTGCTGTGTGACCGCTACATAGACAGCACACTCGCCTATCAAGGGTACGGGCACGGCCAGCTGCTGACAGCCTTGCGTCAGCTGGGCGACTATGCGACGGGTGGGCTGCTGCCGACACTGACCCTCTATCTGGACATCGACGTCCATACCGGCCTGGAACGCAAACGGAGCGGCGCTGCAGAGGAGTGGAATCGGATGGAAAACCAGCCTTCCGCTTTCCACCAGCGGGTGCGCCAAGGGTATCTGGCCTTGGCAGCGGCAGACCCTGGGCGGTGGTGTCTGCTCGACGCCAGCCAGCCTGTAGAGGTCTTGCACAGTCTGGTTCTGGACCGGGTGGTGGCGCTGCTGGCAGAGCGCCGTCCCTCCCCAGCCAGGGGATCAACGACAGTGCTGTGAACAGCAGGATCTGCGTAGATAGATGTTTTGAAAAGGAGCGACCCACGATGAAACTGGTAATGGCCATTATCAACAGCGACGATACCCGCAACGTGCTCGACCGGCTGGCCCGGCGAGGATTTTCAGCAACTGTGACCAGCACGACAGGAGGGTTTTTGCGCGTCGGCAACACCACAATTTTTTGTGGAGTCGACGACGACAAGGTGGAGGATGTGCTGGGGATCTTTCGCGAAAGCTGCCCAAGCCGCATCCAGTATGTGACACCGCTGCCGCCCGTCATGGAGCCGGGCGAGGTCCATATCCCAACACCGGTCGAAAAACATATGGGGGGCGCCACGATTTTTGTCCTGGAGGTGGCTCGCTTCGAAAAAATCTAGCTGGCCCTTCGGGCGCACCGAAATTCCCAGGCTCGTCTAAAAAGAGAGCCCTGCTTCACTGCTGCCCGCAGCGTCTACGCTTTCGGGCATGGACTGTTCGATCGATTCGGGGCTCTCTCCCCGTTCGAGACGGTCGACCATCTCGTTCATTTCAGCGTCGAGCGGCTCGCCCATTTCGTCGCTCATCTTCCGCATGAAACCGGCCAGCGCGCGCGGGTCTTCGTTCTCCAGCCCTGCCATGAACGACGGGTCAGCCAGATGGTCCAGACGGCTCTCTTCAGATTTGAGCACAGCCACCCGGCTGACCAGCCGACGCAGCTGGCTCCCACCACACAATGGGCAGCGAGCAGCCGCATCGCTCGCTTCGGCCATGCTCCGAAAAAAAATGTTGACCCGTTTTCGGCAGTCCAGACAGCTGTATTCGTAGATCGGCATATGCCCCCCTTGTTGGCTCTCTGTCTTTTCACGTATACTGGCAGAGTAAAGAAATTGCAAGGATTATACGCGCAAAGTGCAGATCCCTTCAAACTGATCGACTGTGCGGCGAGACTCGTCCAGTTCCGAGGGAGGCAACGGTGAACAGTGCAATCCATGAACCAGACCAGGAAGTTGAGCAGCTGTATGCCAGTCTCAACGCGCCGCGACCGGTGCTGGTGGTGTTGTCAGGCCCCAGCGGGGTAGGAAAAGACTCGATCATCTGTGGGCTGAAAAAGACCAATTATCCCTTTCATTTTGTCGTCACAGCGACGACCCGCCCCAGACGCCCAGCAGAGGTCGACGGTGTCGACTACTATTTTGTTTCGGTCGGCGAATTTGCCGAGATGATCGAAAACGAAGAGCTGTTCGAGTACGCGGTCGTCTACGGAGACTACAAAGGCATCCCCAAAAAGCATGTGCGCGAAGCGCTGTTGAGCGGGCAGGATGTGGTGATGCGGATCGATGTACAAGGGGCAGCGACCATCCGTGCCCTGGTTCCCAGTGCCGTGACCATCTTTCTGACGGCCGAAAGCGAAGAAAAGCTGGTCCGCCGTCTGCTGCAACGTAAAACAGAGGAGGCCGACCAACTCAAGATGCGCGTGGTCACAGCCCGGCGCGAGCTGCGCCGCTTTACCGAATTTGATTACATCGTCATCAACCGCGAAGAGCAGCTGGAGGCTGCTGTCCAGGAGGTGCTCAGCATCATCCGGGCAGAAAAAAGTCGCGTGGACTGGGTACCGGTGGTGCTATGAACCTTCTGCCAGAGTCCTCTGAGGAAGTGCCACAATTTTACATTCGTCTGAGCAGCCCCCTCGTCACGCGCGGGCTGTTGGGGATCCTTCTGGCCCTCTTTGTCGTGTCCGTGCTGCTCAGCCTCTGGATCTTTGGATCCTGGACCTCGCTCACGCGCACCGATCTCCGTGTGTTGATCTTGCTGGGGGCCAAGGTCGACGAGCTGGTCGCTGAAGGCCAGCTCTGGCGGCTTTTGACCGCCGTCTTTCTCCACAGCGGCGTCATACACCTGCTCTTCAACCTGTACGCGCTCTACACGCTGGGGCCGCTTTTGGAAGGGTACATCGGACACCTGCGCTTCCTGGCTGTCTTTTTCATCAGCGGCCTGTACGGCAGCCTGCTCAGCTATGCGTTTTCTGGTTCGATCTCCGTCGGCGCCTCCGGGGCGATCTTTGGGCTGCTCGGCGCCACTACGGTTTTCTTTCTGCGCTACCGCCAGCATTTCGGTGACCAGGGCCGGGCAGTTTTGCAAAATATGCTTTTGGTGCTGGCCCTCAACCTGTTGATCGGGTTCAGCGCCAGCTTTATCGATAACTGGGGACATATTGGGGGGCTGATCGGCGGGGGATTGGGAATGGCTGGAATCTTGCCGCAGTATCGTCCACCGGCCGGGCTGCCTGGTCGCCCATTGCCGCTGGAGATCGCCGACCGCCGGCTGGCCGAGCTTGCCTGGGTGGGGGTCTGCCTCATTTTGTTCTGGGTGGGCGTCGGCTGGGTCACAAGCGTCCGGTTCCCCCCGCTCTGAAAGAAGGCGACCTGCACAGTGGGCACAAACTCAAGGAGCCTGAACAGATGATGCAGACCGTACGGCGCAGCGGCGTTCTGCTGCACCCCACATCCTTGCCCGGCCCTTATGGCGTCGGCTCGTTCAACCAGGATGCCTACCGCTGGGTTGATTTTTTGGCCAGCACACACCAGACGCTCTGGCAGGTGCTGCCGTTGGGGCCTACTGGCTACGGCGACAGCCCCTATCAAAGCTTCAGCTCTTTTGCTGGCAACCCCTCTCTGATCAGCCTGGAAGATCTGCTGGAAGCTGGTCTGGTCGACCA
>CAIOHJ010000183.1 GCA_903858085.1 uncultured Chloroflexota bacterium
CAGCTGTCGAGATGGGGAGCGGCTTGCCTCGGGTGAACCGTGGGCAGAGGCAGTTGCGCTGGCAGAGGCCTGTCCCCAGGTAGTGGCTGTCGGGGTCAACTGTACAGCGCCCCGCGAGGTTGAACCGCTGCTGGCAGCGGCTGCTGCGCTCACCTGCAAACCGCTGCTCTGTTATCCAAACAGCGGAGAGCAGTGGGATGCAGAGCGGCGGTGCTGGCTGGAAGGCACCGGTCTCACCGATTTTGCCGAGCCTGCACGCCGCTGGTATGCGGCGGGCGCTCGTCTGATCGGGGGATGTTGTCGCACAACCCCAGCCGACATTGCGGCGATTGCGCGCGCTCTGGCTGGGGGGAGCGGGGGCGTCTGAGCCTGCCGGGAGAAGCAATCAACCTGTAGAGCCATTTTCAGATTGTTCTACAGGCTGCACCGTTGAAACCCACTGGCCCTGTTTGGGGGCGATCACGCTTCCGTGTTCCAGCGGGAGGCTTCTTCCAGCGTTGCCAGCTGTGCGGCGGGCAGCTGGAGTGCGCTGGCAGCCAGGCTGGCGTTGAGCTGGTCGACATGGTTGGCGCCGATGATCGGTGCAGACATCGCCGGTTGGGCGAGCAGCCAGGCCAGCGCCACGGCGGTCGGTGTGCTCTCTGTCTCGGCAGCCACGGCTTGGAGCGCGTCGAGAATGCGCCAGCCGCGCTCGTTGAAATAACGCTGGCGGATTCCACCCGCGCGCGTGCTCTCGACTTCGGTGTGGCGGGTATATTTGCCGGTCAGAAAACCGCCTGCCAAGGGGCTGTAGGGGATGACCCCGATTCCGTAGTGGACACAGACTTCTTGTGCCTCACGTTCGAACTCGGCGCGATGGGCCAGGTTGTAGTGGGGTTGGAGCGAGTCATAGCGGGCCAGCCGACCCCGCTCGCTGGCCCAGAGCGCAGCGGTCAACCGCCAGGCGGGGTAGTTGCTGCAGCCGATGTAACGGACCTTGCCCTGGCGAACCAGGCTGTCGAGTGCTTCCAGGGTCTCCTCGATCGGGGTTTCGGCGTCATACCAGTGGGTCTGGTAGAGGTCGATGTAGTCGGTCTGGAGCCGACGCAGGCTCTCTTCGCAGGCTTTGAGGATGTGGGCACGGCTGAGCCCTTCTCCGTTGGGCCCAGCCCACATCCGACCACGCACTTTGGTGGCGAGCACGATCTGGTCGCGGTTGTTGCGCGCTTGCATCCAACGGCCAAGGATCGCTTCGCTGACGCCGCCAGGGTTGTTGGGTGCCCAGCTGCTGTAGATGTCGGCTGTGTCAATAAAATTGCCGCCGGCCGCCACGAAGGCATCCATTACCGCCCAGCTGGTGGCTTCATCGGCGGTCCAGCCCCACTGCATCGTGCCGAGGCAGAGCTCGGAAATTTTGAGGCCGCTGCGGCCTAGTTTGCGAGTGTTCATGGTCGGTCGCTCCTTATGGTTGAAAAAAGACGGTCAGGGTTGTACCGTGACCTTGCCGGCCACGGTATGGTCGCGCACCTCCCCTGCCTCGCTCACGGCGAGCCGCTGCCAGTTCTGTGGGGAGTAGAGGCCGACCAGCAGGTCGTATGTGCCGGGGAGAACAGTTTCTCCGATCGGCAGCTGGAGACGCTGCTCGACAATGTCACCTGCTTCCAGGCCGCGCAGGGCGACGTTCCAGCTGTCGAACTCGGCAATTTTGTGGGTGGGGTCGCCGTCGACCAGATGGACGAAGGCGGAGAGCGGCGCACCCCGTGTCGGTGCGGGCTGGGCCATCGGCCGGGAGCCGACCTGCCAGTACAGCCGCAGCCCCAACGCTGTGCCAGGGCGGGCCGGGGGGGGGTCTGGCAGATAGCCGAGCAGAGTCAACACGTCGCTGAAGTTGGCCTGGCTGCGCTGCAGGTTGGGATCTTGCAGCGCAGGGACGGGCTGACCTGCTGGAAACACCGTGCTGTCGGGGCTCTCCACCCACTTGACGGTTGCCCGGGTCCCGTCGACGATGCCCAGATCGGCTGGGCTCAGCTGCCAGAGCGGCTGGCCCAGCACCACCGGAGAGAGCTGCCTGGTCTCGGCGGGCCAGGAGACGTTGTACAGATAGATCGAGTAGCCGGCACGGGCGTCTGGCGGGCGTTCTTGAAAGAAGCGGTAGAGTGCGGCGGTGGCAGGGGTCATCGTGCCGGTGCGCAGCGCGGTGGCGCTGATCGCATACCAGCCGGGTGCAGGGGTGTAGGGGTTGTAGGCTGCGATCTCGCGACCTTCCATGAAGCGCAGGTACGAGGGCAGAGGGCGGTAGCGAACGCCGTAGGCTTCTGGGGCGGCTTTGCCAAAGTAGGCGAGCTCGACCGTCTCGATGCCGAGCAGGTCCATTTCCTGGCGCAGCGCGATCAGATCCTGGCCCCAGTCCAGGTTAGAGTCGACCAGCAGCCGGCTCCAGTTGGGCCAGGGGCCAGCCAGTTGATTGAAAAAAGATTCGTAGTGCGGCGCAATGCGCAGCGTATCGACAGCCAGCCAGCCGGCCAGCAGAAGCGCGGCGAAGGCAGGGCGCAGCGCCGGCAGCCGGAAGGAGCGGCCAGCGTTGGCAGCCAGCAGAATCAGGAACGGGATCGTCGGCAGCATGTGACGAAAGCCGATGTTGAGCACCTGGGTGGCGCCCAGCAACAGAAAGAGGGCAGGGGGCAGCCAGAGCAGGGCCAGCCTCCGCACTGTCCGGTCGCGCACCAGCGCAAAGCTGCCGGCACCAGCCAGCAGCAGGAGGGGCACAGAGAGTTTGAGGCCAGCCGCGACAAAGAAGTAATACCACCAGGAGTGGGTGGAGACTTCCCCCAAGAAAAAGTCGACGCGAGCCCCCTGCAGGTCGAGGATACGTGTCACCGTATTCCAGAGCCACTGCCAGTAGTGGGGTGCAGGCAGGATCAGCCACTCTGGCAGCAGGGAGATGGGGCCGACGGTGAAGCGAAAGAGCGCCCACAGAACCCCCCCTGCGGCCAGGGCCGCGACCGCCAGAGCGGCGAAGGCATGGCCCCAGCGAGCGCGGCGCTCGGTCAGCAGCACCATCCCGAGAAAGATGGCCCAGATCAGGGCTGCGTTGTATTTGGTCCCCATCGCCAGCCCGGCAGAGAGGCCGGCGAGCAGCAGCCAGGGCCAGTGGGGTCGGGCCAGCCAGCGCCACCAGCTCCAGACGGCGGCAAACAAAAAGAAGGTGAGGGGCAGGTCGGTGGTGACAAAACGGCTGTGGGCGATCAGATTGGGCTCGGTCACGGCCAGCAGCAGCGCCAGCCAGCCGGCACGCCCCCCAAAGATCTGGCGGGCAGCAAAAAAGAGACCGGCCACCAGCAGTGTGCCCAGCAGCGTGATCGCTCCCCGTGCGCGCACCAGCAGCGACTGGGCGTCGTTGCCGCTCTCCCACAAAAATAGATCCGAAAACAGAAATCGGTCGCCAGCCTGCCAGGCAGGCTGCTCCACAGGCAGCACCAGCGTTGTGTCCCCCCACAGCGGCAGCGCGGCCAGCCAGCCAGCCAGCGGCGGGTGGTTGGTGGCCAGTCGGAAGTCTCCTGTGCGCAAATAGGCGTAGCCCGCTGCCAGGTGGTACTGTTCGTCGAAGGCCGCTGACTTTTGGGTAGAACTCCAGCCAGCCTGGAGGGCAAAAAAGAGCAGGGCTGTGGCCAGCAGGAGCCACTGCGGCCAGGTCAGGCGGGAGGTGCCACTCATGGAGCAGCCCAACGGTGGGTCGGCAGCCCGCTGCCCCGCCGCCCGGCGAGCAGGCGGGACGGGTATCTCCTGCTGGAGAGCAGAGCACGCCAGGAACGAGGTAGGAAGAATCGGCAGGAGCCAGCTCTTTTTTGCTCAGGCCGATCGACGCTACAATAACGCTGCATAGGGTCCATTGTATCCAGGGTGAGAGGATCGACCAAACCAATTGATAGAGCGGATGCGCGCTGGGCGGCTCCAGCACTGGCTATTTTTGATGTTGCCCCTCTGGTGTGTGCTGGTGGGGGAGCTGCTGCTCTACTACGCCGACGGTTGGCCGGGCTGGTGGGCGTTCGCCTTTTTGGCCTATGTGCCAGACGTTTTGTTGCGGGGCGCGGCCTTGCTGCTGGTCGTCGCAGCGATGGTTCCCTACATTGGCTGGGCTGGCTTTGTGGAGCTTCGGCTGGCGCAGCTCGGGCGGCCAGCCGACCGCACGCCAGCCATTCTACAGCCAGCCACGCTGCGTTGGCTCGGGTGGGGGGCTGCGCTGGGGCTGTTCTGGTTGTTGCGCGAGCGCAGCTGGCACGGCGACGCACTCTACAAAATTCAGCTGTGGAGCACCACCCCCTTCTCCGCCAACCCCTATGTCTGGAAGGAACCGTTGAACAGCCTCTTGGAATTCGCGGCCATCGCCGTCCTGCAGCCGCTGGGAGGGGGGGCTGAGCAGGCAATTGCCCTGTTGAGTGTGGTGGCTGGCGGGGTGTACCTGGTCGCTGTCTGGCTGGCAGCCTCCTGGCTGGCCGAGCAGCCGCTGCGACGGCTGTCGATTGGGGCGGCGCTGCTGGCAGGGGGGGGGACATTGCTCTGGTTTGGCCATGTGGAGAACTACAGCGGGTCGACGGCGACAACCCTGTGGACCCTGGTGCTGGCGTTGGGGTATCTGCGCGGCCGGGTGCCGCTCTGGGCAGTGGGGCTGCTGGGCGGGAGCGCAGCCAGCTTTCACCCCCAGTCTGCTTTTGTGCTGCCGGCACTGCTGCTGTTGCTGCGCCGGCCAGGCTGGCTGCAGCAGGGAGCGGTGCTGGCGCTCAGCGGGGCAGCAGTGCCGGCTGTGACTCTGCTGCTTCTGCGCTGGGCGGGCGTGCCGTGGCCGAATCTGACCGGCGGCTTTGCGGGCGACCCTCAGCTTTTCTGGACAGTGCCCCAGGCGCTGGCCCCCGCCCGGCTGGCGGATGCCCTGCAGAACCTCTGGTTGATTGCCCCGCTCTGGCCTTTCTGGCTGGCGGCCGGGCTCTCGGCCGGGTTGGCAGCCGCCACTGGGAGGGGAGCTGAATTTGGGAGCGCAGGCCGTGCGGCGCGCGAATTCAGGCTGCTGGCGGCGGCGGCAGCTGCGTTTTTGCTCTATTTCTTCACCTTTCAAAACGATCTCCCCCGACAGCGAGACTGGGATCTCTTTGCCGTCGTAGCCCCTCCGTTGGCGCTGTGGGGGATCTACAGCTGGTACCTCTGGATCGACCGGGCGACCTCCGCTGTCGCCGACACGCTGCGCCAGACATTGGTGGTAGGCCTCTGCTTTGCCATGCTGTACAGCAGTTTTTGGGTGGGGGTGAACCACGTCTATACGCTGGTGCGGCCGGACCCTGCCGAGCGCGAGCGGCTGACGCGCTACCGTCTGCTGGATCTGGCCGAGCTGTTGCCGCAGGCCCGGGTGAGGCCAGAGACCCCCATCTGCCCTGAGCCGACGGGCTGCGAGCGGGTGCTCCTCTCTCACTTTGTGATGCCCCACACAGGAGATACCCGGGCGGTGATCTTTGCACACGCGCCCGCCCAGGTTGTGCTGCCGTTGGCGGTGCCTGCGGAGCGCACATTTCTGTGGCTGAGCCCGGCGTTGGACCCTCAGGCGTGGGATTGGGGAGGGGATGGGGTGCAGTTTGCCGTGAGGGTGCGCAGCCAGGCAGGGGAGGAGCTCTTGTGGGAGCGTTTTCTCACCCCTGCGCTGGCAGCCGACCGGGAGTGGCAGCAGGCCATTGTGCCGCTCGACGCATATCGGGGCCAGCAGGTGGAGCTGATCCTTGTCACTGACCCGGGCCCTGCCGGGGACGCGAGCGCCGACCGCGCTGGCTGGGGCATGCCCTGGCTGATGCGCGGCACGGCCCTCCCCTGAAGGGCAGCGTTACGGCGGAGACGGCAGACGCAGGGCCAGCGCCTCGGCTGGGTGCAGGGCTCTGCGTCCGCTGGCGCTCAAAATTTGCTGGCGGCAGCTGACCCCGGCCGCCACGATTCGGGTCTCGGGGGGGGCGGCGCGCACGGCGGGCAGCAGCCCGTGCTCGGCCATTTTGAGCGACACGGCGACATGTTCCTTTTCGTAGCCGAAGGCCCCTGCCATGCCACAGCAGGTGCTGTCTATCTCGCGCACGCTGTACCCTGCCTGCCCCAAGGCACGGAGAATCCCCTGGCTCCCCAGCAGCGCCTTCTGATGGCAGTGGTTGTGCAGCAGCGCCGCAGCCGGCTCTTTGCTGTAATCGAGGTGGAGCTGGCCGGCTGCCACCCCGGCCCCGAGAAACTCTTCCAGCGTGCTGCAAAGAGCCACGACCCTCGCCAGCCGGGGCTCTTCCGGGAGCAGCGCCGCGTAGTCGTCAACGACCGCAGACCAGTCGCTGGGTTCGAGAAAGAGAATGGGGTGGCCGGCTTCCGCAGCGGGATGCAGCGCCTCGACGGCGCGTCGGGCTTTGCGCCGGGCCAGGTCGACCATCCCCTTGGAGAGGGCGGGGCGCCCGCTGTCGGTGACCGCTGCCAGCGTCACCGACAGCCCGGCTGCGCTCAGCACAGCCAGCGCAGCTCGTGCGACGTGCGGAGAGGAAAAGGTGTTGTAGGTGTCGACAAAAAGCAGCACCTGGCCGGCAGATCCGGCCCGCTTGGCGTTGAACTGGCTGGCCAGCCGGCGGTCCACCGGGGTGCGGCTGAAGGAGGGCAACGACCGTTGGCGGCTGATGCCCAGCCAGCGGTCGAGGAGGCTCTGGGTGAATCGCTGGCCCAGCACCCAGTTGGCCAGCGGGGCACGCCATCCGGAGGCCAGTCGGCTCACGGGGTCGATCTGTGCAAAGAGAGAGTCGCGTAAAGGTCTGCGCTGTGTGGCGTAATAGTGGGCCAGAAATTCGGTTTTGATGCGCGCCATGTCGACCGAGGAGGGGCACTCTGCTTTGCAAGCCTTGCAGCCGACACACAGGTCGAGCGCTGCATAAAGACGGGGGCTGGCCAGCTCCTGGGCGGGCAGCCGCCCCGACAGCACTGCGCGCAGCAGGTTGGCCCGCCCGCGTGTGCTGTGTTCTTCCTCGCGGGTGGCCATGAAGCTCGGGCACATCGCGCCTGTCGTCAGTTTGCGACAGACCCCTGCCCCGTTGCACATTTCAATTTCCATAGTAAACCCAGACGGCCAGTGCAATTTTGTTTGCAGAGAAAGGGGGGGGAGTGCTCTGTCGTCGCGCAGCGCGTGGTGCTGGGGGGGAGCGTCGACGATGTTGCCGGGGTTGAAGCGGTTGTGGGGGTCGAAAGCAGCCTTCACCTCTTTGAAAAGTCCATAAAGGGCTGGTCCGTAGAACCGTTCGGCCAGCCAGCTGCGCACCCGGCCGTCGCCATGTTCGCTGGAGAGTGCGCCTCCATACGAGCCCAGCAGGTCGGCGACAAAGCGGCTGATGGCTGCCATCTTGTCGATTTCGGCGCCCAGTTTGAGGTTGATAAGCGGGCGGATATGCAGGCAGCCGGCCGAGGCGTGGGCGTAATAGGTCATCTGCGTGCCCAGTTCACGGCAGAAGGCTTCGACCTGGGGGATGTAGGCGGCCAGGTGGTGGGGGGGGACGGCTGTATCTTCGATAAAGGGGATGGGTTTCCAGTCGCTGCGCATGCTCATCAGGAGGCCCAGCCCGATCTTGCGTACGGCCCAGACATTGGCTTGCAGGCTGGGGTCGAAGAGGGGGGTGATTGTGAGGGAGGGGGGGGCGCTGTCGAGCAGCTGTTGGAGGTGGGCGCGCAGCTCGGCTTCGCTCTCTGCCTGGTATTCCACGGCCAGAAAACAAAAGGGGGTCCCTTTGAGGAAGGAGCGGACCAGGCGGGCTGCCTCGCGATTTTCGGCGGCCATGCGCAGGCTGAGGTCATCGATCAGCTCGATGGCGGTCGGGCGGGTTGCCAGCAGGTCGGGCACGGCTTCCAGCGAAGCGAGCAGGCTGGGGAACTCGACGATCGCGAGTGCTGTCAACCGTGGCCGTTCGACGAGCTTGAGTTTGAGCTCGGTGATGGTGGCCAGGGTGCCTTCGGCGCCGGCGATCAGATTGGCAAGGTTGAAGCGGGGGTCCTGGGGCAGGTAGTGGTCGATGGTGCCGTCGTGTACGAAGCGGGCCAGGTTGTAGCCGCCGCAGCGGCGCCAGTGGCGTGGGGTGCCCTCGCGAAGGATGCGCCGATTGGATTCATCTTCGGTCAGGGCTGCGATGCGGCGGTAGATCTCCCCTTCGCGGCGGCTGCTGTGCAGCTTCTGGCGCAGCTCTTCTGGGGAGAGGGGGCGCAGCTGTGCGGAGGAGCCGTCGTCGAGCAGCACCTGGGCTTCCAGCAGATGGTCGGCCGCCATGCCGTAGACGATCGAGTGGCTGCCGGTGGCGTTGTTAGAGACAATTCCGCCCAGGCAGGCGCGGTTGCTGGAGGCTGGGTCGGGGCCAAACTGCAGCCCGTGTGGCCGGAGGGCGGCGTTGAGGCGGTCGAGAACGATGCCCGGCTGCACGCGCACCCAGCGTTCTTCTCGGTTGAACTCGATCATCTGATCCATCCAGCGGGAGGTATCGAGCACCAGCGCGGCGTTGACGCTCTGGCCGGCCAGGCTGCTGCCGCCGCCGCGAGGCAGCAGGGGCATGGCATGGCGGGCGGCCAGCTCGATCGCTGCCTGCAGATCGTCGGCGTCTTTGGGCAGCAGGACAGCATGGGGCAGGACCTGGTAGAGGCTGGCATCTGTGCTGTAGAGCAGACGTGTATAGGGGTCTGTCCGCAGGTCGCCGCGCACCTGCGGGCGGAGTGCGGCAAGGTATTCCTGGAGGGCGGCAGGTGGCAGGGCAGGTGGCAGGGCAGGTGGCGGCATGTGGGTCTGGCTCCTTGGGCTCGTTGCAGGTGGGGAGATCGACTTTCTTGCAGTATATGCGGGCCGGGCGGGCTGCGCAATTTTGGGGAGGGGCAGCACTCTGGCATGCTGGCGCGCATGGTATGATGGGAGCTGTTGTGAACTGCCACCCATTTTCAAAGGAGGAACTCCCATGAGCCAGGCTGTCCGCTGGGCGCTGTTGTCCACCGCCAACATCAACAAGGCCCTGATCGGGCCGCTGCGCCGTGCCGAGCGCAGCGAGCTGGTCGCCGTGGCCAGCCGGGATCGCGAGCGGGCTGCCGCCTATGCCAGCCAGCATGCGATCCCGAAGATCTATGGCAGTTACGCTGCGCTGCTTGCCGACCCTGAGATCGACGCGATCTATCTTTCGCTGCCCAACGGGCTGCATGCCGAGTGGGCGGTGGCGGCCTTGCGTGCGGGCAAGCATGTGCTCTGTGAAAAGCCGCTTGTGGTGAGCATGGCTGAATTTGAGCAGGTCGAGGCTGCTGCCCGGAGCAGCGGGGCAACCATTTTTGAAGCCTTCATGTACCTGCATCACCCGCAGACCCGCCGTGCCCTTGCGCTGGTGCGCAGCGGCCAGCTGGGCAGGCTGCAGCTGGTCAACAGCTGGTTCAACTTCCACCTGCCCCCGGAGCGTGCAGCCAATGTGCGTCTTCAGGCAGGGTTGACGGGCGGGTCGGGGTGGGATGTCGGGGTCTACCCGAACAGTCTGTCGATCACGCTGATCGGCGAGGGGGCGCCGGTGGAAGTGTGGGCGCAGCAGACAGTCGGCGAGAGTGGGGTGGATGTCGCCATGGTGGCCCAGCTGCGCTTTGCCGGCGGGGCTGTGGCCCAGATCTCTTCAGGATTTCGGACGCCCTTTCGAGAGGGGGTCTACCTGACCGGGGAGCGCGGGCTGCTGCAGATTCCGCACCCGTGGAAGCCTGGGGTGGGGGGGCAGGAGAGTCTGATGACGCTGACGGATCTGGACAACCGGAGTGAGTCGATCGTCACGCCGCCGGTTGACCCGTATCTTTGTGAGATTCAGGCGATGGAAGCCTGTGTGCTGGATGGGGCGGCGCCGCTGGTCTCGCTGCACGATTCGCGGGCATTTCTGCGCAGCATGCTGGCGATCTATGCGTCGGCGCGCACGGGCCAGCCGGTGCGGGTGGGCGCATGAGCGGTCAGCCGCTTCCCTGCACGCTCCGGTTTTTGCGCGACGAGGATGCCCTGCCGATTGCCGAGGCTTTTGCTGCGCAGGGGTGGCAGAAGCCAGCCGAACAATATGTGCGCTACTATGCCGAGCAGCAGGCTGGCCAGCGGACGGTGCTGGTGGCGTGGGTGCAGGAGCATTTTGTGGGCTACACAACCCTCTGTTGGGAGTCGACCTATCCGCCGTTTCGTGCAGCAGCCATCCCGGAGATTGTCGATCTGAACGTTTTGAAGGGCTGGCAGCGCCGCGGTATTGCGACGACACTGTTGGATGCCGCCGAAGCGTTGATTGCGGAGCGCTCGTCGGTTGCCGGCATTGGAGTTGGGATGACAGCCGACTATGGGGCTGCCCAGATCTTGTATGTGCGCCGCGGCTATGTTCCAGATGGCCGCGGTCTGATGGCCGGCGGTCGTCCGCTGCTCTACGGGGCCGAGTTCAGGGCAGACGACGACCTGGTTTTGTACCTGACCCGTCCGCTGGGCACGCTGGCCAGATGAGGATGGGCGTGCGCTGCGGCTTGCCGGTCGGTGACCGGCTGCTTGCAGCGGGCCACACACTCAACGCCGCCGGATTTGCATCTGTACGCCGGGGCGTGGTTCCAGGGTGGCGCCCATGTGGGGGTGGATCTGGGCGCCGTTGAGCAGTCTGAAATCAAACCGTTGCAGCAGGCGGGCGAGCACGGCGCGCGCTTCGATCTGGGCAAAGGTGGCGCCGATACAGGTGCGGGGCCCGCCGCCGAAGGGAACATAGGTGAAGGGGGGAGTTTTTTCTTCCTGGCCGCGAGCAAAGCGTGCCGGGCAGAAGCTGTCGGCTTCCTGCCAGTACTCTTTGTCGCGGTGGGAGAGATAGATAGAGTACATCACCCGTCGGCCCTGTGGCACATGGTAGCCGCAGAGGGAGAGCGTCTCGGTGGCCCGCCGGTTGCCGACGTGAATGGGTGGGTAGAGGCGCAGGGTCTCTTTGATCACCTGTTCGAGTTGGAGCAGCTGAGTGAGCTGGTCTGCGCTGGGGGGCTGATTTTGGGTACCCAGCACCTGGTCTGCTTCCTGCTGGAGGGCCTGTTGGGTTTCTGGGTGTTGGCCAAGCAGATAAAAGGCCCAGGCCAGCAGTGCGGTGCTGGTGTCATGGCCGGCGATCAGCATGGTCAGCAGCTGGTCGCGCACCAGGTCGTCGGTCATGTCAGGGGTTGAGACCAGCACGCCGAGCAGATCGGAGGGGGCGGGGGGGATTTGGCTCTCCGCCAATCGATCCCGGCGTTGGCGGATAATCGAGTACAGGTAGTCGTCCATGGCCTCGATGGCCTTGCGGTGGCGGGTGCTGGAGGGCGCACCGGGCCAGACGACCCAGAGGCCGGGAGAGATGTAGTCGATCAGATCCAGGATCGGCTGCCAGAGGCGCTGCAGGTGCGGGGTAAAGTCGACATGAAAGGTGGCCCCCATCAGGATCAGCAGGGCCAGTTTGCGCATCTCGACCAGCAGATCCTGTGTGCTGCCTTCTGTCCAGGCTGCGGTAACCTGGTCGGTGTAGCGCCAGAAGTCGGGGATGTGGTGCAGGACATTGCGCCGCTGCAGGACGGGGTCCATGATCTGGCGGTAGCGGTCGTGTTCGGCGCCGTCGACGACCAGCACCCCGCGGCGCAGCAGCCTGACCACAGGGTCGCTGGCGTTGCGCCAGCTGAGCAGGGTGCGGTCTGTGATCAAAATCTGACGATTGGCCTCTGGTCCGACAAAGAAGGCAGGCCGGAAATTGGGAGCTGGGATCTCAAAAGCCTGGCCGACCCACTCGCGCATCAAGGTCAGCGCTGTCAGCGGCGAGCGGTCGCGGGCCAGACCCGCCAGGACACGCAGCCCTTTGCGCGGTTCTGCTTTGGGGAGGGGACGAGATGCTTCCGCCATCATAATGTGGCAATCCTTGAATCTTCTGTCATGGCCAGAAACCTTGTTTGCCGGGCAGAACAAGCCCTTTTCTCTTTACAACCACTATACCACAGCTGCGGTGAAACAATGGCTGCCGGAGAGCCTGCTCTCTCTGGCTCCGAAACGCCAGCTTTTTCTGACAAATTTCCCACTTTGGAATCCGTTTTTTTTCTCAGCAATTACAGAATTTGTGTGATAGTATACTATCTGTTATAAATAAAGAATAAGCGTCTTCGAAGAGTCAAAAAAGAGGTTTTGAACAAAAACACAAACAAAATGTACAAACCGAATACGTCGAAGCTCCTGGATTTCTACGCCGGACACAATGCATAAATCAACAAAAACTAAGGAGAGCACCAATGCAGTTTCGTGGAACGATGATTTCGATGCGTGTTTTGTCTGTTGGCTTTGTCGCAGCGATGGTTTTGATGCTGGGTGTCAGCATGACGGCCTCTGCGGCCTACCGGACCCAGTGCACCTACGGGAAATTCACCTGGGAATGCGCTGATGGCAGTGAGAATTTCAATGTTGCACCTCCGCCGCCGGTTTCGGGCCAGGATGGCAACGGCTACTTTGAGTCGGTGCGCTTCTCTGGGGCCGGCCTGGGTGGGAACGACTATGTCCAGCTGGGCGGTGGGTTCTCCATTCGCTTCCGCACCTATCAGCAGTATGTCTCCTGGTGGGATGCGAGCGGCACGCTGCATGTCGTCCAGTCGCTCAACGGCGCAGCCACCATTCCGACCGGCGCTGTCATGGTTGGGATCCCGGGCAACATCCTGGGCAACTTCGACGTCCCGGGCTGGATCAAGGGCAAGCATGTTGACACGGGCGAGTATGTGCTGGGCTCGACCCGCTGGCTCAGCAGCCGCTAAGAATTCAGAGAGCGGCCGCACAGAAAAGCGGCATTGTTGAAAAATGGCCTGTTACACTGTAACAGGCCATTTTTTTTGAGGGCTGTTCCTTCCTCTTCGCACGGGTCCCCTCCTGCCGACCGAAACATTGTCGGTCGATTTCGACTTTTCCGGTAAAAACTCCCACTTTTTTAACCCTCCTTTTTTGTGTTCGCAGCCTGAAAAAATCTGCTATAGTTTTCTGGGGGAAACCGACAAAATCAATTTGAACAAAGCAGCTGAATAGATTGACGAGCTGATGAACGTATCGCATCGACGTCTGTTTTTCATCGCAATGCTCCTGGTCCGCC
>CAIOHJ010000184.1 GCA_903858085.1 uncultured Chloroflexota bacterium
ACGTTGGGCAGCCCCTTTGCGCTCGGGCAGCAGGCCCTCAACAGCATGCTCGAAGATCTGATCCTTCAGAAGGAAGCCAGCGCACGGGGCATTGTGGTCAGCGACGAAGAAGTGGAGAATGCCCTGCGTGAAGAACTGGCCAACAGCAGCGGGTTGGTGACCGAGCCCCAGGCGACTGCTACTGTCCAGGCGGGTCTGGACGCCACAGCGACGGCGGCTGCATGGACGCCAACCCCCATCCCCACCGTAGACCCCAGCGCGGCCCCGGTGACAGCGACGGTGCCGACGCCGCCTGTGCCGCCGGCCCCTTCCATCATCACGGAGACCACCTACCTGGAAAGGCTCGGCAATCTGCAAAAATCGATCGACCAAATCGCGGGGATGACGCTGGACGAGTACAGAGCGATCGTCCGAACCCGTCTGTTGCGCGAAAAGCTGCAGGAACTCATCGCCGACGAAAACGTTCAGACGACCGAAGAATCTGTCCATGCCCGCCACATTCTGTTGAGTGTGCGGGAGCCTGCCCCCGAGCCCACAGCGCTGCCCGATGGGAGCCCGGCACCTACCGCTTTGCCGGAAGGTGCTCCGACCCCAGAGCCAACCCCTGCCCCACGCAGCAAAGAGGAAACGTTGGCGCTGGCCAATGATCTGTATCAACAGCTGGTGGACGGCGCTGACTTTGCCCAGCTGGCTTCAGAGTACAGCGACGACCCTGGCAGCGCTGCGGATGGCGGTGACCTGGGCTGGTTCGGGCGCGGCAAGATGGTGGCTCCCTTTGAGGAGGCTGCCTTCACGCTGGCGGTCGACGCGATCAGCCAGCCGGTGGAAAGTTCTTTCGGCTACCATATCATTCAGGTGCTTGAACGAGACGATGCACGCCCCAAGGACGCAGCAGCGCTCGACCAGGAGCGTTCTCAGGCCTTTCAGAGCTGGCTGACCGAACAGCTGGCGAGCGACGAGATCGAACGTCCCGCCAACCTGATGGGTTTGCTGCCGACCGGGCTATAAAAACCGGGCTGTAAAAAAGAGAGAGCTGGACGTCGTCCATGCAAGAGGGGAGTCAGCCTTCGGCTGACTCCCCTCTTGCATGGACGGTGGATCAGCGGGGTATGCTGGATTCGCTTACTCTCCGGGCAGACGGATACTTCTGCGCAGCGTGGCTGCCAGGGCCTCTGCGGAGGTCAGGGGGAGCTGACAGGTATAGTTTTCACAGACATAGGCCGTTGGTCGGCCGTCGACCAGGGCACGTCCTGTCAGCAGAGGCAGCAGGGGCTCCACGCCTGGCTCCTGGAATGCCAGCACAGTTCCGGGCAGAAAGTAGCGGCGGGCTGCCGACAACAAGGCTGCCGTGGCTGGGTCTTTTGCCGGTCCGACGATCGCAATTTCCTGGCTGGGAGCCAGATGGCTCTCCAGAACCCCCAGCAGCCGGCCAAAGCCAGTTGGCTGGCGAGCCATGGCTTCCTTCATGCTCAGCAGAATTCGTTCTGTCTCACGGCGATAGTCCGGTTTGTCGAGCAAGATGGCAAGGCGCAGCAGCACTTCGGCAGCCAATGAGTTGCCAGAGGGGAGGGCGTTGTCGATGAACTCTTTGCGCCGCACGATCAGCGCTTCGTGGTCGACCCCAGTCTGAAAAAAGCTGCCCGCCGGGTCGTAGAACTGGGCGAAGATCCACTGGGTCAGCCGAGCAGCCTCTCCCAGCCAGCGGAGGTCGAAGGTCGCTTCATAGAGCGCGACCAAAGAGCGGCTGAAAGCGGCGTAGTCCTCCAGGTAGGCGTTGAACCGGGCCCGCCCACCCTGGTAAGAACGAAAAAGACGTCCATCGGGCTGGCTCAGCGCGGCCAAAACAAAGTCTGCTGCCTGGCAGGCAGCGGCGAGTGCGTCGGGGCGATTCAGAAGGCTTCCACATTCGGCCAAGGCGTGGATCATCAGCCCGTTCCATTCGGTGAGGATTTTTTCGTCGCGGCCTGGCCGGATGCGCAGCTCACGGCGGGAGAAGAGCACCGACCGGGCCTGCTGCAGGAGCTGTTCGACGGCTGCGGCGCTGAGCTGGAAGCGCCGTCCCACCTCTTCTGTGCTGCGCACCACGCTGAGAATCGTGTGGCCCTCAAAATTGCCACGTTTGGACACGCCATAATAGTCGCTAAAAACGGCTGCACTCTGGGGGTCGAGCACGCTGTCGATCTCTGTCTGATCCCAGACAAAAAACTTGCCTTCGTGCCCTTCGCTGTCGGCATCCTGGGTGCTGTAGAAGCCTCCCTCTGGTGCGGTCATCTCGCGCAGCACAAAGTCGATCGTCTGCTCGACGACCTGGCGGAAGAGGGGACGACCCGTCACCTGCCAGCCATGCAGGTAGGTGCGCAGCAGCTGTGCATTGTCGTAGAGCATTTTTTCAAAATGGGGGACCAGCCAGAACCTGTCGACGCTGTACCGGTGGAAGCCGCCGCCGAGTTGGTCGTAGAGGCCGCCCAGCGCCATTTTTTCGAGGGTCAACTCGGTCAGGTGCAGGGCATCCAAGTCGCCGGTGCGGCTGAAGTAGGCCAGGGCAAAGTCGAGGATCATGGGCTGGGGAAATTTGGGTTGGCTGCCGAAGCCGCCCTCCTCCTCGTCAAAGCTCTGCAGCAGTTGCCCGATCGCCTCGTCGAGCAGATCGGTGCCCAGATCGCCACTTTCTGCAGGGAGTGCTGTGCTGCGCTGCAGCAGGGCAGTCAGCCGTTCGGCCTGGCCGTCGACCTGCTCCCGGCGGCTCTGGTAGGCATCGGCGACTGCGCGCAGCACCTGCTGGAAGCTGGGGATCCCGTAGCGTGGCTCTTTGGGGTAGTAGGTGCCGCCGTGGAAGGGTTTGCCCTCGGGTGTCAACCAGACACTCATGGGCCACCCTCCCTGGCCGGTCATCGCCTGTACCGCATCCATGTAGATGGCGTCGAGGTCGGGGCGCTCTTCGCGGTCTACTTTGATGTTGATGAAGAGCTTGTTCATCAGCGCTGCGGTTGCTTCGTCTTCGAAGCTTTCGTGTTCCATCACGTGGCACCAGTGGCAGGCGCTGTAGCCGACCGAGAGGAAGATCGGCTTGTCTTCGTTGCGCGCCCGCTGCAGTGCCTCTTCGCCCCAACTGTACCAGTCCACTGGATTGTGGGCATGTTGGAGCAAGTATGGGGAGCTTTCCTGGGCCAGGCGGTTGGTCGTTTTCATACAGTGTGTTTGCCGGAGGACCGATTACTCGATCTCCATGTCGATCCCTTCGAGCGTGTCGCTGTCCCCTTCGTCTTCCTCTTCGAGCGTGTCAAAGTCCAGGTCGAGCGTGTCGTCTTCGTCGGCGCCGAGCGAAATGCTGGTGCCGAGCGGCTCCATCCCCAGCTCGGCGACGCCCTCGATGTCCTCGAATTCGAAGTCGTCGAGTCCCAGATCGCTGTCTTCCAGATCGCCGAGATCCTCGTCGTGGTCGACTTCGCTGTCGATCAGCAGGGAGACCTCGTCGGCGATGTTGCTGACCAGAATGCGGCGTCGGCTGAAGCCTGTCCCGACGGGGATCAACTTGCCGATGATCACATTTTCTTTGAGACCGCGCAGTTCGTCGCGCTGGCCACGGATGGCCGCTTCGGTGAGCACCCGGGTGGTTTCCTGGAAGGAGGCCATGGCCAGGAAGCTTTCGGTGTTGAGGGCAGCCTTGGTGAGGCCGAGCACGATCGGTTCTGCCTTGGCGGGTTTGCCGCCTCGTGAGACCACATAGTCGTTGATATCTTCGAATTTGAAGCGGTCGAGCAGTTCGCCGGGCAGCAGGTCGGTGTCGCCGGCAGTACGCACCATGACCCGGCGCAGCAGCTGGCGCAGGATGACTTCGATGTGTTTGTCGTGGATGCTGACACCCTGGCTGCGGTACACCCGCTGGACTTCGGCGAGCAGGTAGAGCTGGGTTGCCTCGCGGCCAGAGATGCGCAAAATTTCTTTGGGATTTTTGGCCCCTTCGGTCAGCTGGTCGCCGGCCTGTACCGGAGCGCCCTCTTCGACGCGCAGGCGGGCATTGGCGGGCAGCTCGACCTCCCAGACTTCGGTGCTCTCCTGGCGGATCGTCACCAGCCCACTTTCGACAAAGACCTCGCCGTTCATCCCGGCGACGATCGTCGCCTCGTTGCGGTGGGCGATCACGGTGTCGTCTTGTACTCGGTCTTTGTCTGCCACAACCACGGTGAAGCCAGCTGGAATCTGGAGTTCGCGGCGTTTGAGGTCGGTGCGGCTGATCCGCAGTGTCCGTACTTCGCCCTCCCGTTGGATCGAGATCCGGCCGTCAATTTCGGCGATCACGGCCTCTCCCTTGGGGGTGCGGGCTTCGAAGAGTTCTTCGACGCGCGGCAAGCCTTGGGTGATGTCGTCGGTTCCAGCGACGCCGCCGGTGTGGAAGGTGCGCAGCGTGAGCTGGGTGCCCGGTTCGCCGATCGACTGGGCTGCGACAATCCCGACAGCTTCGCCCATGCAGATCAGCCCGCCGCGCGCCAGGTCTTCGCCGTAGCAGCGGGCACAGAGGCCAAAGCGGGATTCGCAGGTAAGGGGGGTGCGCACAAACGCTCTGTCGACCTGATGGCGGGCCAGCAGCTCAAGGGCTGCCTCATCGAGCAGATCGTTGCGTTTCAGCAGCAGAGCACCGGTTTGCGGGTCGCTCACATCGGCGGCCAGGAAGCGGCCTGTGATCCGTTCGCTGAAGTTTTCCTGCATCGACTTGGACTCCTCGGCAGTGATCCAGATGCCGGTCGGTGTCGTGCAGTCATCCTCGGTGATGATGACATCCTGGGCGACGTCGACCAGGCGACGGGTCAGGTAGCCAGCATCTGCCGTGCGCAGGGCGGTGTCGGCCAGCCCTTTGCGG
>CAIOHJ010000185.1 GCA_903858085.1 uncultured Chloroflexota bacterium
CGAACCTGGCAACCGAAAGTCCGCAAACGATTGAAGACCCATGGGTTTCGCAGCCGTATGGCCACACCGGGGGGGCGCAATGTGCTCAAGCGGCGTCGACTCAAAGGCCGTGCCCAGCTGACGGTGAAATTGACCAATCGGAAATCGGTCTGATCCGACCTGGCGGGCACCTCTTGCTGGCCAGGTCAGCGATGTGGGCGGCATCTACGCACTGCTGTGAAAAGAGTCTATCGAGTCCGTTCTGACCAGCGGTTCCAGGAAATTCGCCGTCATGGGCGTTCCTACAGCAATGCCTGGCTGGTGTTGTGTCTCCTGCCCAACCAGCTGCTTTACAGCCGTTTTGGTGTTGTTGTCAACAGTCGTCTCGGCAACGCTGTGCGCCGCAACCGGGTCAAACGGCGTCTGCGAGAGATTCTGCGTCTGCGGCAGAGAACCATTCAGGCGGGGTGGGATCTGGTCTTGATCGCCAGGCAGCCATCTCGCAATGCGGGGTACTGGGAGCTGGAAAGTGCCTGTACCCGTCTGTTGGAGCGGGCGCGTCTGTTCTCGGACACAAATCTGCCGGAGCGGGTGTTGTCCGACAGAGAGCCAGGCAAGGCGAACCGATCGCAGGCAGAGGCTGGCTGAAAAAATGCGCAGATGGGTGTTGGCGGTCATTCGCTTCTACCAAAAATTTGTATCCCCCCTCTTGGGCAACAACTGTCGTTTTTACCCAACCTGTTCGGCCTACACCTACCAGGCGATCGAAAAGTATGGTGTCGGCAGAGGTGGCTGGATGGGAATCAAACGGATCGTGCGCTGCAATCCATGGAATGAAGGTGGGTTTGACCCTGTGCCCTGAGCTGTGTGCAGGAGGAGCCCCAAGGAGAAACCTCTGTGAAGCAAAAGTATTGGATGATCGCCGCCCTCCTTCTGATTGCGCTGAGCCTGGCTGGCTGTGGCGTTCCCTACGAAGGAGTTGATGTCACCCAGACCCAGCCGGATGGGATCTGGCAGACGTTTGTGGTCTGGCCGCTGGCCAATATTTTGATTGGGATCGACACCTTTTTGAAAGATGCAGGGGTCAAGGACAGTTGGGGATGGGCGATCATTCTTTTTACACTGGCGATCAAGCTCATCACGTTTCCCCTCAACCTCAGCCAGATCCGGGGGATGCAGGCACAGAAGGATTTGCAGCCCCACCTGGCGGAATTGCAAAAAAAATATGGCAAGGATCGGGAGCGGCTGGCTCAGGAGCAGATGAAGCTCTACAAAGAAGCAGGGGTCAACCCATTGAGTGGGTGTCTGCCTCTGGTGATACAGATGCCGATCCTCTTTGGCCTCTACGCAGCGTTGGTGGCGGTCGGTCCGATGTTGCAAAAAGCTGGATTTTTTTGGATCCCGGACCTCAGTTTTCCCAATTTTTCGTTGGGGATGGGCTGGGTGCCTGATCTGTGGAATGCAGGGGACTATGCGACTCTGGTCGCCTATTTGATTCTGCCCGTTTTGCTGGTGGTGTCTCAGCTGGTCATGCAGAAATGGATGACCCCTTCTGTCGGGGATTCTGAGCAGGCCAAGATGACTCAGAACATGAGCATGCTGATGACCCTTTTCTTTGGCTATTTTACGTTGCAGGTGCCGGCGGGGTTGAGCCTGTACTGGGTTGCGAGCAATCTGCTGCAGATTGGTCAGCAGTGGGCGGTCACCCGGTATCTCCTGCCAAAATCTGCGGTAGCCATTGTGGCTGCCAGCGGGGCAGGCGTCACAGCCAGCAGCGATGCCTTGCCTGCCAAAGCGGCCAGCACACCGTCACCGGCAAAGCGTGCCAAACCCAAAAGGAAATAGCCGATGTCTGACGAACTGATCTTCACTGGAAAGAGTGTTGAAGAGGCTGTTGCAGAAGGCCTGCGGGTGCTGGGGTTGACTGAAGCAGAGGTCAAGGTGGAGGTGGTGGCCCGCGGCAGCCGCGGGCTGTTTGGCATTGGCAGCGAGCCTGCCCAAGTTCGTCTGGTGCTGCGCCCCTCTGCGCCGCAGCCTCCTGTCCCGGCAGGAGCTGCGCCCGAGTCCCCCTTGCCTGCTCCTGCCTTGGAAAGGGTGGTTTCTGCCGGGACACTGGCAGCTGTCAAGCCCGACGAGGGGCGCATGGAGGAGGAGATCTCGGCGCCAGATTTTGCGCAGGGGCCTCTCTCCCCAGGAACACGGGGGAGAGAGGCTGAAAAAAAAGAGGCTGAAGAAGTTGTGGCTGTCACTGCAGAGGACGAAGCGGTGGCCCAACTGGCGGTTGAGCTGTTGAGTCGGCTGGTGCAGCTGATGGGCTTCGAGGCCACGATCGCGGCTGAGTGGCGTGCCCCCGATGCAGACAACGAGCAGATCTATCTGTTGCTGGATTTGCAGGGCAGGGATCTGAGCCCGTTGATTGGTCGGCGTGGGGAAGCGCTCAGCAATTTGCAGTATCTGGTGCGGTTGATGCTCAACCAGCGTCTGCACAGCTGGAAGAACATTGTGGTCGATGTGGAAGGCTACAGACAGCGTCGAATCGACCACCTATCGCAGCTGGCGCTGCGCCTGGCAGAGCAAGTCGCCCAAAGTGGACGGCCGCTGGCACTGGAGCCAATGGCTGCCAACGAACGGCGGATCATCCACCTGACCTTGCGCGACCACCCTGATGTCAGCACGGAAAGCAGCGGTGAAGGGGAGCGCCGCAAGGTGCAGATCCTGCCGAAACGTTGAGCAGGCAGAAAAAGGGTGCGATGAACACAACATGTACGTCTGCTTCAGCGGTGGACATCCTGTTGATCGGCAATGTCACGCGTGACCTGGTCGACGAACGGGAGTTGGGTCGGTATCGGCTTGGCGGCACGGTCACCTTTGCGGCTGTGGTGGCTGACCGGCTGGGGCGGCGGCCTACGGTGCTGACACGGGCAACTCCAGAAACTGACCTGAGTGCATTCCCTGCGTCGACCCAGCTGATTGTATTGCCGACGGCCACAACGACGACATTTGCCAATCTGTATACACCGCAGGGGCGGGTCCAGTATTGTTATACCCCGGCTCCGCCGATCGGTGTCGACGATATTGCTTCTGACCTGCGCCACCCGGACATGGTGTTGTTGGGGCCGATCGCCAACGAAATTGAAGGAGAGGTTGCCACACTCTTTGCTGCTGAAACGTTGGTGGCTGCGGTTCCCCAGGGGTGGATGCGTCGTTGGGATGGGGATGGCCGGGTCCATGCCCGGCATTGGGAAAATGCTGGGCAGATTCTGCCCCATCTGGATGTGCTGATTTTGTCGCTCGAGGACATTGACTACGAGTGGGAGCGGCTGGCTCCAGCGTTTGCGCATGTCCCGTTGGTGGTTGTGACCGAGTATCGGGATGGGTCGACTGTCTTTCATCGCCAGCCAGACGGCAGAATTTTGGAGGCCAAGATTCCGCCGAGACCGGCAGTAGAGGTGGATCCGACAGGTGCTGGCGATATCTTTGCCACGGCTTTTTTGATTCGGCTGGAAGAGACCCGTGACCCGGTCGAGGCTGCCCGGTTTGGCAATGTGGCTGCTTCCATGAGCGTCGAACACCCAGGGACGACAGGGGTGCCTGCGCGGCAGGCAATTTTCGACTATCTCCAGCGCCATCCTTTCGAGCCAACGTTGGTTCAGCAGTCAAAATTTTAGACGTTTGTCGTCAGGTTCTGCGAAGAGAGAGCAGGAGCTGGCGGCGAGAGGGGCTGCTCAAACTGCGATGACAGCGCGAATCTACTGTTTTGCCAACCAAAAGGGGGGCGTGGCCAAGACGACGACGGCGGTCAATCTGGGGGCCTATGTGGCAGCCAGTGGGCGTCGTGTGTTGCTGGTGGACACGGATCCCCAGAGCAATGCGACCACCTGCCTGGGGATCAACCCGCGCACCCTTTCTGCCACTTTGTACGATGTGTTGATCGAGGGAAGGGCGGTGCAGGAGGCGCTCACCCTTACAGAACGTCTGAACCTGGATCTGTTGCCCTCCAGCACCGACCTGGCGGGTGCTGAGGTGGAGATGGCCGGGCTGCTGGCGCGGGAGCGGCTGCTGGCGCGCAGCCTTGCCACGGTCAGCGACAAGTACGACTACATTTTTATTGACGAGCCACCGAGCCTGGGGTTGTTGACGATCAACGGGTTGACAGCAGCGACCCACGGTGTGATTATACCGGTCCAGTGCGAATATCTGGCGCTGGAAGGACTCAGCCTGCTGCTCAACACGGTCCGTCAGGTGCGCGAGATTCTCAACGATCGGCTGGTGATTGCTGGTGTGGTGTTGACCATGTACGACGCCCGCACCAATCTCGGGCAAGAGGTGGTGGATGAAGTCAACCGTTTTTTCCCGAAGGAAACGTTTCAGACGATTATCCCGCGCAACGTTCGGCTCAGCGAAGCACCTTCCCACGGGCAGACAATTTTGAGTTATGCGCCGATGAGTGCAGGCGCCATGGCCTACCAGGCATTGGCACAAGAGTTCATCCAGCGTGTCGAGGGAGCGCATGCCCGCATGCCACAGCCATCCCCTGCGCGCAGTTGACCTACGGAGGAGTCCGCATGGTGGCTGAAGGCAAAAAAAGAGGGTTGGGGCGTGGGTTGGGTGCGTTGATCATGGACAGCGAGCGGAGAACAGCCAGCCCAGAGGGGCAGGCGGGAGGGGTTCAGCTTGTGCGGACCGACCAGTTGGCACCGAACCCGCGCCAGCCGCGCGCGCAGTTTGATCCGATGAGCTTGCAGGAGCTGGCAGATTCAATCCGTACGCACGGGATTCTTCAGCCGCTGGTGGTCACTGCAGATCCGGAGGGGGAGGCTGGTTTCTGGCTGATTGCCGGGGAGCGTCGCTGGCGGGCTGCGCAGCTGGCAGGGGTGGAAGAAGTGCCTGTCATCGTGCGCGAGGTCTCGTCTCAGCAGCTGCTGGAATGGGCGCTGGTTGAAAATGTCCAGCGTGCCGACTTGAATCCTTTAGAGGAAGCGGCGGCTTTCCACTCCTTGATGGTGGAGTTTGGCCTGACGCAGTCGGAGGTCGCCGAACGTGTCGGCAAAAGCCGTTCAGCTGTCGCCAACACGCTCCGTCTGCTCGGCCTGCCAGCCCCTGTCCAGCAGGCAGTTGTCGACGGGCAGATTTCGGCTGGCCATGCGCGGGCGTTGTTGGGGTTGCCTGACTCTGCCGCGCTGGTCGAACTTTTTTTTCAGGTGATCGAGCGGGAGTTGACCGTACGCCAGACCGAAGCGCTGGTCCGCCGATTTGCTGCGCCGCCGCCCGCCCAGGCGGCGGCCGTCGAGCTGCCGGATGCGCTGCAGAGCTACTTCCAGCAGATGGAGAACAGCTTTCGTTCTGCTTTGGCCACCAAGGTGACGCTCCGCCGGAATCCAGATGGGGCTGGCCGTCTGGTCGTGCATTTCTACAGCGACGAAGACCTTGAATCGCTCTACCGGCTGATCGCTGGGGAAGAGAATGGTTGACGCTGCGCCGGCGCAGCTGGCGATGCGTGCGGTCGACGAACGCTCGATCGGGTTTTTGGTGGCGGGTGCCAGTCAGATTGCCGAACACCGGATGATCGAAGCCATCTGGCGACAGCCTCCAGCGCCGGGCGCGCGCGATGTAGCTGGCGCGTATGTGGCCGCCCTGTTCAGCCACAATCCCCGCCGTGCGCGCCGTTTTGCCGATCGACATGGCATCGTTCACGCCGGCGATCTGTTGGCCCCGCTGTTGGAGCGGCGAGAGGTCCGGTGTGTCTATGTCGGCAGCCATCCCCGCCACCATGCAGAAACTGTGCGGGCGGCATTGGCAGCTGGCAAACATGTGCTTTGTGAGCCGCCGTTGAGCGAGGACCTCGATGAGAGCCGTGCACTCGAACAGATGGCATTGCATCGAGGGCTGATCCTGGCGTTGAACTACAGCTGGCGTGCGCATGGAGCGGTTCAGCTGCTGCGTCAGCAACTCTACGAAGGCACGATCGGCGAGGTATTGGGGATTCGGATCGACAACACCGATGCACTGCCCCCCGATCGCCAGGGCTGGCGCCTGCGTCCGCCCTTTGGAGGGGTGCTCTGGGATCGGTTGCTGCGCGATGTGGATCTGTTGGCGTTCTTGTTGCTTTGCTCTCCGGCTGCTGTTCACACCCACTCGCTGCAGAAGTTGTGGGGGAGCAGCAGCGAAGAAGAGGTGATGAGTGTGGTGCGGCTGCGTGGGGGGCCCCCTGCGCAGCTGCACGATTCGTTTTTGTGCCCGCACGCACCGACCTGTGTGACCCTTTCGGGCAGCCTGGGGACCCTGCGTGCCGTCTCCTGCCAGGTGGAGAGCACAGTCTGCCAGATCTGGCTGCGGCGGGGGGGCACAGAGCTGCCGTTGGCCTGGGCACCGATCGATGTCTATCGGGCTGGGGTCGCCCGTTTTTTGGCTGCGATTCGTCTGGGCGAAGCACCCCTGGCGACCGCGCTGGATGACCGCCGTGCGGTTGCGGCGGTTTTGGCTGCACAGCAGTCGTTGAGCCGGGGGCAGGGGGTGGATCTCCCCCTGATTCGATGAAGCTCTGTGCGGTGTCGTGCCCAGGATGGGCAGGGAGTCAGATTGGTTTTGGCAAAAAATTGTGCGAAGAAGGTAGTTGTGTTAGTATCGTTTCAGCCCGGACTTGACCCATCGGCTGTTTGTCAGAGTCCAGAAGAGAGCCCGCAGAAAACGCCAGGTGCAAAA
>CAIOHJ010000186.1 GCA_903858085.1 uncultured Chloroflexota bacterium
CACGCTGACTGTCACGCTGACCGGCACGCTGACCGGCACGCTGACCGGCACGCTGGAAGAAGCGTATACGACGGCTGCCACCACGGTGTACACGCGCACAGAGGGGAGCCTGCAGAGCGGCCTCTTTGCTTTTTTCAAATTGACCGAGATCACCCCGGCCATGCTCGAGTCGATGGCCGCTGACCTGGCGCCAGCCGACTGAAGTGGCTGCCAGCCAGAGCAACCCCCCAGCAGAGCGGAAGATCTTCCGCTCTGCTGGATCCAACAAGGTGCCGCGAAGGCCGTCCGTCGATGCAGAAAGGCTGGCTGTGGCTCTTACAGCGTCTGGTTGGCTCTACTCGGCTGGTGCGAATTCCATGATGCCTGTGTCGTACCGAAGCGCTACATACAGCCGTCCCTCCTCGAACAGATAGGAGGCGACCCCCGACAGATCCAGAATAAACTGGTCGTGCAGCGACTCGGGCGCGCAGGCGGCCATGGTGCTGGTCTGCAGTTCGATGATCAGCTCGGTGTCGCCGGCAACGCTGTACACGCCGCCGAGCTGGTTGCAGTCATCCTGTACGTTGACCGTGCCGTCGGTGCCAAACTCGATCACATAGCGTGTGGGATCCACCGGGGCGACCACCGTGTCGTTGCCGTATGCGGTGCCTTGCCAGGCCCAGGCTGTGCCGGGCAAGGCGTCGGCTCCACCATCTGGAGCGCTCTCTGCTGACTCGGTCGGGCCTGCTACCTCCTCGACCAGCAGCAGGGTGCCCTCCTGCCAGCCGTAGCGTTGGTTGAGCAGCTGGCTGGGGCAGCAGAGCGGGTCGTCTGGCCCCTGCACAAGCAGGCTGACCTCGATCTGGCCGTTGTCGTCGAATGTCAACGCCTGTACCTGGACGCGGTCTCCCAGTGGGGCGCTGGCGACGTGGGTGGCCTCTCCTTCCGAGAGCAGAACCAGGGCCAGGCTGACAAAGATCCCGCTGCCCCCGCTGCTTTCTGTCAGAATTGCTGCCGCCGCTTCCTGGCCGTCGAGCGTGTTGTAGGCGATCGGATCTGCCAGCAGCCTGACCTCGATCCAGCTGGCGCTTTCCCCGTCGATCGACTCGGTGTAGACCCCGTCGGCGAGCAGTGCACGCCCCTCCAAAGTCAGCTCGGAGTTGAAGGCCAGATTGGCCAGGGCAGCCGGTGCCAGCGGGTTGCTTTCCGCTGCCGGGGCGACCGAGAGCAGCAGCTCGTCCAGCGCAGCCAGATCTGGGGAAAAATCGGTGCTGGGCAGGCTGTCAAAGGTGGTGGTCAGCTCTGTGAGGTAGGTTGCATAGCTGTCGGCAAACTCGGCATAGGCGGTCGCGTCCAATTCTTGTGGCGCAGCGGGCAGTGCCGTGGTTGTCACCGGCAGCATTGCTACGATCAGAAATTCGCCGTCCCCGCTGAGGCCTTGGAATACATAGCGCAGCTGGGTGTTTTCGACCGGCGAGAGATCCTGGGCAAAACGGCCGACGAAGCGCACACCGGCTCCGCCGTCAGCCCGATCCAGATAGCGAATCTGGGCAGCAAAATCGTTGCTGGCGTTCTGCTGTGGCAACACTGGCGGCGGGCTGGCGGGTCGCTCGGCCAACAGGCCTTCCAGCGCGGCCAGCGCCTCCTCCACAGTGAGGTCGCCTGCCTCCTGCCAGATCTGGCGGTAGGCGGCTACCGGGTAGACAGCCACATAGCCGTTGCTGGCCTGCTGGGCTGGGACACCCAGATCGGCGGTGCCAAAGGTCCAGACAAAGTGTTTGGGCAACCCTTGGCCGTTGAGCGGCGGCAGGGTATTGTCGTAGGCCGTTGCCGGAACGACCGCCGCCTGAATCGACTCGGCAAAGGCTCCTTTGTCGGCCACGCTGGTGCTGTCGAGCGTGGCGGCCACCGTCCTTTCCACCATCAGCCGATCGCCCACCTTGACCAGGGTCAGGCTCATCGGCATCGTCGGGCAACAGAAGGCGTCGTTGGCACCTACCTGGATCAGGTCGAGCCTGATTCGGTCTGCTGGGTCGAAGGCCGCGGCCAGCACCTGCGGGCGGTCGCCGAGAAAGATGCTGGCTGTGGCGACGAGTTCGTCTTCAATTTTCTGAAGCAGCACCAGGCTGAGGAAGTTGCCGGTGCCGCCTCCGTTCTCGCCCAACACGGCCAGTGCGGCGTCGAGCCCCTCGAACTGGCCAAACGCGCGCGGCTCCTCCAGCAAAAAGAGTGTGGTCGTGCTTGCGATGCCGTCGTCTGCGACCACGGTCTCGGTGTACAGTCCGTTCTTCAGCAACACGGGCCGCTCCAGCAGCAGCGAAGGATAGCTGAGCGTCTCCAGCTCTGTGGTCGCTGGCAACTGGATGGAGAGGGCCTCGACGATCGCATCGAGCTCGCTGAGCTGCCAGCTGTCATCGGCAGTGGCAGCTGCCTCCACGGGCCGCTGGGCTGCAACCCAGTAGCGGCCGTCGTCGCTCAGGCCGCTGAAGTGGTAGATGAGGCTGGCATCGTCCAGCTCTGCCACGAAGCGCACGCCGCTGAAGCCTGTGCCGCTCAAGTAGGCTACCTGCCCTTCCACTGCTTCGCCTGTCGCTGGCGGCGGGAGTGGTGCATTCAGGCTGGCTGGCTGCTCGGCCAGGATGCGCTGCAGCGCTGCCAGCTGTTCGCTCCCTGTCAGATCGCCTGCCTCCTCCCACACCCGCAGAGCCTCTTCGACCGGGTAAAGGGCGAGGGTCGGAGCCTCTGTGGATTCGTCGAAGAGAAGCTCGGTGTAGACCGGAAGATCGCCGGACAGCTGGCTGGCGGTGTAGGGCTGCGACGGCAACACAGTTCTCTGATAGGGGATCTCGAGGTCGAGCGAAAGCAGCGGGGCTCGCCCCAACACGACCTCCGCCACCGGCACCAGCTGGTTGTCCTCCCACGCATAGGTGAGGTGCACCAGTTCGGTCGGACAGCACATCGGGTCTCCCTCCCCATGCCGGACCAGCTCGACCTGGATCTGGTCGTCGGCCACTGTCAGGGTGTTGACCTGGACGCGGTCCCCCAGCGGCGCGCTGGCCAGGTTGACCGGCAGACCCTCCTGTTCGACGACCAGCGCCAGGGAGACGAAGAGCCCGCTGCCGCCGCCGCTCTCAAAAAACTGGACCGCAGCCACTGGCTGGCCGTCGAGCGTTCCGGTGGCGAGTGTGGCGGCGCGTATCCCGGCCACCCATCCTGTTTCGCTCTCTTCGAAACGGCCATCGACCAATGTCACAACCCCTTCCGCCCCCAACTCGGAGCGATAGCTCATATTCGCCAGCGCAGCGGGTGTCAGGGCAGCTGGCTCGCTCTGTTGGCTGGGGAAAGCCTGGGTTGCGGCGGGCAGACCTGCTGCAGCCAGCAGCGCCAGCAGCGCCAAAATCAGCCGATGGAATGGAAATGTCTTCAAGTGCAAACCCCTTTCAGTTTTTTGGACAGAAGTCTCTGGCGCAGGCGCGCAATCAGCTGCCTTGTAAAACGTTGCGCCGGGCTTGCGCAGTTCCCTGTCAGGCGACTGTTGCCCTCCGGCTGGGTGCCCAGCGACAACAGCTACCGCACATTCTGCGGCATTCTGCGTTCCAGCCAGCGCACGAGCAACGAGAGCACGATCGTCATGGCCAGATAGAGCAGGGCGACGATGTTGTAGGTCTCGAAATAAAGAAAGGTGCTGGCCGCGTAGACCTTGCCCATCTGGGTGATGTCGGGCACCCCGAGCACCGAGACCAGCGACGAATCTTTGAGCATGGCGATAAAATCGTTGCCGAGAGGGGGCAGCACCCGCCGGATTGCCTGGGGCAGCACCACGTAGCGCATCACCTGCCAGGGGGACATCCCGAGACTTTGGGCTGCTTCCACCTGGCCTCGTTCGATGCTTTCGATGCCGGCGCGAAAAATTTCGCTCAGAAACGCGCTGTAGCCGATCACCAGCGCCAGGATGGCCCGGGCTGTGAAGTCGACATCGCGCACCCGCAGATCCGCCAGCGGCTGCACCAGTGGGCCCAACAGGGCCAGCTGGGTTCCCAGCCAGTTGGCAGCGTAGACCCCAGCCGGCGCCACCACAAAGGCGATATAGAGCAGCAGCACCAGCATTGGGACGCCGCGGACGACCTCGACATAGAAGGTGGCGATCTCGTAGATCGGGCGGTTCTTGGAGACGCGTGCCAGCCCGACCAGAAGACCCACCCAGAGCGCGCCGGCGTAGGCCAGGACAGTGACCGAGAGGGTCACCCCTACGCCGCGGGCAACCGCTGTGAAGATCACGGTATAGCTCTCGCTGGTAGCGACCTGCCAGAGAGAGAGGACGCCGATCAGCAGTGCTGCCAGCAGCCAGTAGGGCAGGCGTGCAAACAGGCCATAGGCGGCGTGGCGCCGCGGCAGCGAGGGGGCTGACATGGCCGTCTATCCTTTCTCCAGCCCTACAAAATGGGCTGTCTGCAGACACTGTTCCAGATCGGTTTCGGCTCGTTCTGCGTAGGTTGCGTAGCGCGCCCGCTTGTTCTGGACAGCCTTTTCCAGCTCGGGCAGCAGCCCCATCGCTGCCTTCATCGGTTGAAAGGTAGCAGGGTCGGCGTGGGTGATGTAGTGGAGCAGGGCGCCTGTCATGGTGGTGCGCGGCAGGGTCAGCAGCGGCTCCCCGCACAGCAGACGTACGCTGTTGATGCCAGCGATCAGCCCGCCCATCGTGCTGCCCACATACCCTTCTGTGCCTGTGATCTGGCCAGCAAAGAAGAGGTCGGGGCGCGTTCTGAATTGCAAGGTCGGGGCCAACAGGGTTGGGCTGTTGATGAAGGTGTTGCGGTGCATCTGGCCCAGCCGCACAAACTCCGCCTCTGCCAGACCCGGGATCAGGCGCAGCACCTCTTCCTGGGCTCCCCAGCGCAGATTGGTCTGGAACCCGACCATGTTGTAGAGGGTGCCGGCGACGTTGTCCTGGCGCAGTTGGACCGCAGCGTAGGGCCGTCGGCCGGTGCGGGGGTCGCGCAGCCCGACCGGGCGCATCGGGCCGAAGGCCAGCGACTGCTCCCCGCGTGCGGCCAGCGCTTCGATCGGCATGCACCCTTCGAAGTATCGTTCGAGCTCGGCGTCTGCCGTCTTGAGTTCGAGTTTGGGGGCTGCCAGCACTGCCTGCACAAAGCGGCGGTAGTCTTCCGGGTCGAGCGGGCAGTTGATGTAGTCGCCCTCCTCTGTGCCCATCTCGCTGTTGCGGTCATAGCGGCTTTGCCGAAAGGCAACGGTCATGTCGATGCTCTCCGCCGCGACGATCGGCGCCATTGCATCGTAAAAATAGAGATGTCGCTGGCCGGTCAACGCCTGGATCTGGGCGGCCAGCGCGCTGCTGGTCAGCGGGCCGGTGGCGAGGATCGTGGGGCCCGCAGGAATGTCGGTCACCTCATCGCGTAGCACGCGGATGTGGGGGTGGCTGTGGATGCGTTCGGTGATCGCTTGGGAAAATTCATCCCGGCTGACAGCCAGCGCCGCGCCGGCCGGCAGCGCGTGTTGGAAGGCCGTCTGAATCACCAGGCTGCCCAGCCGCAGCAGCTCGTTTTTGAGGATGCCCAGGGCGCGGTCGGGCAGTGTCGAACCCATGGAGTTGCTGCAGACCAGCTCCGCCAGACGACCGCTTTGATGTGCCTGGGTGCCCTGCGTCGGGCGCATTTCGTACAGATCGACGTGGAAGCCGCGGTTGGCAATCTGCCAGGCAGCCTCGCTGCCAGCCAGCCCGCCGCCGACAACGGTGATGGAGTGTCTCATGAGGGGTGCAGCGCCAGGTTGAGCGAGTAGGGGTCGCCGGCTGTTGTCGGCACCGTGTAGCTGTCGACGATCAACGGCTGGTAGCTGTCGTGGATCACGACGATGGCATAGGTGGTGCCCGGGGCGAGGCGGCCGTCGAGCTGGTAGAGCCCGCTGCGTCCGCTTTTGCCGCTGGCCTGCACCAACGCCGGGTCGAAGTCGCTGTCGACCCACTGCTGCACGCTCACCCCGGGCTGGAGCACGGAGACCAATGCGCCAGCCACCGTGCGCCGGCGGTTGTTGAGATCCGAGACGACCCCGGTGACCCGCACCGGCTGCAGCAGGTTGGCTGCGGCCCGCTCTACAACCGTGAAGGTGCCGCGTTGTGCCAGCTGGTCGCCGATGTAGAGCTCCAGCGTATACTCGCCGACCGGCAGCCCTTCTGGGTGGCGGATGCTGACCCAGCTCGAACGCACGGCGCTGTCTGCCCACACGTCGCTGTCGGCCAGCACCTCGGCGCCATCGACCAGCCAACGGCTGCGCCAGGGGGTGCCGCGCTCCAGCCCAGCCACTGGGAAGACGGCGTAGACCGTGTCAACTGCGAAGAAGGAGCTGTCAGGGTCGAGCGGCTGGCCGGCAGCATCGAGCGACGGGGCAAAGACGATCCGGCCAAAGGAGGCCGAGAGCGTGGAGGGCGCTGCCCCGACAGTGACCGTACCGGTATGAACCAGCAGCCCGTCCAGCCGCATTTCAACAGTGTAGACCCCGTCGGGCAACCCCTGCTCGAGGAAGAGGTGCAGCCAGGTGGTGCCGTGGGTGCCTTCCCGCCAGTCGATGGCATCTTTGTAGAGGGAGCGACCGTCGAGCTTCCAGTCGTAGGAAAACCGCTGGCCGTTGCGGAAGCCAGCAAAGTCGAAGCTCATGTAGAGATCGGTGGTGCCGCTGGGAAGAAGAGTCAGCGGGCGGGTGACACGGTCCTGAAGGGTGATGGCGTCGCCGAACTCGGCGTTGCGCACCGCTGCGACTGGGAGATCGCTCACCTCCTGGTCGGTCTCTTGCCCAAGGATCGCCTGGTCATAGAAGCGCAGCGCGATCGCACCCGGACGCACCAGTCCGATCTGACTGGCGACGTCGGCACGGCTGTAGCCAGCTGTCGGCACCCCGATAAAATTGCCCGCCTGGTCGATGGCCAGCCCCCCAGAGTTGCCCGGTGCAATCTGGGTGTCGGTCTTGATCCACTCGAACTCGCCGTCGTTCTCTTCGTCCAGAAAGCCAGAGACGACCCCTTCCGTGTAGGTGACTGTGGCGCCACCCAGATCCGGGTAGCCGATCACGGCCATACGGTCGCCGGGCAGCAGCGCGTCGCTTTCTCCTCGCGGCGGTGCGGTCAGCCCCAGATTTTTGGGCAGCGCGGTCG
The DNA here is from genome assembly GCA_903858085.1 of uncultured Chloroflexota bacterium. GTDB lineage: Bacteria > Chloroflexota > Anaerolineae > Caldilineales > Caldilineaceae > Caldilinea. Next base: position 7,145 of record CAIOHJ010000186.1, read on the forward strand.
ACCCGTCGAGCAGGCCGTCGATCTGGAGCAGGGCCAGGTCGTACCGGCGGTCGTGGGCGATGGTGCGGGCTGTGTAGCGCAGCACAGGGGCCCCGCGCAGCGTGTCTGGCATCACCCCGATCGCAGCAGCGCCTGTGTGGTTGAAAAACTCGCCACTTTCCAGGTCGCCCAGCACATGAAAATTGGTGAGCACCAGACCGCGCTCGGCGTCCAGGACGGTTCCGCTGCCCGAACTGAGCAGTTCGCCGTTGGCGTCGGGCACCAGCACCAACACCACCGACTGCAGCGCCCGCTGCAGCGAGAGCCGTTCCACAGCCTGTGCGCTCCCTGTCAGAGTGAGCACAGCCAACAGAACCCACAGGAGGGGCAGCTTGCCCAGCGAACGGCCACTGGCCCACCTGGCCAGCACAGCACGGTAGCGCATCAGTTGCCTCCTTTGTTTTGAGCAGCACCGTCAAAGCTGCGACCCCGGGCTGGGTCGGCCCACAGCTCGGTGACCGGCTGCAGACGCAGGCTGGCGGTGACCACTGCAAACGCATGGGCGCTGGCCTCCCACGCCATGGCATCGGCGCGCAGCGTCACGCTGTACAGAAAATCGCCGGCTACAAACAGGATATCCTCTCCTTTGACGACGATGGGCAGCTCGGCGGCTCCGCTCTCCTGTGCCGGATCTACAACAAAGCCGTAGGTGGTCACAATGGCTGGGCTCCCGTTTAACAGGGTCAGTGTCTCTGCGGTCAGCTCGCGATAGGTGTCCAGGCTGGCGGCGAGCTTGAGCGAACGTTCAAAACGTGCCAGTTCCAGGCTTTCCGCTTCTCCTAAGGGGCGGCTGCTCACCGTTACCTGGGTTTCATAAAGGCTGGGGCTGCCCAGCTGCAGCGCTGTAAACCCACCTGGGCTCTGCTCGCGCACCGCCCAACGGTCGGGATAGGCCACCCGGAGTGCGCCGCCGTTCGCTGCCCCAGCGTTGAGCAACACAAACTGGCTGGCAAAATCGGCCTGGTTGCGCACCCCCAGCGCCAGCAGGAACGCAAAGAGAACGGTCACGGCAACTGCCAGGTCGTTGACCAGATGCTCGCGCGGATCTGGCCGATCGTTGGTTGGGCTTGGCTTGATCAGACGGTCGAACCAGATCATTGTACGGCTCCTGTTGGGGGTGTCGAATCGTCTTGGGCCACCCACCGTTCGCCAGCCAGCAGGGCAACACGGGCACTTTCTTCATTGGCGCGGCGCACCAGCCAGCTGACGGCGCCCAGAACCAGCAGCGTCCAGAAGATCCCGAGCGCCAGGTCACGCCAGGGTTCGGCCTGCAGCCCCCCCTGGCCACTCCGATCGATCAAAAAAAAATAGAGCCCGGTCAATATCGCAGACAAAGTCACCCCGGCGGGCAGGTAATAAAGGGGGGTTTTCTCGAAACGGGCCTGGCCGATGAAATAGCCGAGCACCCCCGCCATGCTGGCGTAGCCCAAGGTATCGACCACCATGCGGATCGAGCCGATCTGCAGGTCGACGCCCCCATGCTGCATCACGTAGACGAAGTTGTGGACAGTGGCAACCCCGAGCCCGGCAGCCACTGCGTACAGAATGCCATCCAGCCGTTCGTCAAACGCTGGGTCGGCAAAAATTGTCGCCCGTACCGTGGCGTAGACGATGGCCGCACTCGCCATGCCGGTGACCAAAATCCCGCCGAACAGCTGCGACCACCAGTAGTTTCCCAGCCAGCGGCTGCTCTCAAACCAGACCCCGTAGATCGGTTGGTGCAGCGCGGCGGCGACCAACAGGCCAGCCAGATAGACCCGGGCGACCAGCTGTTTTGGCTCGGGTTGGGCCTGGTCGATCCGGTAGAAAACTGCCAGCCAGAGCAGCGCAGGAACCGCTGCCATCCCCAGCCCCAGCGCAATCAGCCCAGAGGGGGAGAGCACAGCCCCAAGGTCCTTCAACAAGCTGAAGAGTGCGACAAACAACAACAACCCCAGCAACTCCAGCCTGATCGAACGCAGAAAGGGGCTCTGCGTAGGGCTGGACACTGCTTTCGCTCTGATCGGTACCTGCACGACCCACTCCTTTCACAACTGCGCACAAAGTCGAAGCTCAATTTGGTTTTGCACAAACCGTTCAGCGTCTCTGTTTTGACACGGTTTCCTCTGCACAGTAAGATGAACCCTGCACGAGACACTCTGGCGCTCCTTGCGAGTGCCACCGTACAGAACCGTCACGGTTCTTCAGAAGTTTATCAGGTTTTTGGCATAGGCAGGAATGTACTTCTACTCAAAAACAGCACAACCTTTGGTTCATACCCCTCAGGCCCTGCGCCGGCTGGTCGACCAGCTGCGCCGCCAGCCTCGTTTTGCGCTCGACACGGAGAGCAACAGCCTCTACAGCTACCAGGGGAGAGTCTGTCTGATTCAGATCTCCGTGGCTGCTGCAGACGGCCCGCCAGAACAGAGCGTCGTCGAAGATTATCTGGTGGATCCGCTGCGGCTGAACGACCTTTCCCCCTTGGGCGAGCTGTTGGCCGACCCGGCGGTGGAAGTGGTCATGCATGCAGCCGACAACGATATGCTCACATTGTACCGCAGCTATGGCTTCATCTTCCAGCGTGTTTTTGACACCCAGCTGGCGGCCCGGATTCTGGGCTGGAAACAGGTTGGGCTGGCAGCGATTTTGGAAGAGCAATTTGGCATTGTCAGCGACAAGCGGATGCAGCGCACCGACTGGGGGCAGCGCCCGCTGACCCCGGCCCAAATCGCCTATGCCCAGATGGACACGCACTCTCTGCTGCCGTTGCGCGAACGGCTGGTCGATGCGCTCCAGCAGCGCGGTCGCTGGGAAGAAGCGCAGGATGCCTTTGCCGCATTGACCAGGGGCAACCCGGCCGGGCGCGAGCCGAACGGGCGCAGCTTCTGGCAGATGCGTTCGGTGCGTGAGGTCCCGCGTGGCCAGCACAACGTGCTCGAAGCCCTCTGGCACTGGCGCGAACAAGCCGCGCGCAGCACAGACCGTCCCCCTTTCAAAGTGGTCAACGATTCTGTCCTGGTTCAGCTTGCGCAGTCCCTGCCCGGCTGCCAGGACGAACTCGCCAGGATCGACGGGCTTTCGACGCTGCAAATCCACCGCTACGGCAGCGAGCTGCTGGACACAATTCGTGCCAGCCAGGGCCAGCCGCTGCCGCCGTTCCCCTCCGGCGATGGACGTTCCGAGCTGTTGCTGGACAAGGCGATTCAGCAGCGCTACGATAACCTGCGCCGCTGGCGCACAGAGACCGCCGCTTCTCGTGGTGTGGACGCCGACATCGTCCTGCCCAACAGCACCCTGCTGGCGATCGCCCAACAAAACCCGGTCAGCGCGGAGGCGCTGCGGTCGATTGCCGGGCTGACACCCTGGAAAATCCAGAGCTATGCACCGCCGATCCTGGCGGTGCTCCACCAGTCGGCTGCGCTGGGCGACTGACCGGGCGCCGGCAGGTGCGCAGGAGGAAACGATGGAGCCGGTTGTTCTCCTCAACGTGTTGGCCGCTGCGGCCGTCGGGCAGCCGATCCCCAATCCGGTCAGCAAAGAGCTCGGCGATTCAAATGAGCTGTTGAAAATCAAGAAGAGTGCAGACGGGGTCTGCGGGGGCCGCTCAGCGCAGCCCACTGCGCAGAACAGCCCGGTAGGCTTCGATCCGGCTCCGACGCAGCTCGGGACGGTGTCCAAGACGCTGCTTCACCCCTTCAACCCCGATCTGCAGGAGATATTCGCCCAGGAGAAATCCCCGCAGGGCAGCAGCCCAGCGGGGGCCAAACCATTTGTACCAGTAGCGCACCTTGCTGGTATTGAAGTGAATGTGCCGTTGGGTCGAGACCTGCTCGCTGCTTTTGCCTTCGTGGTGGAGGACTTGTGCTGCGGGCTCGTAAAGCACCTGCCAGCCAGCCTGCCGGATGCGTCGGCAAAGGTCGAGCTCTTCGCTGTACATAAAAAATGTTTCGTCGAAGGGGCCGGCGGCGGTGGCGACCGCTTCCAGCGCGCTGCGTCGGCAGAGCAGCGCTGCACCGACGAGCCAGTCAACCGCACAGGATTGGTCTGTCGGCCACTCTGCCATGCGCAGGGCGCGGGTCCAGGGGTTGCCCGGCCAGCTGCGCCCCAGCCAGGTGCTTTCCCAAAATCCGGTGAGCGGACGCGGAAAGCGTCGGGCGCTGGGCTGTGGGCTGCCGTCGCTGTAGCGCAGCTGTGGGCCCACGACGCCGAGCGTGGGGTCTGCCTCCAACCGGGCTGCCAGGGTGGCCAGTGAAGCGCCTGCTGTCGTCTCGTCCACCAGCTCGGTGTCTGGGTTGAGAAAATAAAGAAAACGTCCCTTGCTGGCCACAAAGCCCCGGTTGTTGCCGCCGGTAAAGCCAATGTTCTGTCTTTGGGCCAGCACCTGTACCCAGGGGAAGTGGGCCGCAACCTGGGCCGGGGTGTCATCTGCGCTGGCGTTGTCGACGACGATGACTTCCAGATGCCACCCTTGGGGAAGAACCCGCAGTCTGGGGGCTGTCGCCACGCTGCAGCGTTCGATCGAGGCCAGGCAACGCTGCAGCAGAGGCCACACATTCCAGCTCACGATCACGATCGAAAGGTCACAAGGATGCATCGAGCTCATCACCATCTATTGTAGCGCAGAACTGCGCTCGTGCATAGTCACCTGCGCGAGAGGCGATCGATGGCAGGCTGCCGCTGAAACGACCAGCGATTCGATTCTCAAGGTGCGAAATCCAGAATTTTGACAGGGCATCTTGGCTATGCTATTGTTTTTGGAGAGATTTTAGAGACAGGCTGCGGCAAAGTGCAGCCAAGTGAATCGAGGCAGCGACACCTCGACAACCCGCTGGAGTCCCGGTTTTCGGTTGTAGTGAGAAAAAGTCCTGGCGCTTTGGAAAGAGCAGGTTTTTTCGAACCATCGATCGTCCGTCGAGCGGGTAGGTTTCTTGGGTCCAATTGATCAAGCGCCTTCCTGTACAAATGGGGAGGCGTTTTTTGTTGTAGGGTGGGTGCCATGACAAACCAATCGGTACGGGCAGTCTTTTGGGAAAACCGGCAGGTCATGCTGATCGATCAGCGGAGGTTGCCGGGTACATTTGCGGTGAACGGCTATGCGACTGTCGCAGCGGTCGCTGAGGCGATCCAGGCGATGGTGGTGCGGGGGGCTCCGGCGATCGGAGCGGCGGGCGCGTATGCCATGGTGCTGGCTGCGCACAGCAGCCCGGCGCACGACACCGCCGGGCTGCTTGCGGATCTGCGCCGGGCCAAGGCCTTGCTGGACGCTGCAAGGCCGACTGCGGTCAACCTCAGCTGGGCCACGGCGCGCATGCTGGACGCCGCCGAGCAGGCGGCTGACCCATCAGTTGCTGTGCTGCAAGGGCTTCTGCTGGACGAAGCAGATGCCATCGCCGAAGAAGATGTGGCCATCAACCGACGCATGGGGTTTTATGGGGCCGAGTTGATCGCCGACGGCGCCAATCTGCTGCACCACTGCAACACGGGGGCGCTCGCCACGGTCGACTTTGGCACTGCGCTAGGTGTGGTCTACGCCTGTGCCGAACAGGGCAAGCGCGTCCATGTCTGGGTCGATGAGACCCGACCTCGCCTGCAAGGGGCCCGGCTGACCGCGTGGGAACTGTTGCGGGCTGGCATCCCGATGCATCTGATCGCTGACAACAGCGCTGGCCACCTGATGCGCACCGGTCAGGTGGACGCTGTGCTCTTCGGGGCTGACCGGGTTGCAGCCAATGGGGATGTCGCCAACAAGATTGGGACCTACAAGCTGGCGGTTGTGGCGTGCGAGAACCGGATTCCGGTCTATGCAGTGGTGCCGACCAGCACGGTGGACCTGACCCTGGCCGACGGGGATCAGATCCCGATCGAGGAGCGCAGCAGCGAAGAGGTCACGCACATCGATGGGGTTGCGATTGCCCCCGACGGTGTGCCGGTCTACAACCCCGCCTTTGACGTGACGCCTCACCGCTATCTGACGGCCATCGTGACCGAAGAGGGGGTCTGCTTTCCACCCTTCGCTGTCAGCCTGCGCCAGGCCAAGACCGCTGCAGAGGCGCGCATCGCTGCACAGCGTCGCCAGCGCAGAGAGCTGCCGGGTGGAGGAGGCGTTGTTCGATGAACCAGCTGCGCACTGTCTGTGTCTACTGTGGGTCGAGCCTGGGCACCAAGGCTGTCTACCGGCAGGCTGCCGAACTGCTGGGGCGAGAGCTGGTGCGGCGGGGGCTGCGTCTGGTCTATGGGGCCGGCAGCGTCGGCCTGATGGGGGTGCTGGCCCGCACGGTCTTTGACCGCGGCGGCGACGTGCTCGGCGTCATCCCTGGGGTGTTGGCCCCACGCGAGGTGGCCGGCGAACCGATCGGCGAGACCGTCGTGGTGGACAGCATGCACGAACGCAAAGCGCGGATGGCGCGCGAGGCCGATGCGTTTGTTGCGATGCCCGGCGGCTACGGCACACTCGACGAGCTGTTTGAGACCCTCACCTGGGGACAGCTCGGGCTCCAGCGCAAGCCGATCGGCCTCTACAATGTCAACAACTATTTTGACCCGCTGCTGCTCTGGGTCGACCAGGCGGTCAAAGAAGGATTTGTGCGGCCGCTGCATCGCCAGCTTTTCATTGTCAGCGAGGATGCCTCCACCCTGCTGGAACGGCTGGCCTTTCACGAACCTCCCAAAGGGGTCATCTCTTTCCCTGGGAACGGAGACCGTTTAGGATAGAGGAGAAAAATATGTCTTTTGTGATTACAGGTTCGGTGGCCTACGACTATCTGATGTTTTATCCGGGGTTGTACCGTGAGCAGATTCTGCCTGACCAGCTTGACAAGATCAGCCTGAGCTTTCTGGCCGAGTCGATGCGCAAAGAACGGGGCGGTGTGGCGGCCAATATTGCCTACACCATGAAACTGCTCGGCGCTGACCCGGTCGTGCTGGCGACGGTTGGCCAGGATTTTGGCGACTATCGACGTTGGATGGAAACGCACGGGCTGCGCACCGACCACGTCGTGGAGATCCCCGATGAATTTACGGCTTCGTTTTTTGTCGGCAGCGACCAGGAACACAACCAAATTGCCATCTTCTACACCGGGGCCATGGCGCATGCCCGCAACTACAGCCTGGCCGCTCGCGGTCTGCACGACGCACAGGCCGTGCTGGTCAGCCCCAACGACCCTGGGGCGATGCTGGCCTACACCCAGGAGTGCCGTCAGCTGGGAATCCCCTATGGCTACGACCCCAGCCAGCAGATCGCCCGGCTGAGCGGCGCAGATCTGCTGGAGAGCATCCCGGGGGCCACCTACCTGCTCTGCAACGAATATGAGCTGGCAATGATCCTCAACAAAACCGGATGGTCGCTGAATCAGCTGTGCTCTGAGGTGAGGGTTCTGGTCAATACGCTCGGCAAGGAGGGCAGCCGCATCTATGTCGAAGAGACCCTGTTGGAGGTGCCCGCCGCGCGTGTCGAACGTGCGGTCGACCCGACCGGCGCCGGCGACGCATACCGGGGTGGGCTTTTTGCGGCTCTGCTGGCAGCGCTTCCTTGGGAGGTGGCCGGACGGGTGGCGTCCCTCTGCGGTGCCTATGCCCTGGAACAGCGGGGGACCACCACACATCGGTTTACCCCTGAAGAATTCATCGAGCGCTACACGGAGAATTATGGGCAGGAGTCCTGCCTGCAGGCGCTCTTTGCTTCCCCTGTGTCGGCTCCCCCTGTGTACACAGGACGATGAGCCGGGGGGCGGCTGCCGCATCCTCTGCTGCAGGGGAGGCTCGGTGTATGTCGATTTTGTGTGCAGACCCGCTCTGGTCCGCCTATGCACTGGCGGACCGGCAGCCTCAGCTGGCTCCTTACTGCCGCTGGCTGCTCCCCGCGCAGGAGGATGAAGCGGGCGTCGTGCTGCTCTTCAACGGCCTGACGCCGCCTGTGCTTTTTGCCGCCGGCTCCTCGACGGGGGTTGCGGCTGCGTTGGCAGGAGAGCGGTTGCCCGACGCGGTCTACCTGAGTGTCCTGCCTGAGCATCTGCCAGCGATGGCGTTGCATTGCGAGTGGAGCGAGCTGCGGCCAATGTGGCGAATGGTGCTGGTCGGCCCGCCGCCGGTTGTAGCGCTGCCGGCGAGCTACCACTTTCGTCCGCTGAAGCAGGTCGATCTCTCTGCGGTCGAAGCGTTGTTTGCGCACGGTGGTCCTTTTACACCGGATGCATTTGCTGCCCACCAGCTGGAACTGGGGCCTTTTTATGCAGCGGTAGATGCGGACGGCAGGCTGGCGGCGATCGGGGGGACGCATGTCGTTGACCCCCAGCATTCGATCTGTGCGCTCGGCAATTTTTACACGCGACCCGACTGTCGTGGCCAGGGGCTGGCGACAGCGCTTCTGGGAGTGCTGGTTGCGCAGCTGCGGGCGAGCCGCATCACGACGATCGTGCTCAATGTGGATCAGCGCAACCGCGCAGCGGAGCGAATCTATCGCCGCAGCGGCTTCGCCATCCACTGTGGCTATTTTGAAGGGCTGGCGACCTTGCGTAGACCGCAGGTAGACCTTGTTGGCATAGACAGCCGGTGTGGTGGGCTGTAGCGCTCCGAATGTGGAGCGCCCCCATGCTGCTGTCTTTTTTATTTAGTTACGGAGAAAAACGATGACAATCACCCACCAAGAACGACCTCATGATATCGCCGATATCCAGCTGGCGGAACGTGGACGCTTCCGTATGCAGTGGGCAGCCAAAGAGATGCCGGTGCTCGATCTGATCGAAGAACGCTTCAAAAAAGAGCAGCCGTTCAAAGGCATCCGGATGGCTGCGGCCATGCATGTGACGGCGGAGACGGCCAATCTGATGCGTGTTCTGATTGCTGGGGGGGCCGAGGTGGCTCTGGCTGCCTCCAACCCGCTGAGCACCCAGGACGACATTGCCGCCGCGCTGGTGGCCTACTACGAGATGCCGGTCTTTGCCATCAAGGGGGAGACGACCGCCCAGTACAACAGCCACCTCAACAGTGTGCTCGACATCCAGCCCCATATCACGATGGACGATGGGATGGATCTGGTGGCCATGCTGCATACCCAGCGCAGCAACCTGCTCGACACGGTGGTGGGGGGCACTGAGGAGACCACGACCGGTGTCATCCGGCTGCGGGCCATGGCAGCGGCCGGCAAGCTGGCCTTTCCGGTGGTGGCAGTCAACGACGCCCAGACCAAACATTTTTTTGACAACCGCTACGGCACTGGCCAGAGCACGATCGACGGCATCATCCGTGCCACCAACGTTCTGCTGGCGGGCAAAAACTTCGTCGTCGGCGGCTACGGGTGGTGCAGCAAGGGCATCGCAATGCGGGCACGCGGGATGGGGGCCAATGTGATTGTCACCGAGGTTGAGCCCCTCAAAGCGCTGGAGGCCGTGATGGACGGCTTCCGGGTCATGCCGATGTTGGAAGCGGCCAAGGTAGGCCATATCTTCTGCAGCGCGACCGGCGACATCCACGTCTTCGACCAGCGCCACATGGAGCTGATGCCGGACGGTGCCATTCTCTCCAACAGCGGGCATTTCGATGTTGAGATCAACCTCAAGGCGCTCGAACAGATGAGCACCAAGATCACCCGCGTGCGCGATTTCCTCGACGAATATGCGCTGACCGACGGGCGTCGCCTCTATGTGGCAGGGGAGGGCCGTCTGGTCAACCTGGCCGCGGCGGAAGGACATCCGAGCGCCGTGATGGACATGAGCTTTGCCAACCAGGCGCTGGCCGCCGAGTATATGCTCAAGCACGGCGGCGAACTCAAAGGTCAGGTCTACGATGTCCCCGAAGCCATCGACCAGCAGATCGCCTATCTCAAACTCAAGGCGATGGGGGTCGAAATCGACGTGCTGACCTCCGAACAACAGGCCTATCTGAACGAATGGAGCCTGGGCACAGGCCACTAAAATCAGCGGAGAACCAACCTATGACTACATTTATGACATCGCCCAGCCTTCTGTTTACAAGTGAGTCCGTGACCGAAGGCCACCCGGACAAGATGTGCGACCAGATCAGCGACGCTGTACTCGACGCGATTTTTGCCCAGGATCCCCAGGCGCGTGTGGCCTGCGAGACGGCCATCAAAACCGGCTTTGTGATCTGTCTGGGAGAAATCACGACCCATGCCCTGGTCAACTACGACGACCTGGTACGGCAGGTCGTCAAGGAGATCGGCTTCGACCACAGCGACAAAGGGTTTGACGGCAACACCTGCGGTGTGCAAATTGCAGTTGCCGCACAAAGCCCGGACATCGCGCTGGGGGTCGATCAGGCCCAGGAATTCAAGAGCGGTTCGATGGACTCGAAGCGAGACGCCATCGAGGGAGTCGGTGCCGGCGACCAGGGGATGATGTTTGGCTTTGCCTGCGACGAGACGCCCACCTTGATGCCAATGCCGATCTATCTGGCCCACAAGCTGGCCCGTCGGCTGAGCGAGGTGCGCAAACAGGCCATTCTGCCCTGGCTGCGCCCCGACGGCAAGACCCAGGTCACTGTCGAATATGCCTACGGCAAACCCAAGCGTATTCATACCGTGCTGATCAGCACACAGCACGACCCTGAGATCACCCAGAGCGCGATCCGTCAGGCGCTGATCGAACATGTGATCGACCCGGTCTTGCCTGCAGCGCTGGTCGACCGTGACCTGATCATCTACACCAATCCGACCGGTCGTTTTGTCGTGGGGGGGCCGATGGGAGACGCCGGGCTGACCGGCCGCAAAATTATCGTCGACACCTACGGGGGGATGGGCCGCCACGGCGGGGGCGCTTTTTCTGGCAAGGACTGCACCAAAGTCGACCGCAGCGCCGCCTACGCGGCCCGCTGGGTGGCCAAAAACATCGTGGCCGCAGGGCTGGCCCAGCGCTGTGAAATCCAACTGGCCTACGCCATCGGTGTGGCCCAGCCGCTGAGCATCAACGTCGAAACCTTTGGCACCGGTCGAATTGCCGACGCGCAGATCGCCAAGCTGATCGAACAGCATTTCGACCTGCGCCCGGGTGCCATCATTCGGGATCTCAACCTGCGGCGGCCCATCTACCGGCAGACAGCCGCCTACGGCCACTTTGGCCGCGACGACATTCAGTTGCCCTGGGAAGAGACGGGCCACGCCGACGCGCTGCGCGCCGCGGCAGGGCTGGGGAGCTGAACTGGGGAGCTGAACTGGCAATGTGGGTGCGTTTGGGGAGAGACCTCCTCCAAAACGCACCCACGTGCTTGCCGTTCAGTTCAGCGGCGTCGGGTGGCGATCCATTCGACGCCGAAGAGCACGACGATCCCGAGCAGCGCCGCGCCCACAGCCCAGAGCACCTCGGGATTCACGCTGCCGTTAAGCAAAAAACTGGGCAGAAAATTGCGCTCGACCAACGGCACCACATCTCCGTGCCGATCCACCATCGTCTCGACCACCTCTTTCCAGGGCCAGACCTTGCGCAGGCTGCCGATCATCAGCCCGATCAAGGCCGCCACGGTGAGGTCGTGGTAGCGGCGAAAGAGCCAGGTCAGGATCTGTGCAAAGCTGACCAGGCCGACCCCCATCCCGATTCCCCCGAGGGCCAGGCTGGCCAGGTCGCGGGTGTTGATGGCGTTGATAAAAAATTGATACTTGCCCAGCAATACCAGAATGAACGACCCCGAAATTCCTGGCAGAATCATCGCACAGATCGCCACAGCTCCGCTGAGAACCAAAAACCACCCGTCGTCAGGCGTCTGCACCGGCACCAGACCGACCAGCCAGTAGGCACCCACTGTGCCCAGCAGCAGCGCCACCCACCGGCTGGCCGCCCATTGTTTGACCCTCGGCACGACCAGCACGATCGACGCCACCACCAGCCCGAAGAAGAAACTCCAGATCAACACCGGCTGGTTCACCAGCAGCCATTCGATGGCTGGGGCGAGCGTCACGATCGCGGCGAGGATCCCGCTTCCCAGCACCACCAGAAAAGGCAGGTTGATCAGGCGAGAGGCCTCCCCCCAGCGCAGCTGCAGCAGCGCCCGCCAGACCACGGGCCGGCCCACCATGCGGATGCTGCCAAGCAGCTCCTCGTAGATGCCGACGATAAAGGCGATTGTCCCTCCCGAGACCCCAGGCACCACATCGGCGCTCCCCATGGCCAGACCGGCCAGCAGGATGCTCAGATAGTCGCGCGGGTGGGTGCGCTGCTTGATAAAATCGGGGAGGACAGGCGGTTTTGGTCGCATAAAACCCTTTCTTTGTTGCACAGAAAAGTTGGTTCAGGGGGAAGCCTGGTTGTGGTCTGGCAGGTCGTCTACCCGACGGATCGCCGGGATGGCATAGCCTACAGCGCCGGCGGAGATCCCCAGCAGCCCCGCCAGGACGACCAGGACCCCGATACCGGCGCCGGGCCCGGTGCCGAACAGGGGGCCGAGCAGCTCGCCGAGTCCCCCCTGCATGGCGGGCTCAAAGACAGAGTCGGCCAGCAGGCCAGCCAGCAAAAGGCCCGGCGGGCCGCTGAGCTGGGCGATCAGCCGGCGCGCTGCAAAGACCCGCCCTTGCACGTCGGGAGCGACCTTGGACTGCCAGAGCGCCTGGTTGGAGCCATTGATCAGCGGGATAAAAAAGGCGGCCAGAAACGCCCCGGCGGCCCAGATCCAGAGTCCCTGGCCGAGCCCAAGTGGCACGATGCCCAGCAGGCTGCTACCGATGAATCCAAGCAACACGCCGTGAATCCGTCGTTTGGGCCCGCCCCAGACCGACATCAGCAGCCCGCCCGCCAACCCGCCAAGCCCCAACGCCGATTGTACTGTACCCAGCTGCAGTTCACTGTTTTGTGTGCGGGCCAGCACCAGCGGAGCCACCAGCACCATTGCCGACGAGTCGAAAAAATTGCTGATGGCAAATGTGAGCTGCACCCCCAGCAGCCCCTTGCGCTCCCAGATGTAGCGAAAGCCGTAGAAGGACTCTGCCCACAGCCCGCCCGCTGCAGCCCTGCCCTCCTCTGAACGCCCAGGCTGGGGCACCGTCACCAGCAACACGACGGCTACCGCCAGCACAAAGGTGACGACATCGATCGCCATCACCCCACGGAGCCCGATCCAGGCCAGGAGGATACCGGCCAGCAGCGGCGCTGCAATTCCGGTCGCCGCCTCGGTGAGCGCAACCAGCCCATTGGCGCGGCCGTAGTGCTGTTGGGGGACCATCAGACTCATGGCCGCTGAGAAGGCTGGGAATTGAAAGGCCTCGAAGATACCGGCAATGGCATTGGCGACGTACAGGTGCCAGATTTGAAGTTCACCGGCGTTGTAAAGCAGCAGGAGCGCAACGGTGGCCAGCCCGGCAGCCAGATCGCTCAGGATCAGAACCAGTTTGCGATTCCAGCGGTCGACCAGCGCACCGGCCAGCGGGCTGAAAAGAACGGTCGGAGCAAAGGCAAAAAAACCGACCAACGCCAGCGCCGTGGCCTGTCCAGTTTCTTGAAAAGCCCAGATGGTCAGGGCGAAGCGTGTCATCCCTGAGGCCAGGAGAGAGACAAACTGGCCAGCCCAGATCCAGCTGAAGGCAGCCATCCCCGCAGGGGGCTGCATCGGTCGTTGCATGCGGTCTTTCCTGCTCTTGCCAGCCTGTACGCCCCCAGAGATCCTGGGTGAATTGCCGGCCAAATGTAAACGATCATACAACGATCGGGCAGAATTCGGTGAAAGATGAAATGGACCAATTCGAAGTTTACTCTGGCCACTCTGCTGGGCGCCGAGCCTGCGGCTGTCTGGCCCAAACAAAATGAGGGGATTGCAATGCCAACAGTGCGTGTTGAAAACTATGGAGCCTTTGAGGTGCCGGCAGGGAAGCGGCTGGTGCTGGCACTGGTCGACGAGGCCGGGGTTGACCAGCTGCATGCGTGTGGGGGCAACAGCCGCTGCACGACCTGTCGGGTAGAATTTTTGGCGGGCGAACCGACCACCATGACGGCCGCAGAAAAAAGCAAACTGGCGGAGCGCGGGTTGAGTGGGGTGCGCCTTTCCTGCCAGATTGTCTGCGAACAGGACATGCATGTGCGTGCCATCAGCCGGCTGGAAGGCAGCGGACGCCCGGATCCGGGCACCCGGCCTGCCCCAACACTCCAGCCAGAACCGGTCTGGGTCGACCCTGCCTGAGCCCGCAGCTACCCGAGCCGCCAGACAAAATCGATGGCGCCGGACGGCACGTTGTAAAACAGGCGGTCCAGCCCCATCGCCAAAAAGAGCAAGGCCAAAAAGAGCAGGCTGAATTTGTACAGACGCCAGATGTAAGTGTTGCTGGGGCGGCGCCAGATGTCAATGGCCTGCCACACAAAGATGCTGTTGAGCAACAGGGCCAGCAGCAGGTAGAGGGGCCCCAGCAACGACAAAAAGACCGGCAGTACGCTGGCCAGCAGCAGCAGCAGAGCATAGAGCACGATTTGCCGGTGGGTCTCACGTTCCCCGACGACCACCGGCAGCATCGGCACCCCAGCAGAACGGTACTCCTTCTGGCGCATCAGCGCCAGCGCCCAAAAATGGGGTGGGGTCCAATAAAACACGATGGCGACCATCAACAAGGGCAGCAGCGAAATCTCATTGGCGACTGCTGCCCAGCCGACCAGCGGCGGCACTGCCCCAGCCAGCCCCCCAACCACGATGTTCTGCGTGCTCGTCCGTTTGAGCAGAAGTGTGTAGACAAAGACATAAAACAGCAGGCCAGACAATGCGATCGTTGCGGCCAGCAGGTTGACCTGCCACCACAAGATCCCGAAGCTGGCAGCTCCCAACAGACCGCCGAAGGTAAGCACCTGGGCTGGCCGCATGCGCCCATCCGGCAGGGGGCGCAGCCGCGTGCGCACCATCACATGGTCGATATCTCGGTCGACAAACTGGTTGAGGGCATTGGCCCCCCCCGCCGCCAAAAAACCGCCGACCATCGTCCATAGGATCAGCCAGCCGCTGGGTGCGGAAGGGCCAGCCAGAAACATCGGGACCAAGGTGATGACCAACAAAAGCAGGATGATGCGCGGCTTGGTCAGCATCACATAGTCGTTGACAGCCAGCCGAAGCCGGGCTGGCGCGCGCTTCGGTTCGGTTTCGACAGGGGGGGATTTGACACTCGTACTTTTTAACATGGCTCTTTGTGTTTCACCGCTTTGTTGCGTCGGCACGCCTGGCGCGTCTAGGCCAGTGCAGGGCTCTGTGGGTCCGCCGACTCACCGTCGTCGGCAGTCGGGCGTGGGGGGGGCGGGGCTGCCGTAAGCCGCCGTTCGCGAAATCGTACCAGCATTATATAGCCAAAGCCTGTGATGACAGCAAACGAAAACCACTGCACGGCGTAGCCCAGGTGGGTGCTGGAGTCCAGTGCTGTGGGCTCTTCGCGAATGGGCAGGCGGTCGGGCGGGCGGGCCGGCTCGGGCAACTGCTGGAGCCAGACCGGCTCCAGTTGATAGGGCATCTGCTGCTGGATGGCAGGGATGTCGATCCGGTACCATTCAGCCTGTGGGGTGGATGGCTCTGCCCCCGGGGTTTCTGCCCCCGAGGTTTCTGCCCCCGGTCTGCTTTGAGAGGGGCGCAACAGCCCCAGCAGCGGTGCCCCTGCAGGCTCTTCAAGCTCGGGCCAGAACTGGGGGGCGCTGCGGTCGAGTGGAACCCAGCCGCGCGCCACCAGCACTGCCCGGTTTTCTGCCAGCACAAAGGGAGTGACCAGCACAATTCCGACTGCGTCCCGATAGACCTGGCTTTTGAGCACGATCTGGTGGGCGTAGTCGAAGGCGCCGGTAGCCGTGACCCGCCGGTATTCCAGGCCCTCCAACGCAGCGGGCAGCGCCTCCTGGCTGAGGTTGAAGGGCTCCTGATGCCAGCGTGTCGACAACGTGGTGTTGTACGCCCGCTTCTGTTCCAGCCGATCCAGCTGCCAGAAGCCCAGCCGGACAAAGAGTGCCATCATCAGCACAACAGCGACTGTCCACAAAATCCATTGGCGGCTGAACAGTTTGCGTAGGTACATGGGGCTCCTGTCTAGTGGGGCGCCGGCCTGACACCGGCGACTTTTGCTGCACGGGAAGGGCGACGTGTACCCAGAATACCGGCCAGGGCCAGCAAGGCCACAGCCGCACCGATCCAAAGCGGCCAGTTGACGGCAGCAGCCGGCTCGGCGTGCACCGCAAAGGAGACCGCCCCCTTGCCTGCTTCGCCTTCGACCTGGACGGAGACCTCCCAGAGACCCGCAGCGGGCAAGGGGTGGTCGGCCTCGTAGAAACCCGTGGCGACTGCGCTGACCGGCGTCGCAGCCAGTTCCACCCGTTGTGCTGACCCGTCGGCAGCTGCCAGCTCCACGCGCACCGCTGCCCCGGTCACCGGAAAGGTCTGGCCTTGGTCGTCGACGCGTGTGACAGCCACCGTGATGTGGGCGGCACTCTCTGCCCGCCAGGGGTCAGGGCTGGTCCAGGCAAACAAGCGGTAAGGGCCAGCTGGCAGATCGGCGATCTGGGGGGTGCCGCCTCCGTGTGCCGTTGCCAGGCTGGGTATGCAGCAGATCGCTGCTGCCAGCACGCCCCTGGCGAGCCACTTTAGCCGGTTCATGGGCCGACCTTGGACGGGGAGAAAGTGGCGGTGTCTGGCTGGGCTGCCTTCTGGGTGGCCAGCTGCTGTTTGCGTCTGCGATCCTGAATCGAAATCACCCCCAGCATGGTCAGCGCAGCGTTGATCATCATCTCGCTGCTCCACACCCACATGATGGCGCCGCCGAGCATCTGGTCCTGCAGGGCGGTCATCCCATAGAGCCGGGGAACGGTGTTGTAGTGCGGGTAGAGGACTTCGCTGGCGTTGGCGATGGCAAAGCCGGCGATCGCATTGGGCGGCACAAACGCCAGCACATAGACAATTCGCATCCAGTAGGCCATGCTTTTGTGCAGGCGCGGGGCGCCGTTCATCACCGGCCACCAGAAGAGCATCGCCCCTCCAAAAAAGGTCAGATGCTCCAGCTGATGGACCCATTCGTGGCGCAATGCCAGGTCGTAAAGGGCTGCATCGTGCCAGGCCAGATAGAGAAAGGTAAAGAGCAGCCAGGCGATGGCAGGTTGGCTGATCGCTGCCAGCAGCTGTCGAAGCCAGCTCTTGCCAACCAGCAGGGCAGTCAACACCCGACGCAGCGGTCGCGGCAGACCCCACAGACCTACTGGATAGGGGTTGCCCAGCCAGAGCAACGGGGCGGCGACCATGACCAGCAGTTTGTGCTGCACCATGTGCATGGTCAGCAGCTGGGTGCCCA